>JBAPOP010000068.1:0-8907 GCA_049279675.1 Candidatus Acidiferrales bacterium
CCCGAGCGCCGCGCCCGAAAGCCGCCCACGCCATTTCTAGGCGGTGTCACACGGGCTCATCCCGGCGCGGGAAAAGCCGTCAAGACATTTCTAGGCGGTGCCATGCGGCGTCGGTGTTCACACCGAAGGCGCACGCCCGGTGTCACCGACACCTTGACACCGCCTAGAAATCCGCAGTAACCTACACCACATATAGACACCGCGAGCGACTGACACCGCAGCAGGCGGGACAAAAACTACTGGTATACTTGGAACTGCAAGAGGCCAGTTGGTGTCTAAGTCTAGTAGAGGCGCTCAGCTTCAGGCGGGCGACCTCCAGCCGGCAGACCCGGACGGGCAAGCTATAATCTGGCAAAGTGAGGCTGCCCGGCCACTGCGAGAGGCTCAAACCATGTCCGATCTCGCGCAAAGTTTGTCGTGGGGCCGTGATGAAGCGGAGCTTGTCACGGGGCTGCAGGCGGGCTCCGACGCCGCATTCGAATGGCTTGTTACCTACTACCACGCTCCAGTTTATAACCTCGTTTACGGAATCCTTTACGACGCAGCTGATGCCGCCGATGTGACCCAGGAAGTCTTTCTGCGCGTCTTTCGGGGAATTGGCGGTTTCCGGCGCGGTAGCTCCCTTAAGACATGGTTGTACCGCATTTCGGTTCGCCAGGCCTTGAACCACCGGCGTTGGTGCTGGCGCCACCACAGCCATCAGGTGTCGATTGACGATGACACGAACGGAACGGCCGAGGCGCACGAAATCGAGGACCTCGATGCCACGCCGTTCGAGAAGCTCGCGACTCATGAGGCGCAACTGGCGGTTCGGCGCGCGCTGCAATCCGTGCCCGAAGTCTTTCGGAGCGCGGTGATCTTGCGTGATCTTGAGGGATTGTCGTATGAAGAAGTCGCGGAGATTCTCGATGTATCTGTCGGCACCGTGAAATCGCGAATTCTGCGCGGCCGCCGCGCGTTGCGCGAACTGCTTGACCCATTGCTTCGCGGAGATCATGAAGCGAAGGCGCCCGATGTGCATGCGGCAAGTGAGCACGGCCGCATGGTTGAGAACTCGCCTCGGGTGATTTCCGCTCTGCATTCCTCGCCTGCTCTCGACGTTTCATTTTCGCCGGGATTCGCGGCGCGTCGTGCAAGAGGAGGTGCGCGATGAATTGTCGCGCAGCTAAGCGCCTCCTCGCCGGGTATCTCGACGGAGCCATCCGTCCTGCGGATCGCGTTTACGTGCGCGAACATGTGAGTTCCTGCGCGAATTGCCGAGAGCAACTCGAACGTTACCGGCGTCTCTCTGTTTGCCTCGCACACGTGCAGCCGGCTGCGCCTCCCGCGGATCTCGCTCTGCGCATTCGATTGACTGCCGCGCGTGCTAGCTCGCGAGCGAATTGGCCGCTGCGCCTGTGGCGCCGCGCCACGCTTGTGTTCCAGAACATTCTTGAGCCGATGGCGTTGCCCGCTACTGGCGGCGTACTAACGGCGATGGTTGCGTTTCTGTTTACGGTGCAAGGCATTCTCGTTGGCGTGCCAGTTGGCGTAATCCAAAATGATTTGCCGACGAGCTTGATGCAGCCCGCGCGGCTGGAAAGCCTTGCGCCGTTCCCGGTAACTGGAATCACGGAAGTCGAAGCTCACGGAGTTGACGGCGTCCTTATTCTCGAAGCCACGTTGAACGAGCAAGGGCAAGTTGTGACGTACGTCATCTTGGCTGGCCCAAGTGATCCGGGTGTTCGGCGGCAGTTGGATCAGCTTTTACTCTTCTCGAAATTCAGTCCGCAATTGAGTTTCGGCCGTCCGACCGCCGGCGGCCGCGTCGTGTTGAATTGGGTTATGGTTCGCGGCTGAAATAATCGGCACGATTCCACCGCAGAGCGTCAATCCTCCTACTTTTCCGCCGATGGTGCTTTCTTGACTCTATTCTATTCACTCGATAGAGTTTGGGGTGGCTGAGTTCGGCGGGAAAAGTCTGGGTCGTAGTCCCCGGCACCGCTTCAGGAAATCCTCGCGCAATCGATTCGCACGAAACAGCCAAAAGGAGCCGGCAAGTCCGCTGCGTGAAAATGAATCTACGCATCATCGCCGCCGCATTGACCCTGATCGCTTGTGTCGCGTTCATATCCTCTCCAGCGTCGCCTCAAGGCGATGCCGAGAGCGGCATTTCGGTGGAAAGCAGCCAGCAATTATTCGCGGTGATGTGCGCGCTCGACGCTTCGGGATTTGACGCAAACTCCAGCGTACTGAACCGGTTTCCCATACGCGAGGCGCTTCACCGGAGGCTCGTGCAGCAGGAAGGACCCGCCACCGACGCATTGCGGAAGTTTTATCACGATCACGAGTTGAAAGATCCGGCGGAAATGCTCTCGCGGTATATCTCGTTCGCCCTAGTTATCGGACCGCCTCCGCATTTTCCCTACCAACTCGAACACGAGCTCCTTCCTCCCGACGTGCTGACGCTCGAGGGCTTTGACATCGTTCTTTCGAATTTCTATCAGGAAGCGCGTCTGGATCGAGATTGGCTACGCGAATCGACGGAATACGAGCAGGAAGTGGATCGTTACGAGTCGCCGGTGCGACGCGCTTTGTTTCTGGAGGCTGGTTATTTGCGTGAGTTGATGCGCCCCGCAAACGGGCGGACGTTCACGGTGTTCGTCGAACCGCTCGCCGGCAGCCGCACAAATTTCCGGAATTACGGCGAGCATTACTCGATCGTTGTCGGCGCCGAATCGCAGATCCCGCTTGACGATATTCGTCACGCATATCTTCATTTTCTAATCGATCCCCTCGTCATGACTTCGCGCAAGGAAATCGATAAGGACCGGGCGCTGCTTGAAATCGCGGCAAAGGCGCCGCTACTTCCGGTGGAATATCGCGAAGAATTCTTCGGGCTTTTCGACGAGTGCGCGGTGAAAGCTGTTGAGCTGCGATTGCGGAAACTGCCGCCTCCCGAACTCGAAGCCGCCATGGCCGAAGACGATAGTGAGGGGCTGATCCTGGTCCGGCCCATCGTGACGCAGTTGAAAATATTCGAAAAACAAGGCCCGGCGATGCACTATTATTTCCCCGACCTCGTCAAAGGGATTGACCTAGACGATGAGAAGGAACGGCTCAAAAACGTAAAATTCGCGTCGGCGAAACAGCCCGAGAAAACTGAACCGGTGAAATCGCCGGCGGCGACCGAACAATCGCAATTGGAACAAGATCTCGCGGCAGGGGATCAAAAGATTGCGGCGCAAAATGGGCCGGAGGCGCAGGCGACGTTCGAGGGCATACTGGCGAAGCATCCAGGCTTGCCGCGTGCGATGTATGGTCTCGCGATGGCGTCTGTGCTGCAGGGACGGGCAACGCAAGCGCAGAGACTCTTCGAAGAGATTGTCGCGAGGACGAGTGGGCCAGGCGCGGTGCCGGTTGATCCAGCGACATTGGCTTGGACGCACGTATACTTGGGCCGAATTCACGACCTGCATGACGATCGGGATTTAGCGTTGACGGAGTACGACGCGGCGCTGGCAGTTTCAGGTGCGCCCGACGCGGCCCGCGCAGCGGCACAGCGCGGGCAATCCACGCCGTATAGTCCGTCCGGCGGCGCAAGAGCGCCTAGCAGCGACAAGCCGTAAAACGCGCGAGACTTTGATGGAATATATTGCACGATATGCACAGACTCAAAACGCAAAGGGGACAGCGATGAGAAATTTATTCTCGGGCGTCGGGATCGCGTGTTGCAGTCTAATTCTTGGCGTGGCTGCGGCTAGCCCGGCGCGGGCACAGGGTTCAGGGCAAACGCCGGCACCAGCGCCGGCGCAGACTCAGCAGCAAGGTGATCAACAAAAACCAGCGCCCGGCGGAGCTCAGACGCCGCCTGCGGAAGCACCGAAAGTGAACCCGCAGGAAGAAGCAGACTACAAAGCATTTTCGGCTCTGAAGGCTGACGACGTAGCCGATCAAATCAAGCTCGGCGAAGATTTCGTCCAGAAATATCCGCAGAGCAAATACAACGAGCCGGTGTATGCCAAGCTGACTCAGGCCTACTATGCGAAGCAGGATATTCCCAAGATGAACGCCGCTGGCGAAAAGGCGCTCGCGCTAAACGCCGACGACGTATCCGTCCTCGTGCAATTGGGATTCGTTGCGCCGCATTTCGCAGACCCGAATGATATGGATTCGGAGCGCAAACTCCAGAAAGCGGAGCAGGAACTCAAGCACGCGCTTGATCTGCTTGCCACGATGCCGAAGCCGGCGACGACCCTTTCAGACGAAGACTTCGCGAAGGCAAAGGCGGCAGCGACCGAGCAGGCGCACAGCGGTCTCGGACTCGTGTATTTCCGCGAGGGAAAATACGACGAGTCGTTGGCGGAATTCAAAATTTCGACGGCCGGGCAAAGTCCGGATCCGACCGACCTATACGTGATGGGAGTTGATCTACAACAGCTCAAGCGATTCGGTGAGGCTGCCGATGCTTATGGCAAGTGCGCATCTATCTCGGGCCAGTTGCAGCCTCGCTGCAAGCAGCGGGCGGATCAAATGAAGCAGCAAGCAGCGGCGGCACCGGCGGCGAAGCCGTAAATATTTGGTCTCAATGCCAGGAATCGAGGAGCTCTGGATGACGGGTGAAGAACTGACGCAGTTCGAGCGAACACTCGGTCATCATTTCACGCGGCCGGAGTGGCTCGAACAGGCGCTGACGCACCGCTCGGCACGCCAGCGCGAAGCCGCGCCGCCTCCGGACGACAACGATCGGCTCGAATTTTTTGGCGATCGCGTCATCGGCCTCGCCGTGAGCGAGTATTTGCTGAAAACTTTTCCGGACTGGGACGCAGGCAAGCTTTCGAAGGCGCATTCCCGGCTTGTCAGCGGCACCTCTATTCGCTCCGCCGCGGAGGCCATCGCGATCGGCCGCCATCTGCGGCTCGGCCGTGGCGAAGAAATGACGGGAGGCCGGGAAAAGCAGAGCTTGCTTGCCGACGCTTACGAAGCCGTGGTCGCCGCAATTTATCTCGACGCTGGTTTGCACGCCGCCTCCGAATTTATCCGTCGAACTCTGCTCGAGCCGGCGCTGAAAGGCGCGGAGGGTCCGCTTCACGTATCGGATCACAAATCGGCGCTGCAGGAGTGGGTGCAGCAGCACGCTCTGGGACGCGTAGACTATCGCGTTCGGAAGGAAAGCGGTCCCGACCACAAAAAGTTATTCGAAGTGGAAGCCTGGCTCGACGGCGAGCGCCTCGCCGCCTCCGAAGGCCGAAGCAAGAAAGAGGCCGAACAGTCGGCCGCGCGCAAATCACTCGATAGCCTGATGGCAAAGGCGCAGCAGGAGTGACGATTGCAATGACGGTTGACGTCCAGCCCGAGAACGTGGCCGAAGGCGCAAAACCGTCCAGCAATTCCACCGAGCAAGGAACTTTCCGCGAGTACATCGAATCACTTCTCGTCACGATTCTGATCGTGCTGTTCGGCACCACCTTTATCGTTCAGACATTCAAGATTCCTTCGCCGTCGATGGAGCGCACTCTGCTCGTTGGCGACTATCTTCTCGTGAACAAATTTATTTTCGGCGGGCACGGGGCGTGGTACGAACACATTTTGCCGTACCGCGACATCCGCCGCGGCGACGTGATTGTTTTCAAGTTTCCCTACGACGATCATCAGCACTACGTGAAGCGGGTGATCGGAATGCCCGGCGATCGCATTCGAATCGCGGACCAAAAGGTTTACGTCGATGGCGCGATGCTCACTGAGCCTTACGCCGTGCACGATCCTGTGAGCGACGATCCATTTGGCGACGATTTTCCGCCAATCACTCGCGAGATTTACGATCCGATGGTGCGCCCTGAATGGTCGGCAGACATTTACAATCACATCGTCCAGGGCGAACTTGTCGTTCCGGCGAATGATTATTTCGCGATGGGAGATAATCGCGACCATAGCTGGGACAGCCGTTATTGGGGATTTGTTCGCCGTGATGCGGTCATGGGCCGCCCCGTGGTCATCTACTGGTCCGTGAAATCCACCTCCGACGATTCTTCCGAAGGGGCCGGCGGCATCACGGGATTCTTTCAGATCCTCGCACACCTTCCGAGCCGCGCGCGGTGGGGCCGCATGCTGCGCGAAGTTCATTGATCGGTTGCGAATGTCTTGACTGCTCCTGCAACAATTGAATCCGAGAGTCCGCCGAAAGTTCATTCCGGTGCAATCGGTGAACCCAGCCGGGGTCGCGCTTCAGTGTGGCTGCGCTGGATTTTCCTGCTGATCGCGGTTTTCGTTGCAATCAACCTCGGTGGGTCCTGGCTCGTTCAGCACACGCGAATCCGGCAGATTCTCAACGCCCGGCTCGCCGCCGCATTTGGCCGCCCGGTGGAAGTCGGCCGATATTCGCTGACACTGTGGGACGGACCAGCGCTCGTGGCGGAGCCGATTACTGTTGCAGAAGATCCTCGATTCGGACACGAATATTTTCTTCGCGCAGACGCTCTTACGATTCGATTGCGCTGGCTCTCCTTGTTTAGCGGACAACTGGAACTCGGGACGCTCTCACTCTCGCGCCCGAGCCTCAACTTCGTCCGAGCGGCTGATGGCAGATGGAATATCGAAGAATGGCTTCCGGCACCATCGAGTGGAATCCAAAGTTTGGCGGCAGGCCGCGCTGTGCCGCGCGCTGCGCCGGGAATCAAAGGAATTGAAGTTGATTCCGGCCGCGTGAATTTCAAGCGCGGTGACGAGAAACTGCCGTTCGCGTTTGTGGATTTGAGCGGGTCGGTCGAGCAGGACTCGCCGGGGCACTGGCAAGTGAACCTGGATGCGAGTCCGACGCGCGCGGCCGTGGTGCTGCAACAAGCCGGAACGGTGCACGTGGATGGCGAGCTTGGAGGAACTTCATCGCGATTGCGTCCTGCGAATTTGCATATCCGTTGGCAGGACGCGGCGCTGGCGGACGCTTTTCGCCTCGGTGCCGGCACCGATCATGGAATTCGCGGTGGGTTTATGTTGGCGCTCGATGCTCAAACGCAAGGCGCGGCGTGGAATCTGCAGGGACGTGTCGAATTGCGCCGCCTGCATCGTTGGGATCTTTCGCTGCGCGCGGATAATCCGGGCGTCAATGTGCTGCTTCGTGCCGATTGGCTCCCGGAAGCCTCCACGCTTAATTTCTCGGATATCACCGTGCAGGCTCCGCGTTCGAGTGCGCACGGTTCGGGAGTCGTGACGTGGGCGGATACGGCCGCGCCCACCGATCGTGGGCTCAACGTTTCGTCGGATGGAATTGATTGCGCCGACGTGCTCGCGTGGGTTCGTGCGTTTCACCCCGCGGTTTCCGAAGCGCTCACTGCTCATGGGACTCTGCGATTCAATATTGCGCTCGCCGGGTGGCCGCTTCGACCAGCCGGCGGCACGGCATCGACTGACGGCGCTACGCTTGAAGGTGGAAGCCTCCGCGTTCCGCTCAAAATGGCTCGCAGTTCGATGCAATTTGACCGGCGGTCTGCGCATCTTCTGCCTGTGACGATCCAAATCGGATCGGACGACGGCGTCCTGCGTGCGGAAGCCGCGATACCGGCCGACTCGACGAGTGATTCGACGTGGAAACTTTCCGGCAAGTCAGCAAACGTCGAAGACCTTACGGACGCCGCGACAGCACTCGGTTGGAATGCGCAGGGCGGTTGGAAGCTCGAAGGTCCGGCGGCATTCGATCTCGGTTGGCAAGGACGCGAGAAGTTCCCGTGGAAGCAGACGTTTGGGAAAGTTGAACTTCAAGGATTGACGCTGCATGCACCGTACTTGAATCAGCCGATTTCACGGATCCAAGGGAAGCTAAATTTCGCGCGCGAGTCGTCGCAACTCAGAATCGATTCCGCTTTGGCCTTTGGCGGCGAGTGGAAAGGCACAGTTGATCTGTTTCCCGCCGCCGGCCCCCGGCAATTCGCGTTCAGCGTGGATCGATTGAACTCCGAGGATTTGGATCGTTGGCTGAATCCACGTTGGCGGGAAGGATTCCTGGGCAATATTCTACCGTTTTTGAATTCATCGACGAGCGGGCAGCCGGCACCGGGCAATCTTGAGGCCCAGGGCCACGTCGCGATCGATCAATTTGCGTTTTTGCGCTTCGTGGTTCACCGCTTGAAGGGCGAACTTGCGATTCACGGGCGGCGTCTCGAGCTCGACAACGCGGATGCCGATTTCTACGGCGCGCACGTTTCGGGCAAGCTGGTCGCGGATTTGCAAAAAGCTCCGATGTACAACGTCAAGGCGCACTTTTCGGGATTAAATCTTTCTTCTCTCACGGCGAGTTCGCCCACACTCGCAAAGACGTTCGGCGGTCAGGCTTCCGGAGATTTGGCGCTGACGCTTTCTGGAGTGGGACGCGACGCGTTGCTGGCGTCTTTGGAGTGCGACGGCTCGACTGACATTCAGAACCCGTCACTCGAGGGATTTGATTTAATCAATTCGCTTCATTCCGAAGAACGAATTCCGGGCACAACTTCGTTCACCCGCGCCCTGGGTGCGTTCAAATGTCGCAAGAACAAGATTCAAATCTCACAGCTTCGATTGATTCGCCCGGACGCAGCATTGAGCCTGAGCGGTAGCGTGGACACCGCGCACAATCTCGAATTGCGCGTCCATTGGATCAATGATCCATCGAAAGGCGGAGAGCCGAGTGGTGCCGTCGCGCCCAGTGCATTTCAAATCGACGGGTCTCTGGCGGAGCCGCGCGTGTCGACTCCCGGAACAACCCCGAAGGAGTAAGTCTGAATCTCAAGTGTATGCACCAAACAGTCCGGCGAGCTTGGGTCTGCATCGCGATGAACGCAAGATGACAGCTGTTACTCCATCAGCGCTTAGGAATGCAGGCAGAGCGGCGCGCTTGTGTTTTGGAATTGCGCTGCTGTGTCTCTTCGCGATCGCGGCGCAACCGCGCGGCGACGCGGA
>JBAPOP010000069.1:0-5439 GCA_049279675.1 Candidatus Acidiferrales bacterium
ATTTTGATAGGTTCACTGCCGCGGCGCTGGGTTCGGGTGCGGTCAAATCCTGAAACGCGAAGTGCCATTGCAATTGATCGAATGGCTTGCCATTCAGCTCCGCGTAAGGGTAGACGAAATAGTTCAACGGCTCCGATTGCTGCGGCGGATTCAAGCGAATATCGCGGCTCATCGAAAATTGGATTCGATTTGCGTCGTTCGCGCCGAAGAAATAATCGTGTTTCGCGGGATTTTTCCAGGCTTCCGACGCATCGATCGGAACCCAACCAACTCCGTTGAGATAAAATTCTGTCCAGCAATGGTAGCCGGGAATTTCGCCCTGAGATTTTCCGATCGGCAGCGGAAATCCGACTTCGAAGCGCGCGGGAATTCCAGCGGCGCGGGCCATGCCGTCGAAAAGTGAATGAAAATCCGTGCAATTGCCGCGCTTCGCCGTGCACGCCCAGATTGCGTCGCCGTGGCCCCAGCCCGTGCCCGATTTGTCGTATCGCATTGTGGCGACAACGTATTCGTAAATCTTGCGCGCTTTCTCGAGCGGCGTCGTTGCGCCTTGCGTATTTTCTTTCGAGAGATCGCCGATCACTCCGTCAATCGGAACCAGGCGATCGGGCTGCAAAAATCGAGCCAATTCAATTCCGAGGAGCGCGGGAGAGTTCGTCGAGGCTGCGGGATTGCTTAAGTCCACGCGATGCTCTCTGCGGACCGCGGTGAAATGCATCGTGATGTCGAGTGCGGGCCGAGGTTGATCGAGCTTCACTTCGAAATACGCCATGCTGTTTCCGAACTGACTTTCTTTCGCGATGCGGTGCGCGACCGGGCTGTCGATCGAGAGATTCGAAATCGTCTGCCACGAATCAGTCGACGGCACCGGAATCCAAATGCGGAGTGGAGACGGCGACGCAGGAAGATCTGGAACGTGAACTTGGTAGGTGAACTCGAAACGGCGAGCTGATGAATCTGCAATTTGAGCTGCGGGTTTTGAAGCCGCAGCACTCGATTTTGTTTTCGCTGTTAGACCATTCCATACAGACATCAATATCAACAACGCGCCAAGCATTCCGGTGAATCGCCCTAACCGTTGCATCGTCGATCTCCTATTTTGATCTCTTCTTTTTCGAGGAAGAGTGAAGTGCAGGCGTTTGTCGCCGCATCTTCAGCTGGATACTGATTCAATTTGATTGGGGATTGATTGACTGCGAATCAGGAGACGGCTGCCCAGCCGCCTAGGAGAGGACCGCTCAAGTGAAACCGGCGCGGGATCGGAAATTGGGCGTCATACTGACGGTCTGTATGATGCTCGGGATCAATTCGAGTCGCAAGAAAAATGCAGCGATGCCCATTGGAAATTCGACTTCACGAGGTTTGCGTCGCCCCAGCCTCTTTAACATCGCCGTAACAATTACAGGGTACCGTCTACCAGTTAGAGGTCGGAATGTCGCAAAACGGATTATTTGGTCCACGGCGTTTTTTGAACCGTCATTTTTCGTGGCTGCAATTCAACGAGCGAGTTCTCGAAGAAGCCTACGATTTGAGCAACCCGCTTCTCGAGCGCGTCAAATTTCTGGCGATCACGGCAAGCAATCTCGATGAATTCGTCGAGGTGCGCGTCGCGGGATTGATGCAGCACGTTGAACACGGAAATCGCGAGCTGGGGCCCGACGGCAGAACACCGCAAGAAGTCCTCACGGAACTCTCCGAACAAATTCAGACCTTTGTCCGCGCGCAATATGATTGCTGGCGCGATGAGCTCGTTCCGAAACTAGCGGCCGAGTCAGTTCGTGTCCTGAGTCTCCGCGAGCTCCGGCCCGCCGCGCGAGAGTACATCGAAGGTTTTTACACAAAGTCGGTCGAGCCGCTTCTCACGCCCGTAACGGTCGATCCCGCGCACCCGTTTCCGCACGTCTTGAATAAAGCGCTCTGCCTCGCGTTTGTACTCCGACGGAAACGCAGGACCTCGCACACTTATCTTGGCGTTGTTACCGTGCCACGGGCGTTGCCGCGCTTGGTACGCTTGCCGTCGGCGGAAGGTTTCGTCGAGTACGTGTTCCTCCACGACGTGGTACACGCGTTCGCCGAACGGCTTTATCACGGGTACGAGATTCTTTCCGCTGCGGCATTCCGCGTGACGCGCAACAGCAATCTTTATTTGGAGGAAGAAGAGTCTCGCAACCTGATGGACTCAGTGGATACGCAGCTTCATCGCCGGAGGAAGGGCGCGGCGGTGCGGCTTGAGATCGAAGCGGGCGCGAACCAGGAGATTATCGACCGGCTCGAGGCGAACTTCGCACTGGCGCCGTGGCAAGTATTCCGCGTGAACGGCCCCATCAATCTTTCGCGGCTCTTTCATCTTTACGAAGAAACTCCTCACCCGGATTTGAAATACAAAGCATTCGTGGCACGAGAGGTTGCGCTCAAGCCGGGTTCGTCATCGCTCTTCGAGCTGGTGCGAAAACGCGACTTGCTGCTCCACCATCCTTACGATTCGTACTCTACCGTGGTGCGGTTCATCGAGAGCGCGGCGGGAGATCCGAGCGTTCTTTCGATCAAGCAGACTCTCTACCGCACGAGTGACAATTCGCCCATTGTTCGCGCGTTGATCGATGCGGCTGCGAGAAAAGAAGTGGCTGTAGTGGTCGAGTTGAAGGCGCGCTTCGACGAAGCGTCCAACATTCGCTGGGCGCGAAACCTGCAAGAAGCAGGCGTGCAGGTGTACTACGGAGTTGTTGGGCTGAAAACGCACTGCAAATTGGCGCTGATCGCGCGACGCGAAGCAGACGGACAGATTCGACGCTACGCACACCTCGGCACTGGGAATTACAACCCATCGACGGCGCGTTATTACACGGATCTGAGTCTGCTGACGAGCGATTCGCGGATTACGTCGGCAGTCCACCACGTGTTCAACTATCTCACCGCGTATTCGGAGCGATCGAGTTACCAGCCGCTTTTCGTCGCGCCGGTGAATCTGGGAAAAAACTGCTTGAGCCTGATCGAGCGCGAAACGGCTCACGCTAAAAAGGGCCGCCTCGCGTTCCTGATTGCGAAAGTGAATTCGCTACTGGACGAAAAAACGATCCACGCGCTCTACGAAGCGTCACAGTCGGGAGTGCAAATTGATTTAATCGTCAGAGGAGCGTGCGCGCTGCGCCCCGGCGTTCGCGGACTGAGCAGCCGGATTCGCGTGCGAAGCGTGATTGGGCGATTTCTCGAACACAGCCGCGTTTTTGTTTTCGGAAACGACGGGAACACGGAGGTGTATCTCGGCAGCGCCGATTGGATGCATCGAAATATTTACGAGCGCGTTGAAGTGATGTTCCACCTGAAAAGCGAAGCACTGCGCGAGCAGATTTTGCGCGAGGTGATTACGCCATATCTGGCGGACACCGAGAAAACGCGGATATTGCTGCAAGACGGGACGTACGTCCACACCCGTGAATCGCACAAGGCTTCGCGAAACGGCACTCGGTTCAACGCGCAGGAGTTTCTTCTGGATTTTGTTCAGCCATCCGAGTCCATTCGGACGATACCGGCTCCGCCCCCGTTTCTCAAGGTCCGCAGCTCGAGCAAATCCGGCTAACGTCTCGTTTAGAAGTGATTGCTCGCGCAGCCATCCACTGGCAAATCCTCAGCTTGATCTGACGAATGGCATTGATGAGCTGTTCACGCGCCTGTAACGAAACTCTAACAAAGCGATAGTACGGTGTCCGGCGAATACCAGCGTTGCCGCCGGGCGATAAGAACGAGTCTGGAAATTTTTCGCAGGACACCATTTCCGCGCTGGGGCAGCTTCTCGCGGCACAGCGCGTAGCACGCAGCGGCGGACACGCCGCACTCATCAACCACGAGGTAATTATCGATGGCGAGCGAATCAGTAGCACTCGATTCAAAATTAGGAGCAGGCCCGGGCAGAATCGGCGTAATGATTTTCGGCGTCGCGCTGCTGATCGGCTGCATATACGCCGGAAGCCATCTGATCAAGGACCTTTCCGGCATCCACAACGTCGGCATCCTTCCCTATTTGCTACTCGGCGTTGCGCTGCTGATTGCGCTGAGCTTTGAGTTTGTAAACGGATTCCACGACACTGCCAACGCCGTGGCGACCGTAATCTATACGCACTCGCTTGAGCCGCATACGGCTGTCGTTTGGTCGGGCATCTGGAATTTCATCGGAGTGCTGGTATCGAGCGGCGCCGTGGCTTTCGGAATCGTGTCGCTCTTGCCGGTTGAATTGATCTTGCAGGTTGGCAGCAATGCGGGATTCGCGATGGTGTTCGCACTGCTCGTCGCGGCGATCATCTGGAATCTTGGAACGTGGTGGTTCGGACTGCCGTCGTCAAGCTCCCACACTTTGATTGGCTCCATCATCGGAGTCGGCATTGCGAACCAGTTGATGGCGGCGAAAACGGGAACGAGCGGAGTGGATTGGGGGCAGGCGCTGAACATCGGCAAGTCGTTGCTGGCATCGCCGGCGGTCGGCTTTCTGGGAGCGTATCTATTGCTGCTCCTCTGCAAGGCGCTGATTCCGAATAAGCAGCTCTACGTGGCGCCAAAGGGAACCGAACCACCACCGTTCTGGATTCGTTCGCTTCTGGTCCTGACATGCACCGGAGTGAGCTTCGCGCATGGCTCGAACGACGGGCAAAAAGGAATGGGCTTGATCATGCTCATTCTTATCGGCACAGTGCCGACTGCTTACGCGATGAATCATGCGGTGACGTATCAGCAGACGCAGGATTTCGTCGCCGTATCGACGCAAACCGCCGATGTATTGTCGCATTACGTTTCGCCGACGGCTGTGATTGGCGACGCACGTGATGAGGTGACGGATTACATCCGCACGAAGCAGTTCACACCGAATACCATGCTGGCGCTGCGGCAACTTGTAAATGGAATCGGCACGGAAATGGCGATTTACAAGGACCTGAAATTGGTGCCGCAGGATCGAATTCGAAACTTCCGAAACGATATGTACGTGGTGAGCGAAGCGCTGCGATTGATGCAGAAAGCGAAGCAGCCAGCATTTTCAGCTGCGGACGCGGACGTGATTGCGAATTACAAGAAGCACGTAGATAACGCGACGAAGTTCATACCGCTTTGGGTGAAAGTCGCGGTGGCGATGGCGCTCGGGCTCGGAACGATGATCGGGTGGAAGCGAATCGTAGTGACCGTCGGCGAGAAAATCGGGAAAGATCACCTTACCTACGCGCAAGGAGCCGCGGCGGAAATTACCGCGATGTTTACGATTGGAGCGGCCGACTGGTTCGGATTACCCGTGAGTACGACGCACGTGCTTTCGTCGGGAGTGGCGGGAACGATGGCTGCGAATCATTCGGGATTGCAATGGGGCACGGTTCGAAATTTGCTGATGGCGTGGGTGCTGACGCTACCGGCGTCGATCGTGCTTGCGGCGACGTTGTTTTGGTTGTTTCGGAAAATTAG
>JBAPOP010000070.1:0-57187 GCA_049279675.1 Candidatus Acidiferrales bacterium
ACCTCTGGCGCGCCCGCTAGCGGCCGCCGCGGTGCGAAACGAAAGCCGGAGGGGAAATCCATTCGCTGCCTCGCCCCAAAAATCGCGGGCCACAGAGTCCTCACACAGACTCTTCAGCCCCTGAGGATACTCCGGCAGTTCCTGATGTCGATTCGCGCTCCATTCTGCGAGGTACACCATGGCTGACTGGATTTTGACGTTCAAGGGCGCCGTCCTGGCCTCCGAATACGATTTCACCGCCTACATGAATTCGCACATGTACGTCTCGCGGTTCGATCAGGCCACGTGGTTCCTGCTGCGCACGATCGGCGTCACGCCCACTTCCATGAAGGAAAAAAATCTGCGCGTCGCCATCGTCCGCCAGAATTATCAATTCCTGAAAGAGCTGCGCGGCGGGGAACTGGTAGAAATCAAGAGCGGCTTCCTCACCATCGGCGAAAAATATTTTCGCTTCCTCCACCAAATGTACAGCGACGAGCCCGGAAGAATCGTCGCCACATGCGATTGCGTCACCGTCCAAGCCAGCCTCGAGACCGGCAAAAGCGTGCCGCTAACAAAAGCCCTGCGCAGCGCCGCCACGCGCCACCTCGTCACGCCGAACAGCCCCGCCGGCAAAGAATTTCGCTGACGCTATCGCCTCGTTCATGGCGGCGTCCGCCGCTGCAGCCCTCGCCCTCCTTCGCAGGCGTCGTTCGTAGGGGCGCTGCTTGCTGCGCCCTCTTCGCCTTTGTTTGTCATTTCGAATGGCATCCGGCGAGGATGCCCTGAGGAATCTGCGTTTTCTTTTGTTGGCGTCGTTCGTAGGGGCGCTGCTTGCTGCGCCCTCTTCGCTTGTTACACCGAATAGCCCGGCGGGGAAGGTGTATCGCTAAGGCAGGATCGCATTACGAGGTCAACGAAATGAGCAGGACGATCTGAGAACTCTAGCTCTCCGCCATCTTCCGCGACGCTTCGAGCAGCACTCGAATCCTATATTCATACTCACGCCGTAATTTCAGGCATTGTGCGCTTCCGAGATGCTCTTTGTAGAGCGCCTCAAAATTGGGAACCAGGTCGCCCATGCTCATCTGTTGCGCGGCCATCGCCAGCGACAGCTCTCCCAGCTCTTTTTCGATATCCATCAGCGTGTTCAGGATGCTGGCGAAATGTTGGCCGGAGGGCCGGTCAGCGTCGGCCGATTCCAAAGGATGTTCGCCGGCGAGCGTTCGTATGTAAGTGTCCGCGGCCTGTGATTCCTGCGCGAGCTTGAAAACTTCATCATCCGATAGACCAGCGGTCCTGGCCCGCGTAAGCACTTTCCCCATATCCTCGATGATTTTCGTTTTCTCGTTTGCCATCGGGTCCCCTAACGCGTTGTAGCCTTCACTTCCAAGTCAATATCTCGAATAGAATAGCACCGTCCGTTGACAGTGGGTCTATGCATATACGATCAGTTGTCGAGTTATTTGGTTACAGAAAAATAACGGCCGTGCCTTCCCGGCCTCGTTTGTAGGGGCGCTGCTCGCTGCGCCCTTTTCGCCGCTGTCAGATAAGGTCCTGCGCGGCACAGCCGCGCGCCACCTCGTCACGCCGAATGGCCTGGCCAACAAAACATTTCGTTGACGGGACGATTCGCCGGGCCGCATTTCCATTCGGAGAGAGGGGTGTTTCTTGATTGCACTCGCGAGGACCCAGACGAGCAAAAGCAAAGAGGCGCGCTTAGTCCGGGCTAGTCAGTCCACTACACCGTTTGCTAGACGAACAAAAGGCGAACATGTACATTATAAATCGGCTTCTTCGCGGACTAGGTTCCTCTGTAAGAAGTCAGCGACGGGGTAACCATTTTTTCGATCCCCGCGCTAATGTTTCCGGAAAGGTTTTAACTTATGCTTAACAAAATCACATTCGAGGTTCAGCGGACTCCGCTCGACAATCTAATCGGAAAACTCGCGTGTTTTTCTAGGCGAGACGCTGGTACGATGAGGACCAATGGATTCAACACTTCCCGACAGAATTGACCGGCTCCCTTCGGAGATCACGAGTCAACACCGAAATTTGGACGGCAGAGTGGATGCGTATTTTTCCGCGGACGTTGAGACCGATGGCCCGATCCCAGGACCATTCTCGATTCTATCTTTTGCTCTAGTCTATGCCGGCTTGTTCGATGGTCGGCACTTCCAACGACCTACCAATTACACACAGACAATTTATAAGGAACTGAAACCGATCTCCGAGAACTTCGAACCAGAGGCCTTGCGCGTTAACGGCCTTGACAGAACGCGTCTGTGCCTTCAAGGAGAGTCTCCGGAGAAGGCGATGAGTGAATCCTGCCGCTGGGTCAGGACTATTGCCGGCGCGGCCCAGCCGGTATTAGTCGCGTATCCGCTGAGCTTTGATTGGAGTTGGCTATATTGGTACTTCATTCGCTTCTCGGACGAGGGGTCTCCATTCGCCTACTCCCGGTGCTTCGATATCAAGACCGCTCTTGCAGTCAAAGCCTCGATTCCCATCTCGGAAGCGGGCCGTTCGCAGATCGATCCCTCGCTGGGCCCCAAACACCCCCACACGCACCACGCCGTTGATGACGCGATCGCTCAGGCCGAAATATTTGCCAATGTGTTTGAGTGGAAGGGCGTTGATGGGCGAACTCGCTGATCGCCGCGCCTCGACGGTCATTCGGATCGCCGACATTCATGGCCGTTTGAAAGCGGCTGAGGCTCTGGCGCAGGGTAAGGCGTGCGTCTTTGCAACTGGGTCCTTCGGACGGCGCGAAGCTGGAGCCCATAGCGATCTGGACCTTTTCATCGTAGGTGAGAGCGACGGGACGCCGGGAAGCGATGGCAAGGAAGGGAGCCTTCTCAATCGCCTCGACGAGATTTGTATCAAGGCGGATCTTATTGAGGTTATACGCAAGTTGAAAATCCCGGATTTCTCGGGCGACGGCCGCTATTTAACGCACCACTCCGTTCACGAATTCACAAAGACTCTTGGCACTCCAGAAGATGACGTTACTAATACATTCACGGCGCGCCTACTTCTTTTGTTAGAGAGCTGCCCTCTCCTGGAATCGACGGTGTACCGAGAGGTCACGGAAGAGGTCATAGCTGCCTACTGGAGGGACTACCAAGATCACAAAATGAACTTCATGCCGGCATTTCTTGCAAATGACATTCTTCGCCTGTGGAGGACTTTTTGTGTGAACTATGAAGCGCGGACTGAAAGAGTGCCAGATGAGGAGAAGGCGAAGGGGAAATTGAAGAATTACAAGCTGAAGCACAGCCGGCTTTTGACGTGCTACTCCGGTCTTCTTTACCTCCTTGCTGTCTATGTGGCCCAACAAACCGTTAGTCCGTCGGATGCCATGACTATGATCAGTCTCACGCCAACGGAGCGTCTGGAATGGCTATTAAACCGGACCGAATTAGCTCAGGCGCATGTTGCGATCAGAAGGCTCCTTGATCAATATGAGCGCTTTCTTGAGACCACGACGGTCGACGAAAAGGATCTCGTCAGCAGATTCATGGACAAGGCAAAGAGCCAGACCTATATGAACGCTGCCCACAAATTCGGCGATCTCGTTTTCGAGGTATTGAACAGCATCGGCAGCGGCAACCAATTCCACCGCCTCTTAGTCGTATAGGGCTGCCTGCTCCCTCCGTCCGTCCCGGTCGCTCGTTCTTTGCCCAAATTAAAAGTGCTGGTATCGTGATTATTCTCACCTAAATCCTGCAGCCCCCCGACATATCCGGTGGCACTTGTAACTCGACTGAGCCGAGTTTCGATCGAACGCACGGGCGAGTCGATTCCGAAGTCCTTACAGCGCGAGTCATTTGCGCGAACGATTCTAGTCTGCTAGCCTAATCACAGCGGCATTAGATATCGAAAGGGTAAATACGCGCAAATAGGAAGGAGGAACGGCGGTAGCGGATGTTCACACCGCCGGCCCGGTTTACCATGCTCGCCCTGAGCCGTGAACGTAGCCTCGAACTGTTTACCGTGAGTCTCGAACGAAGCTACGAAGGGAGGCCGCTAGAGCGGCCGAACCGGCCACTCGCCACGGGTTGCCGTCCACGGACCTGCCCCAAGGGCGCGAGAGCGGCCGAATGGGTCACGGGTCAGAGCTGACGGGTCACGGGCAACAGTCCACCTGTCACAGATCGCGGAAAACGGCCCTTTCTAATCGGTACACTAAAACGATTAAAAATCGCCGTAACTCCAACAAAATAAACAACCGAGGCCCTTTCTAATCGGTACAGTAAAAGGGGGGTCTGCGAAGCGCGATTAGCTCGCCTTTGCCGCGGCTTCGGCGCAGCGGGACCACTTTCGCCACGGCTTCGGCGGCCAGGCATCAGGCGCGGAGGTAGACCCAGGCTTGATCGCCGGACTTGAGCGTGACGAAAATTCGGCGGTAGTCGGCGACTTCCTCGTAGATGTCGGCGGCGGCCAGCTCCTGCTCGGTGATTTCGAAGACGGTTCCGGGGACGGCATCGTCGGGATTGGAAGTGGGTTCGACGTTTGCGTGATGCGATTCGCCGCTCGACGCCATCAATTTCGGATCGATGATAGCCACCATGCGGCGCGCGTAGCCGGGGAGAGCATCCGCGCGGCCTTTCAGCTCGCGGCCGAAGTTGGCGATTTGCACATTTTTATTTTGCAGCGAGCCGTAAGAGAAAAGTAAGACAGTTGGAGTTGGCCTGGACATAGCGACGCTCGCGATGGGCTAGTGGCTTCATCGTATCACGGCTTGGCGAGCGGCTACTGCGGCGCGGAGGTTTGGCGGAGGCGGCGGCGCCTGAGCCACGCCGCGAATATCCACGCCACCGCAATGAGAATTGCGGCAATGAAATACAAAAGATGCGAGGCGATCCACAAGACTCGCTGAACGCGCGAGCGGAATTGCATTGCCTTTCGAACCGATTCCGCCGGGATTGTGACCGGCTCGCTCCAGTTCACGGTCTTGAGGCGAGAGAGGAAGCCTTGGCGGATGCAGCCCGCGAGGTTGTAGACGCCAACCGTGTGCGAGAAGTGATTGGCGACTTTGACGTCGCGCGAAAATTCGTCCCAATTGAGCGGAACGAAATGCGGATCGGAGTCGGAGCCCATCGTGCTGCCGACGGCGATCGCTTGCGCAGACGGGCCGTACACCCAAATCACAGATGAGTCGAGCTTGTGATTGAAACTCGAGTACGTCATCAGGACTTCTTGATCGCTTTTTAGATCGAGGATGCCGGCGAGGCGCTCGAGCAGCGTGGAATGCACGGCGCGCGCGTCGGCGATGAATGGGAATTGATAGGTGAGGACGCGATATCCGTGGGACTGAATTGCGCGGATAAGCGCGGAGTATGCGATCGTGGCGCGGCGGACTCGCGCGGCGTCGAAATAACGCGCGGCGAGCGTTGAAATCAGCTTCCATTTGCTGCCCTGCTTCACCGCGCCGAAATCCTGGATGCTCGGTTCGATATCGAGACCAACGTCGGTCCATCGCAGGCTGTACGCGGCGGTCCATTTTTCAAATTCGGCAAATTGCGCGGCTGCCTCCGGGGCGTTGCTGGAATTCAGGTAGTGGCCTTGCGCATTTGGAAGCGTGAGCCAGGCGCTGACGGGAATGCCGGCGAGGTTCAGCCGATGCACGAGCCGCGCGCGATCGGCGCTCATGTCTGAAACATCAAGAGCGACGCCTGCGTGCAGGGATTTCAAATCGTCAATGACGCCGGGCTGGGCGAACGTGGATTCGAGATCGCTCGTGGATCCGTCGCACGCGAAGACTAGGTAGGGGGGCGTCGCACCTGGCGATACGCGAACGTCGCCAGAAGAAGCGGCGGTGGGATCGTACGCGGCGGCGGGGAACAGAAATATCGCTGCGCTCGCAAGCGCGACAGCGAAAACAACGAGAAAATTGACTTTAGTCATGGAGAATCACGTTCGAAGGCCGAAGCGGGCGAGCATTAGCCGCTTGTCCGCGAAACGGCGCAGAAGGCGAAGCGCTGGTTGATGCGATGCCAATCGAGGAAATTGCGATGGCAGTTCGAGCCGGTGATAAAATTCGGTTTGCTCGCGGCTACGGTGACCAAATGTCCTCGGTAACCGACAACAAAACTACGCCCGCTGCCCTCGGTAAGCAATAGGAAAACAAAAACGGCAAAAAATCTGCGGGTGCTGCTGACCAACCTGTAGCGTGCCGTCGTTCTTGGTTGACAGATTCTGACAGCGCAGCAGATACTTCCATCGGCGCATGTAGGGTGCATCGGCGCGTCGCCGAAGGGCAATGCCCACCTACGATCCCATCGTGGAGGCCTACATGCCCAATCTAGAGAACCTCAAAAAGCAAGCCAAGCTCATTTTGCGGTGGCATCGTGAAGGGCACTATCCCGTCGCCGCACAAATCCGCAAGCTGATGCCTCGTTTTTTGAATGTGCCCGATTCGGAGATTCTTGCGGCGAGCTTTAAGCTCAGCGATGCGCAAGAAATGGTCGCGAGACAGCACGGCTTCGAAAATTGGCAAGCCCTGAAAGCTGGACTCACCGCCGCGCCGCGCAGGGCGAAATCGTCGCCATCCAAAGCGAAGATTGCCGGTGCAGAGCCGCAACTGCTCGTCACCGATATCAAGAGATCATGCGAATTCTTCCAAAAAAAGTTGGGCTTTTCGCTCGTATTCACCTACGGCAGCCCTCCCTACTATGCACAAGTGGGTCGCGACGCGGCGCGTATCAATCTAAGGTGTGTCGATGCGCCCGTGATCGAGTCGGCGGTACGCGATCGTGAGGAATTACTGTCGGTTTCCATGACCGTCGCCACAGCGGACGAGATCAAGCTGCTGTTTCTTGAGTTTCAGTCCGCCGGCGTTACGTTTCAACAGACACTGAAAAGGCAGCCGTGGGGCGCCAGGAATTTCATCGTCAGAGATCCGGATGGGAACTTGCTCTTGTTTGCAGGGCCCGCAAACTAGCAGCCACGAAGCCGAAATGCTGTTGATCGAGCATCTATCGTCGGCAGCGACGCTAATCGCCGCGCGCTATGCTATAAAGTTTGCGGCGGAACTCCAATGAACAAAAAGATCTCCCTTCCTGCGTTTCTCATGTGCCTGCTTCTCGCTTCCGCGGCCGTTCTTCTTGCCGGCAACCCCGCCGCCCGGCCTGCGGGTGACGACTTGTGGCCGACCAAAGGCTGGGCAACCGCCAGCCCCGGGAGTGTTGGGTTGGATGAGCAGGTCCTCCTCAGGCTGGACAAGGATATAGCCGCGGGGAAATATTCGCAGATGATGGACAGTTTTGCGGTCTTCCGGTGTGGCAAGAAAGTTTTTGAACGCACCTACCCTCACGACTACGGAAAGATCTATGGCAAGGAAGCCGCGGAACGAGGGCCGCTCAACGCTCGCCTTACGGGGCGGTACAACTATTTCGATCCGGAGTGGCACCCCTATTATCACGGCACGGATCTGCACACGATGCAATCGGTCAGCAAGACGGTTACTTCGGTGATTATCGGCGCCGCCATGCAACGCGGCGACTTTAAAGCCGGCCTAGATACGCCAATCTTGAAATATTTCGACACATCCAAAGTGAAAAATGTGGACGACCGCAAACGCCGCATAACCTTGCGCGACGTGCTGACCATGACGGCGGGCTTGGAATGGCATGAGGAAGATGTGCCGTACGACGACCCTCGCAGCGATTCCAGTTTGATGGAAGCCACTGATGACTGGGTGCAGTACGTGATCGACAAGCCCATGGCCGCCGAACCCGGCAAGGTCTGGAACTACAGCAGCGGCGTTACGGAACTGCTCGCCTATATTTTTCAGAAAGAAACCGGTCAGGACGTCGACGACTACGGCCAGAAATATTTATTCGCACCGCTGGGGATCCAGCACGAATGGAAGCGCACGTATTTGGGAGTCGTGGACACCGAAGGCGGATTGTATTTGAACGGCAGCGATCTGGCGAAGATCGGATACTTGTATCTGCACGATGGCATGTGGGACGGCCAGCGAATTGTCTCGAGTGAATGGGTGAAAGAGTCCGTGACGCCCTACTTCCAAACCGACGAGCCGCGATTCAAGTATGGCTTCAAGTGGTGGTTGTCCAAACTGCCGAATTCCACAGAGTACGTTTGGATGTGCCGCGGATTCGGCGGACAGAACTTGCAGGTGTTTCCGAAGGAGGGTCTGATTGTGACTTTTACGGCTTGGGACATACTTCCCCACTCGACCGGCAAGGAGCCCGCGCCGTCCGACTTTTTACCTGCCGTGAAAGCCGAGACATGTACAGGCAGTGTCCGCTGATGCGCTGCCAAAAAAGAAAATTTGGGTTAATATCGCGCCGCAGATTTGGGGCGAGGTGAGCTATGAAGCGAATCGCGGGAATGATTATTGTTGTGATGGGGATGTTGCTGGGCGCGCAAGCGGTGGCTGCGCAGGAATGGTCGCAGCCGTGGGCGCGCGAGCGAATCGCGAAGTCGCCGCGACATAGCGAATGGGTCACGGTAAAGCACGACGGCCGAAACGTTGAGACGCTGGTCGTTTATCCGGAATCGAAAGAGAAGCGTCCGGTGGTTTTGGTGATTCACGAGATTTTTGGATTGAGCGACTGGGCGCAGGAACTTGCCGACGAAGTGGCGGCTGCGGGGTACATTGCAGTCGCGCCGGATCTGCTGAGCGGCATGGCGCCGAATGGCGGCCGAACGAAAGATTTCGCTGAAGGGGTCACCGAGGCTGTGAGCAAATTGAATCCCGATCAGGTGACGGCGGATTTGAACGCCGCGGCGGATTACGGTTTGAAGCTGCCAGCGTCGAACGGCAAATTGTACGTCGTGGGATTCTGCTGGGGCGGCGGACAGAGCTTCCGGTTCGCGACAAATCGCGGCGATCTTTCCGCAGCGTTTGTCTTCTACGGACCACCGCCTGCTAGAGGAGCGATGCCGCACATCAAGGCGCCCGTCTACGGCTTCTACGCCGGGAACGACGCGCGAATTGGCGCCACAGTTCCAGACACGATCGTAGCGATGAAAGCCGCGGGGAAAACTTACGAGCCAGTGACGTATGACGGCGCGGGACACGGCTTCATGCGCGCCGGCGAAGCGCCCGACGCCAACGACGCTAACAAAAAAGCCCGCGACGACGCGTGGAAACGCTGGAAAAGCCTGCTCGCGCAGTGAGCATGCTGCACTGAAATCAAAGCATCGCGCTAACCCGATTCCGTTCATCTCGCGTGTTGACGAAGTAAGACGTCGACATCCTCGTAGCCTGATGGAATCTCGATGCCGGAGAGCGAGGCTCCGGCGTTTAGCAGAGCGTCGACGGAATCGGGTGAACGCCGATTGGTCCAATAGGAATCGACGCATGCCTTGACCGCGAGAGCCAATGCCGTGCGTCCTTTGGCATCGACGGCGTTCACGGGGGATCCGCGAGCGATCAATTCCTTTACGGCGGATGGCCACGCGCGCCACGCGGCCACGTGCAATGCCGTGCTGTCTTTCGCGATGTCGAAATAGAGATCGCCCTCTTTGTAAAGAGCGGCTACGCTTACGCCGAGATCGAGAAGACATCGGATGCCGTCGGCGTTTCCGTTGCTGGCGAATTCGGCTAGAAGCGTTCCGCCTTCTGCGATTATTTGCAGTGTGAGATTTGGTTCGTGCGCCACGATCTGGCGGATGGCTTCGCGATCGGCCATGGCACATGCGGCGATCAATTGGTCGACGCCGTCGAGCGCGAGCGGAATGCCTCGCTGCTTGAGCGACGCGAGTACATCGCCGCGACCTCTGTGCGCGGCCATTGCGATGGCGGATTTGCCGTCACGCGCATTCTGCAAGGCTGGATCGGCTCCACGATCGAGCAACAGCTCGATGATGCTCAGCGAATTGTCACGACGCAACGCATGATGCAGTGCGTTGTGATCGAACCTGGTCATGAGGTTTGGATCTGCGCCATGCTCCAGCAAAATTCGGATGCCTTCCTCGTCGTGCATGTCGGATTTGCGCAGGAGCATCCAGGAAAGGCTGACGGAGTTTAGCTTTCCGCTTTCCAAAACGATTTTCATAACTGTGTTGTCGTAACTTTCAGGCAGGTGGTACGGAGTTTCCCCGTCATTGGGATCGGCGCCGCGCTCGAGCAGCAGGCGCGTCACTTCGGGATGTCTCGCGACGGCCGCCGCGCCGTATAGCGCACTCTCCCATTCGGGCCGAGGATTCGGGTGATCGATCGTTTCGAACCAGCCCGTATTCGCATCAGCTCCGGCATCGAGAAGAATTCTGGCGGTGCGTACAAATGCATCTGAGCGCGACTTGTCGAGCTTGAGATACCGCGAGAAGCAGAGATGGGTGAGCGCGTCCCAACCGTGCGGGCCGCCCTTGGATGTGGCGCTTTTTGGATCGCGCAAAAGAAAATCTCGCACGGTGGATTCGTCGGCGAGGATTGCCGCGGTGTAGATGTCGCTGGTGGCGACCTGCGGATATCGCGACAAGATCATCTCGGCGTGCTCGAGCGTGCCGGAGACGTGAGAGGAATGGCGCGGCACGCAGGCGACTTCGATGAAGGCGGCGACTGGATCCGTGAGAGAAGCGACGGAACGGATCATACTGAGCATCTCGATGTGCTTTGCAAATTGCGGCCAGCTCTCGAAGCCGTGCTCGCGCGCGATGACGAGCTGCGCGGCGGTGAGCGCTACGTGCGCGTGCCGAATTTCAGAATCGGCTAGATTGTGAAAGCGGGGATGGTGGCGCTTGATGCGCGCGAGTGCGTCAAGAACGCCGAGATCGCAATCACTTACGAGATCTTTGGCCTGCTTCTTGTATTGTTCGAGGTTTGGACGGGCGGGTAATTCTTTTTCGGGCATACGAAACTCCTTTCGTTAATTGCCTGGAGTCCGCACGAGTCAGGCTCGAAAGAAGATTCGTTAAATTGTGAAACTGAAGGTGGGCACGGCCCTTTCCGCGGACTGGATGCGCCCTTCGCGCTCAAGCCCAAACTAAAGAATTTGTGGAGTGAAGTCAATCGGTACGTGCGAAGGCACTGGGTACGGCTTAGCGGACGGGTGCCAATCTCCTGGCGATTGCTATCTTCCCAGATACTTTCCGACGATCGAGGCGCAGGCTTCTACGAAGTCCTGATCCGCTTTGGTGAATGTGCCGGCAAAATAGCTTTCGATATCGAGCTCCGCCACAAGCGTGTTTTTCACGACGATAGGGACGACGATTTCGCATTTCACCATGGGAGATCCTGAGAGATAACGCGGATCTTTGCTGACATCGTGCACGACAACGGTCTGGCGGCTCGTGGCCGCGGCGCCGCAGAGTCCGGTGTTGAGGGGAATACGAGCGTTAGGAGTGAAGCTGCCGACGAAAGGTCCCACCAGCAGGATCCCCGCATCGGCTGGATCGACGAGATAAAAACCAACCCAGTTATAGCGCGTCATCTTTTCGTGCAGGCGCTGGGAGATGTATTCCATGAGCGACTTCACGGTGGAAGCGGTCGCGGCAAAGCCCTGAAAATCGCGGAGAAGTTCTTCTTGCCCAGGCAGCATGGCTCGGCTCTCGTGTGAAGCGTCAGAACGCTATCGAGGCAATTGATGGTGCGCCCCTGTCTCACATTAGCACACGTCGACTCCGCAATTTTCCGGGATGAGTTGCGATGCTGCCCGATGTGCTCCGAGTGTCACCAATGCAGTGATGTCGGAGGCCGCGACGTGATTTCGGAATGGGCTATTTCGCGGGCTCGGTGATTTTCAGAGTTTGATTTTCCTGCAGACCTTTGCTCATAAGTTGTTTGCGGCCTGAGGGCCAATCTACTTCGATGCTGTCTATTTTGGTGGCATCGCCGAGGCCGAAATAGAGCGGCAAGACACTCTGCGACAAATATCCAGATTTGCCGTCGTTATACTGAGTATAGGTCTGGCCGTTTGCGCGAAGGCGAACGGTGGCGCCGAGGCCGTTGCGATTGGACTTGGTGCCGACGAGAACGACCTTGAGCCAGTGGATTTTCTTCACTTGGGCGAGATCGCTGATGAGAACTTGCGGTTCAGAGTTGAAATCGTTGGTGACGACGTCGAGATCGCCGTCGTTATCAAGATCGAAGATTACCGAGGAGCGGCTGGCCTTGGGAACGGTGACCATAACTTTTTGCGTTTGCCCTTCACAGATTTCTTTGCCGCGTTCGGCCAAGACGTCGTGGTTGGTGCAGTCCATGACGAACCAGGGCGTGTAGGGCGTCTGGCGCGGTTCAATTCCAAGGAGAAATTCGGAATCGAGGAATTTTTCGCCGCGATTATTCAGCAGCATGGAGTTGATGCCGTAGCGAAAGGGATAATTCATTCCTGCTGCGACGAAAATATCCTCCCAGCCGTCCGCGTTGATGTCGCCGACACTAAATCCCCACGGCCAGAGCTGTTCGACTCCCATTTTGTCGGAAACTTCTTCGAATTTACCTCCGCCGAGATTGTGATAGAGGGAGTTGCCAAAGATGAATGAGTCGACTGGCCCGCCGAGGACATCCGGCGACGGATGCCTTTTGATTTTTTCCTTCTCGTGAGCGGGAGATTGTTCGTCCATCATGTCCGAGTGCATGTCCGTGACGAGCAAGTCCATCCGGCCATCGTTGTCGTAGTCAAAGAATTTGACGCCCATCGCGCCCCAGGATGTTTTGGGAAAATAGTCGTGGGTCTTTTCGACAAACTTTTTGCCGCCCTCGTTTTCGTAATAGTGGTTCGCGCCCTGCATATTCAGGAAATACACGCCAGGAAAGCCATCGCCTTTTAGATCGGCGAAAGTTGCATCGCCGCACCAGCCGTGAGGGTCGAGCCCGACCTCGGCGGTAACATCCTTGAATTTATAATTGCCCAAATTCTTGTATAGAACTGGATGCTCAAAGCGTTCGGGATGGAGATGGCCGAAAAATGCGTCCTTGAGGCCGACGAATTCCCCGTCGGGGCCTTTTTCGTCGCTGGTATAGACGCCGACGTTGCAAACGAGCAGATCGGGCAAACCGTCATTGTCGTAGTCGAAGAAAAATGCGCCGGAGGAATGTGAGACGAGATCAAGTCCCGCTTCGTGCGTGATGTCTGTGAAGTGGCCATGGCCGTCATTCTTGAAGAAGACATTTCCTTGATTAACGGTGGTGACGTAGAGGTCTTCGTGACCGGAGTTGTCGACATCGCCAAAGGCGGCGCCGACGCTTACGCGGCCTTTCACGGCGACGCCGGCTTCGTCCGTAATATTCTTGAAGTTTCCATCGCCCAGATTTTTCCAGAGCTGATTGCCGCCGAGTTGACTCACAAAATAGATGTCGTAGAGGCCGTCGCCATCCACGTCCGCGACAGCGATTCCGGAGCCGTGATCGTAATGGACCCGCATGTACTGCTCTCTGGCGTAAGGAACCGCGTGGTGACGGAAGGTGATCCCGCTCTGCTTTAGCTGGTCGGTGAAATGAAATTGATAGAACACTTTGAACTGGCTGGCGGTGTCGAGCTGCGCCTGTTTTCGTGCGGGGAGGGTGTCCAATCCCTCGTCAAATTTTGGATACCGCACTTCGGGCAAGGTGGACTCCTGCGTGGCGTGTGAGGGCGCAAAAATTCCGGCAAATGTGATTGCGATGAAGGCTGAAAAAAGAAAGCAGCGAGAGAGCATTAGTCCTCCGAATTTATTATTGAGAGGGCAGGAGGAGCTGCTTTCCGGGAGGAACTGAGCCGCCGTGCATTGACGGAGTCTCTAAATACGGACGCGTGAAAAGCTATCACAAAGTTGCTGAGAAAAATCGATTTTGTTTGGGTGTTGGAGAAAACGCTGGCGGGTCTTGGGGTGCCGGACGCGGGGGCCTCCGGGCTCTGATTGTCTCAGATATTAATTTGAGTGCGGTCGACGATTGCCGCTAACGAACGATCCACTCGAGCGGCTTTTCGGTGAAATGGAAATCGCAGCGCTGGCTTGGCGTTCCGGGCCATTCCACGTGATTCACGCGCGCTTTTCCAACGAGCTTGCCGCCATTTTGCGGGGAATGGACGTCCACAAGTGCGCCTTCTTTTATCGGCACGTTGCAGACGGAGAGAAAATCGTTCGCGCTGACATTTTCCGTGGTTACAGGAAGGATGAACGCGAGACCATTCGAATCCATGCCGCGGATCGTCAGAGCGATTCTGAGGTGGACACGTGGTTCCACGGGACGATCTAGCCTGTGCGCATCGATAAGGCGCGCCAGTGTTTTCTTAAGGCCCTCGATATCAACCGGCTTCTGGAAAAAACCCTTTGCGCCGAGACTCTCGCAAAATTCCTTGTCTTGCTCGCTAGATTTTCCGGAGACGATGATGATCGGTATCCCTTGAGTGAAACTGAGAGACGCGAGTGTCTGGCAAACCTCGAAGCCGGAGTAACCTGGCATGGAGAGATCGAGGAGGATCGCGTCGGGCCGGTCCTGGAGGGCCAGAGCTAGAGCGTCTTCCGGCGAGCCTGTATCCACAATCTCGTAAGAGTCCTTGAGACGGAAGCGCAGCACCTTCCGCACGGCTTCGTCATCGTCGATGACGAGAAGACGCGGCAGCTTGGAGGCATTCTTTGGCGGATTAATTGTGTTTTGGTCGGCTTTCAGCATAGTCAGGCCTCTCTTGATCGCCGATTGGAGCAGCCGTGTCCGGTTGATCCTCGAAAATTTCATCGAGACTACGGATTAGCTGAGCTTGCGTGAACGGCTTTCGCAGAATGGAAATACCTGCTTCGAGGACGCCGTGCTCCGCGATCGCTCCATCGGTATAGCCGGTCATGTATAAAACTTTTGTTTCTGGTCGAGTGGACGCGAGGCGGAGCGCGAGATCGCGCCCGCTCATGCCGGGCATCACGACATCCGTAAGAAGCAAATCGATTTTAGAGGCGAATTGGCCGGCGATTCGGATGGCTTCGGCGGCATCCCAGGCCTCCATCACCGTGTAGCCGAGTTTTTTGAGTGTGGTGCAGGTGAGTTTCCGCAGCGATGCTTCATCTTCGGCTACCAAGATTGTGAGCGGGCCGTGGGCCTTCCGGCGCGGCGTGACTAATTCCGGCTGCTCGAGTGCGGAGCCCTCGACGCGCGGCAGGAAAATTTTGAATTGCGCGCCGCGCCCCGGCTCGCTCTCGACAAAAATGTAGCCGCCGCTTTGCTTAATGACGCCATAGACAGTGGCAAGTCCGAGGCCAGTGCCTTTACCCATTTCCTTAGTGGTGAAAAACGGTTCGAAAATGTGCGATTGCACTTCAGCGTCCATGCCGGTGCCAGCGTCGGCGACTGTCAGCATGACGTAGTGGCCCGGAACCACGTACCGGCGATTTTTCCGGTCTTCTTCGCGCAACTCGACATTGGCTGTTTCGATTCGTAGCAGACCGCCGCGAGGCATGGCGTCGCGCGCGTTGACCGCGAGATTCATGATGACCTGCTCGATTTGTCCACGATCAGCCTTGACGGCGCCTAGATCCGCGCCGGATGTAATTTTCAGTTCGATATCTTCGCCGATGAGACGGCGGAGCATTTTCTCGACGTCCGCGACTACAGCGTTGAAATCGAGGATTTTTGGTTCGAGCACCTGCTTGCGGCTGAAAGCCAGAAGTTGTTGGGTGAGAGACGCCGCGCGATGGCCGGCTTTCAGAATTTCATCGATCGGCTCGCGATAGGACTCGTTGCCGGCGGGATCCTGCTGAAGAGCTTCGGCGTAGCCGATGATGACGCCGAGGAGATTGTTGAAATCGTGCGCGACTCCACCAGATAGTCTGCCAATCGCTTCGAGCTTGTGCGACAGGACGAGCTGCTGTTCGAGCTGCCTGCGCTCGGTGATATCACGATTCACGATTACGAGCTTTTCCACTTTTCCATCGGGATTGCACACGGCGCTTGCGGTGGATTCGAGAACGCGCCACTCACCGCTCTTGTGGCGAATGCGGTATTCGACGCGGCTTCCAACGCCGCTGCATCGCGCTTGTTCGGCAGCCTTCGTCACTTTGGGTTGATCATCCGGATGAATCTGCGCATAGGCGGAGGTTTCTTGCAGTTCTTCGGCGGAGTAGCCGAGCACCTTTTCATAGGACGGGCTGTTATAGAGGCGCTTTCCGTCGGCGGTGACGACGGCAATCATATCAGCGGCGTTTTCGGTGATAAGACGGAATAGCTCTTCGCGTTCAACGAGGCGCATTCGAAAACGGTGAATCTGAAGCTGCTGGTAGATCACGTAGACGACGAAGAGCAAAACCATGCCGACTAGCGCGCGCGTTGCGACGTGGATGCTGGACGTGTCGAGAAAGTTGAATTGAAGAGCATAAACAGAAATAGAAAACGAAACGATGCCGACCGTGAGGAGCAGTGTAACCATGACGCCCGAAAAAGAGAGCCACCATTGGCGCCTTTCCGCGACGCGCATATCGGCGCGCCCTGACGGCGCGTGCTTTCTCGCGAATTGTGGGAGTGATGGCACGTTTAATCCGTTCACTGCCGTGGGACAAGTTCCGTCCGTCATTTGCCGATTCGGTGCCATGAGCTCCTTTCATGGAAGCGAACGAAAAACGCACGTTGATCATCGGCAGGCCGAGCGCGTGCGCATGATTTCCGGCCGCTACAGCGCGCACATGCTGCGAATTGCAACGGCGTACCGCGTGTAGGCGGTAGGGGAGAGTTTCGTTTCCAAATAGAGAATCGGCAGACGCGGGAAATACTTCAGGATGAGTGAATTTGAAGTGCAAATTTGGGAAAACGGTGATGTTCCAAGTTGGGCCAGTTTGCAGTTGGATACGAGTTCATGAGCGGGCATCGCAATTCTTTTGACAGCGAATTGCAATACGCTTCAATCTAGTCTCCCCCTTCCAGTCGGTGTGTCCTAAGCGAAGTGAACCGCGACGAATCCTCGCGCTGGAACGAACGAGAGTCGCATTCAATTCCGCAGGCGTGGTCGCTGGGAACACCCTCGTCAAATCAAGCCAATTTAGATCGGTGCGTCCATTCGATCCGGCGCGAGAACTTTCGGGCCGCGCAAGCCTACGGGGGCAGGTATGGCAGAGCTTCGACAGAAAGTACTTACGGGCGGCGTTCTTGACGAAGCCCAGCGCGAGCAGCTCTTGCTCGAGCATTTGCCGCACGTGCAGCACATCGCCCGGCGAATACATTTTCGGCTGCCGCCGCAGGTACCGCTGGAGGATTTAGTTCACGCGGGAATCCTCGGATTAATCGATGCCGTGCGGAAGTTCGATCCGAACAAAAACGTCCGGCTCAAATACTACGCGGAATTCCGGATTCGCGGGGCGATCCTCGACAGTCTTCGGCAGGTGGATTGGAGTCCCCGGGCGCTGCGAAGAAAAGCGCGGCGGCTCGAGGAGGCGGTGTCGCGTTGCGAGGCGCGGCTGGGCCGCGATGCCGCTGACACTGAGATCGCCGCTGAACTCGAAATCAGCCTCGATGAACTGCAGCAGCTCTTGCGCGACCTGCACGGCCTGAGCCTCGGAAGCATCCACGCGGAAGAAAATCATGCATCACGCGGAGACGGAATTGGAGTCGGGAGCGGGCCAATCACGGACGAGGATGACCCGTTTCATTGCACGTTACGATCTGAAATGACCGGCTTATTGATGCAAGCGATGGCCACGCTATCGCTTCGCGAGAGGGAAGTGATGATGCTTTACCATTTCCGGGAGCTCTCGATGAAGGCGATCGGAGTTGCTCTGGGAGTTGGGGAGTCGCGAGTGTCGCAGATTCATAGTGCGGGATTAAGCCATTTGCGGGATCGCTTGCAGGAATTGATGGGGCGGAAGCCTGTGGCGGAGCGGGTGGAGTCGACGTTTTGTTAATTGCGAAATTCGAGATAGCTGCGAGATGAAGACGGCCGGCGTTCCGGCCAGCCCTACATTGGGACGTGCACGCAATTGACGTAATCGAACCGTTGCGGCGCGCCGCGGAAGAACGCCGGCAGGATGCCGGCGCGACGAGCTATGTCCTGCTTGGGCGACTCATAGTGCTTTTCTCTTCGACGTTCGTCTAACGAACTTGGATTGACAGCTCCAGGAAACCAAAAGAGGCTCTAAACCGTCGCATTGTAAGGCATCATTTGCCTGTTTCGGTGGCTCGGGCGAGAATCCTTGGGGAACGGTGAACTTCCAGCAGCGGTGGTTCCAGTTAGCAGATTCTAAAGCGGGTAGGCCCTTCCATCTGTGGCGGGCACATCCGATAATATGGCGTTCCGTAGAGACCGCCTTGGGCGCGGTGGCGGCATGGCCTACTTGTGGAGGTTGCGCGCAGATGCTGCCGATGGATGAATTCGCTGATGCGCTCCGCATCGCGGCGACGAATCGACACAACAGCCAGAACGCGGCAAGAAATCGGACGAAAGAGGACTGACTGTGCCTGACAATTTTACGAACCCAGGAAAACCTGAGAGCGACTCGCACGCTGCATCGAACGAGGCGGGCGGCCGCAAAAGCTATTGGTGGATTTGGGCGATCGTGATCGTAGTTTTGCTCGGCGGATACGCCTACCACCAGCGCCAGGAAGCGATGGCCGCAAAGGCGTCGGCGATGCCCGCGCCCCGAGCTGTGCCGATTCAAAGCGCGACCGCTCATGCGGGCGACATCGGTGTCTACATCAATGCGCTCGGGACCGTGACGCCTGTTTACACGGTCACGGTGACGAGCCGGGTGCAGGGCGAAATTACAAACGTGTATTACCGCGAAGGACAGATCGTTCGCAAAGGCGATCCGCTTCTCGATATCGATCCGAGGCCCTACCAGGCGGCGCTGACGCAGGCAGAAGGCCAACTGGCGCACGATCAAGCCGTGCTGAACAAAGACAAAATCGACATGGATCGTTACCAACTCGCGTTCAACCGGAATGCGATCGCGAAACAGCAACTCGACGATCAACAACAAACGGTGCTGCAGGATGAAGGCACGGTAAAGAACGATCAGGGCTCGCTCGATAACGCGAAAGTGAATCTTGTTTATTGCCACATCACATCGCCGATCGCGGGCCGTGTGGGGCTGCGGCTGGTGGACCCGGGAAATATCGTCCAGGCGAACAGCACGACGTCGCTCGTGGTGGTGACGCAGCTTCAGCCGATTACCGTGATTTTCAGCGTTGCCGAGGATTACCTGCCGCAGATCCAGCAAGAATTGCGGGCCGGGCATCGCCTGGACGTGATTGCGTTCGATCACGATCAGCTGAAGAAAATCGCGAACGGCAGCCTTCTGACGCTGGACAACATTATTGATACGACGACGGGAACGGTGAAGCTCAAGGCAATCTTCCCGAACGGAGACGCCGCTTTATTTCCGAATCAGTTTGTGAATGCGCGGCTTACGGTGACCACTTTGCAAAACGCCGTTCTCGTCCCGAATGCCGCGATTCAGCGGAATGCGCAGGGCGCGTTCGTATACGTGATCCAGCCCGACCAAACCGCGGCGATTAAAACGGTCACGACCGGGCCTGCGGATACCGAATCGACTTCGGTGCAGGGGATCAAAGTTGGAGACGTTGTTGCGATCAACGGATTCGACAAGTTGCAAGACGGGGCGAAGGTGGCGGTACGAAATCGGAACGCTGACGGCAGCGGTTCTGGGGGCGGAAATAGCGGCGGCGGAGCGGGCGGCGATGGTGGAAGAGGGAACGGGAGCGGCGGAGGAAGCGGCAATAGCGGAGGAACGCAGGGACGATGAGTCCGTCTCGGCCATTTATTCTACGCCCGGTGGCGACTTCGCTGCTGATGGTGGCGATTTTGCTGGCGGGGTTTGTCGCCTATTTGCAGCTTCCGGTATCGGCGCTTCCTGAAGTCGATTACCCGACAATTCAGGTGGTGACTTTTTATCCTGGCGCGAGCCCCGACGTGGTGGCGTCGGCAGTGACTGCGCCGCTCGAGAGGCAGTTCGGGCAAGTTCCGGGATTGAATCAGATGACTTCGACGAGCTCAGGCGGAAGCTCGATCATCGTCCTTCAGTTTTCTCTCGATTTGAATATTGACGTCGCGGAACAGGAAGTTCAGGCGTCGATCAACGCGGCGCAAACCTATTTGCCTGCGGACATACCCACACCACCGATTTACAGCAAGACGAATCCCGCCGACACACCGATTTTGACGCTGGCGCTTACATCGAAAACGATGCCGCTGCCGCAAGTGGAAGACCTTGCCGACACGCGGTTCGCGCAGAAGATCGCACAACTGCCGGGCGTTGGATTGGTCAGCATCAGCGGCGGCCAGAAGCCGGCCGTGCGCGTCCAGGTGAACCCGACGGCGCTTTCCGCGTATGGAATTAATCTCGAGGATGTCCGCGCGGCATTGCAACAGACCAGCCTCGACCTAGCCAAGGGCAATTTTGACGGCCCGCAGCAGGATTATCAGATCGATTCGAACGACCAGCTCTTGACGAGCAAGGATTATCTGCACGTTGTGGTTGCGTATCACAACGGCGCGCCGGTGACGTTGTCAGATGTGGCGAACGTAACCGACGACGTAGAGAACACGAAGCAAGCCGCGTGGATGAATGAGACTCCCGCGGTGATCGTAAATATTCAGCGGCAGCCCGGCGCGAACATCATTCAGGTGGTGGACCGCGTCAAGAAGCTGCTACCGCTCTTGCAAAGCAATCTGCCCGCGGCGGTTCAGGTTGCGGTGCTGACTGACCGGACGACGACGATTCGCGCGTCGGTGGAAGATGTCGAGTTCGAATTGATGCTGACGGTCGGGCTCGTCGTGATGGTCATTTTCGTATTTCTGCGGAATGTGTACGCGACGATCATTCCTAGCGTCGCCGTGCCGCTCTCGATTGTGGGCACGTTTGGAGTGATGTATCTCGCTGGGTACAGCCTCAACAACTTAACGCTGATGGCGTTGACGATATCCACCGGATTTGTGGTGGACGACGCGATTGTGATGATCGAGAACATCGTCCGCTATATCGAAGAGGGCGATTCTCCGTTGGAAGCAGCGCTTAAGGGTTCCGAGCAGATTGGTTTCACCATCGTATCGCTGACGATCTCACTGATCGCCGTGCTGATTCCGCTGCTTTTCATGGGAGATATCGTCGGACGGCTTTTCCGCGAGTTCGCGATCACGCTCAGTGTGACGATTCTTGTTTCCGCTGTCGTTTCGCTCACATTGACGCCGATGATGTGCTCGCGACTCTTGCACCATACGCCGAAAGAACAGGAAGGGCGCTTTTTCCGAGCGACGGAGCGCGGTTGGGAGCGAATTATCGAGTTTTACGGCCGCACGCTGACGTGGGTATTGAAGCACCAGACGGCGACGCTGGTCGTTGCTGTTGGGACGCTTGTACTAACAGTGTTCCTTTACATCATCGTGCCCAAGGGCTTCTTCCCCGTGCAAGATACCGGGATCATTCAGGGCATTTCCGAGGCGCCACAAGAGATTTCTTTCACGGCAATGTCTGAACGACAGCAAGCGCTCACGCGAGCGATTCTGAAAGATCCAGCGGTCGACAATCTGTCTTCGTTTATCGGCGTGGATGGGACGAATACGACGCTCAACACGGGGCGAATCCTGATCAATTTGAAACCGCTGGACGTGCGGAAAATTAATGCGTCTGACGTGATCCGGCGGCTCCAACCGGAACTCGATAAGATCGATGGGATTACGCTGTACATGCAGCCGGTGCAGGATTTGACGGTCGAAGACCGCGTGAGCCGGACACAATATCAATACACGCTCGAAGATCCCGACCTGAACGAATTGAATCTCTGGACGGCGCGGCTGATGAAAAAACTCACCGCGCTGCCGGAACTGAGAGATGTGGCGACCGATCAGCAAACGAGCGGGCTGGCTGCCTCGCTGGTGATCGATCGCGTTACGGCGTCGCGCATGGGCATCACGCCGTCGATGATCGATCAAACGCTTTACGATGCGTTTGGCCAGCGGCAGATTTCGACGCTATATACGCAATTGAATCAGTACCACGTGATTTTGGAGACGCTGCCGAATTTTCAGAAGAATCCGTCGAAGTTACAGGAAATTTACGTGCGTTCGGCGCTGGCTTCGTCGGCTACGTCAACTGCGAGTCCTTCGTCTACAGTGGTCACGTCGACGACCGCGAACGGCACTGCGGGCTCGTCTTCGCCGAGCCCCAAGGCGTCGAGTTCGATCTCGAGTTCCGGATCGGCAAACCCGACTGCTGTCTCGGCCGTGAATGGTTCGGCGGTGCCGTTGAGCGCGTTCACGCACTTCGAATCGAAGAGCACGCCGCTTTCGGTGAACCATCAGGGACAATTCCCAGTGGTGACGATTTCATTCAATCTGGCGCCAAACGCTTCTTTGGGGGAAGCGACGAAAGCGATTCAGAAAGCGGAAGAGGATATTCACCTGCCGCTGAGCGTGCAGGCCGCGTTCCAAGGCACGGCCGCATCGTTCCAGGCGTCGCTCTCGAATGAACCGATCCTGATTTTGGCGGCGCTTGTGACCGTTTATATCGTGCTTGGCGTTCTTTACGAGAGCTACATTCACCCGATTACGATTCTTTCGACGCTGCCGTCCGCGGGAGTGGGCGCAATTTTGGCGCTGATTATATGCGGGCAGGAGCTGAGCGTCGTCGCACTTATAGGCATCATCCTGCTGATCGGCATTGTGAAAAAGAACGGCATCATGATGATTGACTTCGCGCTCGAAGCAGAGAGGCAGCACGGCAAAAAGCCAGAAGACGCGATTTACGAAGCGTGCTTGCTACGTTTCCGGCCGATCATGATGACCACGATGGCTGCGTTGCTGGGCGGGTTGCCACTCGCGCTCGGCACGGGAATTGGATCTGAATTGCGCCGCCCGTTGGGAATTTCGATGGTCGGCGGATTGCTGCTAAGCCAAGTACTGACGCTTTACACGACGCCGGTTATTTATATTTTCTTCGATCGGCTGGCTGCCCGGTTCTCGTCATCGCATGCGTCTGCGGGTGCCGGAAGCCCGGAGTCCGTTCCGGCGGATTAACAATGAGTCTATCGTCCCCTTTCATCCATCGGCCGGTTGCAACCACCCTGCTGACGGCGGCGATCGCACTGGCAGGACTTGTTGCGTTTCAAGTCTTGCCTGTTTCGCCGCTTCCGCAGATTGATTTCCCGACGATTTCGGTAGGCGCGGCACTCCCCGGTGCTAGCCCTGAGATCATGGCGTCGTCGGTGGCCACGCCATTGGAGCGGCAGTTTGGGCGCATCGCTGGCATCACGGAGATGACGTCGTCGAGTTTTCTCGGAACGACCAGCGTGACGCTGCAGTTCGATCTGAACAGGAATATTGACGGCGCAGCGCGCGACGTTCAAGCCGCCATCAACGCCGCCAGGAGTTATCTGCCGGCAAACCTGCCGAGCAATCCGACGTATCGCAAAGTAAATCCATCCGAGGCGCCGATCATGATTTTGGCGCTGACGTCGGATGTGTACGACCGCGGGCCTCTCTATGATGCGGCGTCGACGATCATGGAGCAGAAGTTGTCGCAGATTCAGGGCGTCGGCCAGGTAAGCGTGGGCGGAAGTTCACTGCCGTCTGTACGAGTCGAAATCAATCCCACGCAATTGAATAGTTACGGACTGGGATTGGGCGATATTGCGGCGATGTTAAGCAGTCAGAACGCGAATTTGGCCAAAGGCCAGATCACCGGCAATCTGACGACCGCCGACATCGTGGACAACGACCAACTGCTGAAGGCTGCCAACTATCAACCTCTGGTCGTCGGCTATCACAACGGCGCAGCAATCAAACTATCGGATATTGCGGACGTGCACGATTCGGTGGAGAACATTCGCGCTGCGGGATTCGAGGACGGCAAGCCTTGCGTGATACTGATCGTTTTCCGGCAGCCCGGCGCCAATATTATCGATACGGTGGAACGCGTCCGCGCGGCGATTCCTTCGCTAAAAGCCTCTATTCCGGCGGCGATGGTCATCACGTACGTGTTCGATCGAACCACGACGATCCGCGCTTCGGTGAAGGATGTGGAACGCTCGCTGATCATTTCGATCTCGCTCGTCATCCTGGTGGTTTTCTTATTTCTAAGAAATTTCCGCGCAACACTGATTCCGAGCGTGGCCGTCCCGGTGTCACTCATCGGCACGTTTGGCGTGATGTACCTGTTTCATTACAGCATCGATAATCTTTCACTGATGGCGCTGACGATTTCGACTGGCTTCGTGGTGGATGATGCCATCGTGGTGATCGAAAACATCACGCGCTATCTCGAGGCGGGAATGGGACCGATGGAAGCCGCTTTGAAAGGGGCGAGTGAAATCGGGTTTACAGTGTTATCGATCAGCATTTCGCTGGTAGCCGTTTTCATACCGATACTCATGATGGGCGGAATCATCGGACGGTTATTCCGCGAGTTCGCGGTGACACTCTCCGTGGCGATTCTCGTATCGCTGGCAATATCATTGACGACTACGCCGATGATGTGTTCCCGGCTTCTGAAACGCATGCGCGAGGAAGACCACAACGCCGCATTTCGCGCGAGCGAAAGAATGTTCCAGTGGGTGCTGCGCACTTATGAGCGATCATTGACATGGGTATTGCAACATTCGGCGCTCACGCTCTTCGTGCTATTCGTCACGATCGCCTTGAACATTTTTCTGTTGTGGGTGGTTCCGAAGGGCTTTTTTCCGCAGCAAGACAATGGGACGGTTTTCGGCGGCCTGCAAGGCGCCCAGGACATCTCTTTCCAGGCCATGCAGAATATCACGCGACGCTACGTGGATATCATCACGCAGGATCCCGCGGTACTGCATGTCTCCGCGTTTACTGGCGGAGGCGGCGCCGTCAACACCGGTTTTGTATATATGGCGCTAAAGCCGCTTGATCAACGCAAGATCGGCGCCGGCCAGGTGATCGATCGGCTACGGCCAAAACTCATGTCGGTGCCGGGAGCGACCGTATTTCTGCAGGCCGGCCAGGATTTGAGAATCGGCGGCAGGCAGAGCAACGCGCAATATCAGTACACGATTCAGAGCGACAATCTGCAGGACTTGGTGAGTTGGGGCCCGAAGTTGCTACAGCAAATGAGGAAACTCCCGGGCCTCACGGATGTGAATACGGACCAGCAAAATAGTGGGCTTCAGACGGAGCTCGTGTACGATCGAGCGACCGCTTCGAGGCTCGGGATCACGCCCCAACAAATTGATAACACTCTGTACGAAGCATTTGGACAAGCGCAAGTGTCGACGATGTACACGCCACTCAATCAGTATCACGTGGTGATGGAAGTCGCGCCGAAATATTGGCAGTCGCCGGAAGGCTTGGATAACATCTACATTCCCACCGCGAACAGCGGCGTTGTCCCGCTGAGTGCGATCGCGAAATTTCAAGAGACCACCGCGCCGCTCTCAGTGAACCATCAGGGCCAGTATCCATCCGTCACCGTGTCCTTCAATCTTTCGCCCGGCGTTGCCTTGAGCGATGCAGCCAGGACCATCCTGGACATGGAGCAGAGAGTTGGGATGCCAGCGACGATTCACGGAATGTTTTCGGGAACATTGCAGGCGTTTCAGTCGTCGCTCTCGACGCAGCCGATGCTGATCATTACGGCGCTAATGGCGGTGTACATTGTATTAGGCATTTTGTACGAGAGTTTCATTCACCCCATCACGATTCTTTCAACGTTGCCTTCTGCGGGTGTGGGCGCTGTACTGGCGCTCATGATTTTTAAGATGGATCTCAGCGTGATTGCGCTGATTGGCATCATCCTGCTCATTGGCATCGTGAAGAAAAATGCGATCATGATGATCGATTTCGCGCTCGCGGCGGAACGCCTAGAGGGCAAGACGTCCGCGGAAGCTATTTATCAGGCGTGCCTGCTGCGCTTCCGGCCGATTCTGATGACGACGATGGCGGCTCTCTTTGGCGCGCTACCGCTGGCCCTGGGTACGGGAACAGGATCGGAATTGCGGCGGCCACTCGGCGTTACAATCATCGGCGGCTTGATCGTGAGCCAGATGCTCACGCTCTTTACCACGCCCGTGGTTTATCTTTATCTCGACCGCATGCGCCTCCGTTGGGCGAAGAAACACAAGAAACACGCCGGTGTCCCAGAGGCCCAAGAGGAGTTGGGATGAACCGGCGCCTGTGGCGTTCGACGAGTCAGAGGATGGAAATCTTGAGAGATGAATCGAGTTCAAGTCGGCGGACGAGAAAGGCCCGGGCGTTTGTGTTCGCGCTTGCGGGGCTTCTCGCTTTGGATGGCTGCACCGTCGGGCCGAAATATCACACGCCTTCCGCGCCGGCGCCCGCTGCGTATAAGGAACTCACGCCCGAGGACATGAAGAATACAGACGGCTGGAAAGTTGCGCAGCCGAAAGACGATGCGCTGCACGGTGAGTGGTGGGAGATATTTAACGATCCGCAGCTGAATGCTCTGGAAGATCAAGTGAACATTTCGAACCAGAATATCGCCGCGGCGTTTGCGAGTTTCATGGCCGCGCGCGCGATGGTGAAAGAGGCGCGCTCGCAATATTTCCCGACGGTGACGACGAATCCGAGCATCACGAACCAGCGCCAGTCGTCACAGAGTGGCAGCGGCAGCGGAACGAGTTCGACGCCGAACTCGTCGTTCACAGAATATTCGCTTCCGTTTGATGCGACGTGGGTGCCAGATTTGTGGGGACGCGTGCGAAATACGGTACGCGCGAACGTAGCCGCGGCGCAGGCGAGCGCGGCGGACCTCGAAAACACGCGACTGACGATGCAATCGGAACTGGCGGTTGATTATTTCCAACTGCGGGGGCAGGACGCGCTGAAGGAATTATTGGATTCGACGGTTGTTGCGTACAAGCAGTCGCTCGATCTCACGCGCGCGCTATATGAAACGGGCATCGATTCCGATGAATCGGTGGCACAGGCGGAAACGCAACTGGAAGCCACGCAGGCGCAGGACACGAACCTCGGAATACTCCGTGCGCAGTACGATCACGCGATCGCCATGCTGGTCGGCCAGCCGGCTTCGACTTTCACGGTCGCGCCATTACCCTGGAACTCGGCTCCTCCGGCGATCCCGTTCGGCGTACCGTCGCAACTTCTCGAGCGCCGTCCAGATATTGCAGCATCCGAGCGGCTCGTGGCGCAGGCGAACGCTCAAATTGGAGTTGGAGAGGCTGCGTATTACCCAACGCTGACGCTTAGCGGAGCAGTCGGACTAGCGAGCACCTCAATCACCACGTGGTTCACATGGCCGGCGCGTATTTGGTCCGTCGGACCGGCCGTCGCTGAGACGCTCTTCGATGCGGGGTTGCGGCGGGCGACTGTCGAGCAATACCGCGCCACATACGATCAAAACGTGGCGAACTACCGCGAGACGGTGCTGACAGCTTTTCAGCAGGTGGAAGATAATCTATCTTCGCTGCGAGTTCTCTCGGTGGAAATTCAACAGCAGGACGCCGCCGTCACATCGGCGGAGAGAGGCCTATCGCTGGCCACGGACCGGTATCGATTGGGAATCGATCCTTATCTGAACGTCATCACGGCTCAGACGACGCTTTTGAGCAACAAGCAAACGGCAGTGGATCTTCGCATCACGCAGATGACGTCGAGCGTGCAACTCATCGAGGCGCTCGGCGGCGGGTGGGATTCGTCGCAACTGCCAACGGGGCGACAGCTTTCTTCAAATACGACGCCAAATCCGGCTGCTAATCCCCGACCGACTCCCGCTACGAATCCCTGACGCGCGGCGAAGTTCAATTTGATTTGGTGACGTCTTACTCCTGTGACGTAGCGCCTGGATTCGGCAAGGAAACCATCGGTAAGATCACCATCGGATTTGCTCCCGTATTTTTTCTATTCAGATACCAGCACGGTGAGTAGCCGGAATGCGGGAAGAGCGCGTGAACGCAAGTCTGATTCTGCGCCTCTCCGAACATGTATTCGGCTCTGCCGTCTTTGTGGGGAACTGCGTAGAGAGGCTGAACCTTCACGATGCTATAGGCGGTGCTGGGATCTTTTCTGGCCATTTTAATACGCAATAAGGTGTAATCCGCGATGTATACGAGGGCGAGTACCGCGGCGACGATGAGGAGAATTCGCTTCATTTATTTCGACACTATATGCCTTCTCGCGGGCGATTTGAAAATGAATCGCGGGGGCGCAGCTTGGGCCGCAGTTCCTAAAAAACCGGCCGGCCTTCCGGCCAGTCCTGCGAATGCCACGACCGGACATGTTCGTGCCGCGAGATGTTTCGGCAACGAAAGCTACCGGTTAAAGTGATCGTCCTAAAACATATTTCGGTTTTCTGATTGAATGGTGCAGTAATATGCGCCCGAACTCTAAGCACCCCAGCCGAGCCGCCCTGAGATGACGTCCGACTCTCGCGAATCAAAACCGAATCGCCGGTCATTCTTGAAGCGGACGGCAATTGCCGGCGCAGGGACTCTTGCTGCCGCGGCAGGAGTGAATGCAATTGCGCCTCTTGTGCTGCCGGAAGAGATGGTTTTCGAGCCGAACCGGAGTTACTGGGCCAGAGCGCTGCCGCCTCCGAATCCCGTGCTTGACGAAAATATTGACACGGATGTTGCTGTGATCGGAGGCGGTTTCACTGGACTTTCCGCCGCGTATTACATTCGCAAAAATTCTCCGAGCAAGCGCGTTGTGTTGATTGAAGCGAAGACTTGCGGCAACGGAGCGTCCGGCCGCAATGGCGCCATGATGCTGACGATGACCGACGATCGCTTCATGACATGGTCCGGCGAACCGGAACTCGACAAGCGAATTTACGATCTGACCGCGGGCAACATTGCAACTTTGAAAGCGCTATCTGCCAGCATTGGAATAGGTTGCGACATCGAACAGAACGGCGCCTTGCAGGTGTGCAACACGCAGGAGATCGCTGAAGCAGGGAAAAGTTACATCGAAAGAGCGCGCGACGCCGGGCTTCCTTTTGAATATTGGACGAAGGAACAGACAGCCGCGGCGCTCGGCACGGACGCGTATGCTGGCGGACTTTTCGATCCGAACAGCGGACAGGTGCATCCGGGGAAGCTCGTCGGAATGTGGAAAGCGGCTGCGCGATCCGCTGGTGTCGAAATTTATGAAGGCACGACTGTGGTGCACGTTGAGGAAGGCAGAGTGCATTCTCTCACGACTTCAAACGGCCGAACGGTTCGCGCCAAATCGCTTGTCATTGCGACGAACGCGTATAGTTCGAAGCTCGGATACTTGCGGCGAGCGGTTACGCCGGTATTCGATTACGTTGGCATTACGCCGCCGCTCGATCCGAGTCTGCTTGCCGAAATCGGATGGAACAGCCGCATTCCTTTCAACGATAGCCACACGGAGGTCTACTACTTGGGGATCACGCGAGACAATCGCGTACACATCGGCGGCGGCCCGGTGGACTATTCGTTCAACGACGGAGTGCGCGAGCGAAGCGATTCGGCGCGGAGATACGCCACAATTCAAAACGAACTCATGCGAATCTTTCCGGAACTCGCTGGCGTGAATTTTGAAACGACTTGGTGCGGCTCGGTGGATATGTCGCTGGACGGAAGTCCGGCGGTTGGAGTGATGGGGCGATTCAAGAATGTATTTTATGGGATTGGATTTTCGGGGCACGGCGTGAATCTCACGTCAGTCTTTGGCCGCATCATCGCGGATCTGGAGGCGGGCCGCGGCGAGCAATGGAATTGGCTGCCGTTTGTGAATCGGCTGCCTCCCTACATTCCCAACGAGCCGTTCCGCTGGCTTGGAATTCAAGCGGCGCTGGATTATTACCGGAGGAAAGATCCAACAAATCCCTGACGCTAATTTTGCGATTCGAGGCTTCCGTGAAGAGCGGCGGCGTCGCTACGAGGTAACTTCGTGAAGCCGGAATTCGGCGTGAAGCGCCTTCACGGCCCGCTGCATCGTTGATTCCTCGACGACGCACGAAATGTTGTATTCCGATGAGCCCTGCGCAATGGCAATGATATTGATTCCTTCGCGCCCGAGCGCGTCGAACGTCCGGCCCGCGACGCCGGGAGTGCCGCGCATGTTTTCGCCTACCGCTGCTACGATCGCGACGTTGCGGTCTTCGGAAATATGATCGACGGTGTGTTCCTCGACTTCCGGCGCGAATGCTTCGCGCAGCGCGGCGACGGTGCGCTTTTCATCGGCCGTCGGAATCACGAGGCAGATGTCGTTCTGCGAGGACGATTGCGTGACGAAGAGCACGTTTGCGCGCGTGGCGGAAGTGGCCGCGAACGAGCGCGCGAGCACGTCCGTCAAGCCGACGATTCCGGGGCCGCCGACGGTTACGAGCGTCACGTCGCGGATAGCGGTGAGTGCTTTGACGCCTCCGCCGGTTGATTTGCCGCCGGCCATGATTCGCGTGCCGCGCTTTTCGGGCTCGAAACTATTGCGGATCCATACCGGCACGTTTGCCGCCGTGACGGGCCGCAGCGTGTTCGGGTGCAGAACCTTGGCGCCAAAATAGGCGAGTTCGGCGGCTTCATTGTAAGAAATTTCAGGGAGCGTGCGAGCTTCGGGAACGAGGCGAGGATCGGCTGTCTTCACGCCATCCACGTCGGTCCAGATGATCGTTTCTCCCGCGCCGAGTGCTGCGCCGAGAATCGTGGCGGAATAATCCGAGCCGCCGCGGCCGAGAGTCGTTTGCACGCCTTGGAGGGTTGAGCCGATGAAACCGGTGACGACCGGGACTACGCCGTCGTTCAAGAGAGGGCGAAGGCGCGCTTCGGAACGCGCGTGAGTTTGAGCCATGAGCGGCTCGGCGCGGCCGTGATGCGAATCCGTGACGATGACCTCCGTGGCCGAAACGGGCACGCTGCGGCGACCAAGCTGAGTGATGGCGCCCGCGAGAAGAGGAGCTGAAAGGCGCTCGCCGATTCCGGATATTGCGTCGAGAGCACGAGGCGTGAGTTCGCGAAGGAGAGCTGTGCCGCGAAGCATGCGATCGAGCTCGCCGAGAACGCCGGCGTGAGCTGATGCAATCGCGGTGCGCGCGCGCGGATCCTGGACGAGCGCGTCGAGCGCGGCCTGATGCTGCGTTTTCAGTTCGTGAACCAGCGGCGACACGTGATCTTCCTCGCCGGCTTCGGCGCGCCGCGCACCTTCGATCAGGCGATTTGTGACACCGCTCATCGCCGACACCACAACCACGACCTGCTGCCGCTCGCCGGCCGCTCTGACGATTTCTGCCGCACGGCGGATGCAGCTTGCATCGCCAACGGAAGTTCCGCCGAATTTCATAACGCAAAGAGAAACACTCATTACCAATGGCCTCGCGATTCCATCAGATACTTCGAACAACGGGAGTTTGGCGCATCCGGCGACTTCCAATGCATCGGACGCGCACAATCGCAGCGCTACTGAAAGTGTATTTCAAGCCCGGCGGTTTCGACAGGCGAATTGGCGGCGTGTGCTCAGTTGTGATTCGGAACTGCATAGAACGAAATTGAGGAAAATTCGGCGAGGCTTAATGCGGTGCGAGAGTTGTGCTAGCGCTTATTGCGGCGTCCATTGCGGATGAGAGGTGAAAAGGCCGTGCACGATTCCGATTTGGTAGGTCAGGAAGAGTCCGAAGGCGATGCTCAGCAGGCCTGTGGCGACTCGCAATCCGCGATTGAGATTCGCGAACCGTTTGCTCGCGTAGGTGAAGGGAACGGCAATCGCGGCGGTGATCAGCATCATTCCCGCGATCGTGCCGATGCCGAAGACGAGTAGGTATGCGACGGCCCAGCGGGGTTGGCGGATCGTTGTGAGAACCAGCAACGCAACGGCGGCGGAGCCTGCGAGGCCATGGACGAGTCCCACGACGAGCGGGCGAAGAACTTGATACATGCCAAGTTTTCCGAACGCGCGATCGAGAAATCCGAGGGGCGTTTTTTCGGGAGAGTGCAAATGCGATTCCGGCTCGTGGACGTGCGCATGCGTATGCACGTAATCACCGTGGCTGTGGGAATGCGAATGCACAAACGCGGAACCGCCATGCGTGGGCAGGAACTGATCGTTGATCCATTGCATGATGCCCGTGAGGTTCAGGATTCCTAGCAGAATCAACATCAGGCCGACTGAGAATTCCATCGAAAGGCCGAGGCGCGTGGGAATTACCCAGCCGACAAGAATGATCCCGGCGCCAACGGCAAAAATCGTGATGGTGTGGCCGAGGCCCCATAGCGCGCCGATCCATGCCGCGGGCCCGATGCTGCGCTCGCGGCTGACGATTGTCGTCACGGCGATGACGTGATCGGGATCGGTGGCGTGGCGCATCCCGAGAAAAAATCCAAGCGCGATGATGGAGAGGACGCTGATCATGTTTGTTTACGCTACAAACGGCCCAACGCCGGACCTGCGCGGACCGCGCTGCGCCGATCGAGCTACGCGGAAGACGAGAACGAACCGAGTTCCGGTTGCAATTTCGCGGCACGAAGTTCCGCTTGGCGCGAGCGGAGATATCCCAGGAATTGAGTCATGCCTTCGCCCGTCTTCGAGGAAACATGAAATATCTCCATCCCGGGCCGAACGGCTTGAATATTTCTGTTCACTGCATCGAGATCAAACTCCGCGGCAGCCGCCAAATCCAGCTTCGTTACGACAGCGACATCGGCGCTGTTGAAAATCGTGGGATATTTTAGCGGTTTATCTTCTCCCTCTGTCACGGAAATCAGCACGAGGCGAAGATTTTCGCCCAGATCGTAGGACGCTGGACAAACAAGATTGCCCACATTTTCGATGAAAAGGAAATCCAGAAGCCCGACGTCCCAGCCTTCGAGCGCCTTCTGGACCATCGCCGCTTCGAGATGGCACAGCGTGCCAGTGGTAATTTGACGGACTGGCGCCTGGCTGCGGGCGAGACGCGCGGCATCGTTGTCAGTCGCAAGATCGCCGACGAGCGCGGCGACTCGATAACGCGGCCGGAGCGAAGTGAGGACTCGCTCAAGAAATGCGGTCTTTCCGGAACCCGGGCTCGAGACGAGGCTGGCTACGAAAACTTCGGCGTCGCTGAATTGTTGGCGAAGCGCATGGGCAACGATATCGTTTTGCTTCAAAACATTTTCGCGGACTTCGACGAGCCTGGGCCGTGCGTTCATTGAATTATCTCCAGAGCTGTGACCATGAGTTCGCGTCCTTCGGCGATATCCGCGCTGGGCGTGCCGCACTCCGTACAGCACATCCACTGCAACGACGCAACGGGACGCACGGCGTGGCACTTAGGACAGTTCACACGCACTGGGATTTCTTCGATTAGGAGGCGCGATCCCTCTAGCGGCGTCTGGAAGCAGGCCATTTCGTACGAGGAGAGCAAAGCGTCTTTGACGACGCCGGAGAGTTGCCCGAGTTTCAGGTGCACGGTGCCGATTTGAACGTCGCCAAGGATGTGCGCCTCGTCCTGTACGAGATCAACGATGCTCATCGCGATGGATAATTCATGCATAAGTGTGTGCGCCTTATTCGTGACGCGTCTTTCGGCTTCTACCGGTTCGACGAAGCCATCTCTTTCCCTGATTTCTCCGCTGCGTCTGCTTTTTCTGCTTGCGATGCGTTGTTGCCCGGGGCGAACTGGCCAAATGCGGCGAGCGCGGCCTGTCCGAGGCTTATTCCCCCGTCGTTCGGCGGGACGGCGTGATTCGTCCAGATTCGCAAGCGCGAATTCTCAAGGCGAGATTTCACATCTTCGAGTAAAAGTTCGTTTTGAAATACTCCTCCCGACAATACGACGGCATCGACAGCGGATTCTTCGGCCACTGTCGTGATTGCCTCGCAGAGTCCGCGCGCTAATCCTGCCTGGAAAGCACGGGCTATTTCGGACGCGCTGCGGCAGCGTTGCCGGTCGCGTATCAGCGCCGAAAGCAGCGGCCGGAAATCGAGTTCGTTTTCCTCGAATGGGAAGCAGTAACCATCTACTTTTTGGCGCGTGCCTTGGGCCAATTGCTCGAGCCAAATGGCGGCTTGGCCCTCGTACGACATTTCTCTGGTGAAGCCCAGCAGGGCTGCGGCGGCGTCAAAGAGCCGGCCTACCGAAGTGGTTGTGAATGTCCGCACGCCTTTTGAGATCAGCTCCATCGAGCGCTCGAAACGCGAAGGGAAGTGAAATGGAGGCGCGGCGAGGTCCGGCAATTCGTCGAGTTGCGCGAGGAAGCCAGCGGCTGCCTGCACTGGAAATTGTGCGGCCGCATCGCCTCCAGCCAGCGCCGCGGGGCGCAGATGCGCCGCGCGATTAAATCCGGCGGCGACGCTTCCGACAAAGATTTCGCCGCCCCAGATCGTTCCGTCGTCGCCGAAGCCCGTGCCATCGAGGCTGACGCCGACCACGCGCGTCTCCCAGGCTTTCGCTTCCGCGAGCACGGAGGCAACGTGCGCGCGATGGTGCTGGATCGCGTGCCTTTCACCGGCGGGCAGATTCCGCGCTCGCGCGGTCGAGTGATATTCCGGATGCGCGTCGTGGACGAGCAGAACGTCGTCCCAGCGAACGGCGTACATCGCCATCAAGTCTTCGATTGTTTTCTCGAATGCAAGCGCCGATTCGTAGTGATCGAGATCGCCAATGTGTTGGCTGACGAAAGCCTGGCCGGCGACGACGAGCGTGATCGCGTTTTTCAAGTCAGCGCCGACGGCGAGAATTGGCCGGCTCACAGGCAGCGTTGCTGCAGCACTCGGGGCGTAGCCACGAGACCTGCGCAGCACCACGGGACCGAAGACGCCGGCGCGCGCGACCGAATCGTCCACGCGGCGCGCGATGGGCCGTTCGCCAACGAGAAATGCATCGGCAATTTCCGAGAGGCGCGCGAGAGCCTCGTGGTCTTCATACGCGATTGGCTCGCTCGAACGGTTCGCGCTGGTCATCACCAGGACTTCGGGAGCGCCCGCGGCGAAGAGAAGATGGTGAAGCGGCGTATAGGAAAGCATAACGCCGAGTTCAGTGTTTTCTGGCGCGACTCCCGGTAGCTGAATTTTCGCGGGCGCCAGAACGATTGGGCGTGCCGGCGAGGCGAGCAAGGATTTGGCTTCATCATTCAGTTCGACTAGATCGCGAGCCGCGGCGAGGTCCTTGACCATCACGGCGAATGGCTTTTCCTTGCGGAATTTACGCTCGCGAAGCGCGGATACTGCGCCTGCATTTCTTGCGTCGCAGGCGAGATGGTAGCCGCCGAGACCTTTTACAGCCACGATGCTGCCTAAGCGAAGCAACTGCGCCGCATGGCGAAGACTCGCGTCGCTCGCAGCGACGATGTCCGGCCCAGCTATCAGCGAATACGCCGGGCCACAATCTGGGCACGCGACCGGTTGCGCATGGAAGCGCCGATTGGCGGGATCGCGGTATTCGTTCGCGCAGAATTCATCGAGCGGCCAGCTCTTCATCGTCGTGTCCGGGCGATCGTAGGGGAGCCGCTCAATTACGGAGTAGCGAGGGCCGCAGTTCGTACAATTGATATAGGGATAGTGATAGCGGCGGTTTGCTGGATCGAAGAGTTCGCGCACGCAGGCGTCGCAGACGGGGAGATCGGGCGAGATGCGCGTCGATGGCCGGTCGCGGCGGTGGCTCTCGCGAATTGTGAAGCCGCTCGAGCCGATCGGTTGCGTCGCCCGAACTTCGATCGCGGAAATTGACGCGGCGAGAGGCGCCTGCGAATTTAGCGCGACGAGGAAAGTATCGAGAGCATTCGATGGCCCCTCGACGTGAATTTCAACGCCTTCTTCGCCATTCAGCACCCAGCCAGCGAGAGTGTGCTCTTGCGCGAGCCGGTAGACGAACGGGCGGAATCCGACGCCTTGAACTACACCGCGAACTCGTATTGAGCGGGCATCCGGCAATTCGTCTAATCTCCGATCGCGACTTTTCTCCGCTAACCGTCAGTCGTTAATCCGTGTTCACCACGCAGCCGTGGCCTTGCCAGCCGATTTGCGACACCACACCGTCTTCGACGAGGACCGGCACGGTGCGCTGCCCGCCTGTCAGCTCTTTCATGCGCGCGCGAGCGACGAGGTCCGCTTCGACATCGTATTCGAGGAATTCGACGCGCCGCCATTCGAGCCACTCGCGCATTTCCTGCGTGTGAGGGCAGCGCGCGGAACCGAAAAGCTCGAGCTTAGCCACGGCGCAGCACCTCCAACGACTCGCGGATCACGTGATAAATCGAAGCCTGGACTTCCTGGATGCGCGGAATGTAATCGCAATTAACGACGATCGGAAAATCGACGAGGCCGCGCCGCACGATCTCGCCGCCGTCGTAGCCGAGAAGAGCCGCGGTGAGAAGCCCGCGCTTGCGAGCTTCTTCGAGCGCCGCGACAACGTTTTTCGAGCCGCCGCTTGTGGAAATGCCGATGGCGACATCTTCGGGCCGCGCTTGCGCGATCAATTGCCGGAGAAAAATTAATTCGATGCCGACGTCATTCGCGATTGCCGTCACGTTGGCGGGTTCCAAGGACAACGACACGGCCGGAATCGGCTGGTACGTATTAGGAGGGATGATGCAATCGAGCGCCCAATCGTTTGCGTCCGTCGCAGAGCCACCGTTACCAAAAATGATAAGTTTGCCGCCGCGGTCGAGGCGTTCGCGAATCGCGAGCGATGCGTTGCTGATTTGATCTGATTGTTCGCTCGCGACTTGCGCACGCAATCGCGCGTCGTCTTCGACCTTCATGCGAATGGATTGCGCGGCCTCCGCCACAATATCGCCAGTCTCCTGCTTTTGCTGGCCGAGGAAAGGATAGAGAAATTCCGCGGGCCCAACGTCGTGGCCGAGCTCGCGATGCTCGAAGAAGACGTGCGCCGTTTCCCAGAGCGTGTGATAGAGAATTTCGATCAATTCCTGATGCATGAACGCGTCGGAAGTCGCGGCGCCGACAGCGTAGGTGCCTGTCAGGCCGGGAAGAGCAAATGTCATCGCCTGGCGCTCGTGTGCGAGATCGAGCGCTGCCCAGACTTCAGGGTCGCCTTCGGGCGGGCCGAAGCCCATGACGATGTCTTCGGGACGCAGCAGCGCTTCGAGCCACGGACGGAATTCGATGGAGAGATCGAGCGCGGGAAGAGCGCGCTTGCCGACAATTACTGGGTGAACAAACTCCACAGAGACATGTTGCGCGTCGGTCGCGTAAGGGCCGCGACCAAACGCCAGGAGGCGGCCTCCGCGCAAAAAGCGATCCGACATTTCGCGGCACGCCTCGGCCAAGCGCATGGCTTCGCGCGCGAAAAAGAAATCATTTATTTCATTCCGCGCGAGCAGGCGCTGCTCGACGTGTGCGGAAAGTTCGACACCGGTGGCAATTCTGTGCCCCAAAACATTCGCCTCTAACAGATTCGCGGAAGTGGATCGCCGACGAGCATGTCCACGATTCGGCTCGCGCCATAACGCGTCAGCGCGAGGACGGCACCCGCAGGCTGTTCGCGCATCTCGCCGATTATGCACGCGCACTCGCCGCCTGGAACCGCGCGAAGAGCGGCGAGTCCTGCGTCTGCTGAATCGGCTGACAAAATCGCGAGGAATTGGCCTTCGTTGGCAATGTGAAGCGGATCGAGGCCCAGCAGCTCGCATGCGCCGCGTACTGCATCGCGGACCGGAATCGCATCTTCCTGAATTTGCACGCCGAGGCCGCAATCGCGCGCCAATTCGTTGAGCGAAGTGGCGACGCCGCCGCGAGTAGGGTCGCGCATCCAGCGGATGCCGCCGGCGGCTGCTTGTGCGAGCGCTTTTACGAAGGGAAGCACCGAGCGCGTATCCGATTGCAAATCGGCTTCGATATCGAGTTCGCCGCGCGCAAGCAGGATGGTGATGCCGTGATCGCCGATCGGGCCGGAGAGTAGAATTTTATCGCCGGGGCGAACGGTGCGCGGATCTACTTTCACTCCGGTCAATGGGCGGCCGATTCCAGCCGTGGTGATGTACATAGAATCCGCTTTGCCGTGCTCGACGACTTTCGTGTCTCCGCCGGCGATCACGATTCCTGCGTGACGCGCGGCGGCGCCCATCGCGCGAACTTCGGCTTCGAGAATTTCCGTCGGCAGGCCAGCTTCGAGGACATACGTGGCGACGATGGCTTCGGCTCCGGCGCCGGACACCGCCAAATCGTTCACCGTGCCATTTACTGCAAGCTCTCCGATGGAGCCTCCCGGGAAGCGCAACGGCTTTACGACGAAACTATCCGTGGTAAACGCGACGCGAATGCCGTCAATTTGCACGTGCGCAGCGTCACCAAGAATTTCAGAGGAGGATTCAAACAGAAGCGGAACGAACAATCCTTCAATCAGCCGGCGGCTGGCTTTGCCGCCAGCGCCGTGCGCCATTTCAATCTGCGGTTCGCGGAAGCGGATTTTTGTGGCGATGGCCGCCATCGAGTCTCCATCTTTCACGCCGAGGAACTCAGGCTCGCGGAAGCACTCAGGCCGACGAGCGCGGCTGTCTTGCGATGCTCGTAATTATAGAACGCGGCGCACGAACCTTCGGACGAGACCATCAACGCGCCGATCGGATGTTCGGGAGTGCACTCGTTGCCGAAAAGCTTGCACTGCGCGGGCTTGAGAACGCCCTTGAGCACTTCGCCGCACTGCGCGGCTTTTGGATCTGTCACGCGAATGCCGGGGACGCTAAAGCGCTGCTCGGCGTCCCACTGCGCATATTCGTCGCGAAGCCGCAGTGCCGACTGCGAGATGAAGCCCAATCCGCGCCACTCAAAATAGGGGCGCAATTGAAATACCTCGGCCATGGCTTTCAGTGCGGCGCGATTGCCTTCCCACGGCACAACGCGCTTGTATTGATTCTCGACGCGCGCTTCGCCCTTCCGAAGCTGCTGGAGAAGCATGAGAATCGATTGCAGGATATCGAGCGGCTCAAAGCCGGAGACGACAATCGGCTTGCCTTGATTCGTGGCGATCCATTCGTACGGTCGGCATCCGATGACAGTGGACACGTGGCCCGGGCCGACGAAACCGTCGAGACGCATATCAGGCGAATCGAGAATCGCGCGGATTGCCGGAATGATCGTGACGTGATTGCAGAAGACCGAGAAATTCTTGAGGCCTTGCGCCCTGGCGCGCATCAACGTCAGCGCGGTGGACGGCGCGGTGGTCTCGAATCCGATCGCGAAGAACATCACATGCTTCTCGGGATTCGCCTTGGCAAGTTTCAATGCATCGGACGGAGAGTAGACGATGCGGACATCCATTCCGCGAGCCTTATGTTCGAGCGGGCTTCCTTGCGTGCCGGGCACGCGCATCATGTCGCCGAAGGCGGTGAACATCACGTTCGAATCGGCTGCGATCGAAAGTCCATCGTCAATTCTTCCCATCGGAAGAACACAAACCGGGCAGCCGGGCCCATGGATCAATTCGATATTCGTAGGCAGGACATCCTTCAGGCCAAACCTGTAGATGGCGTGCGTGTGGCCGCCGCAAACTTCCATCAGGCGATAGTGCCGTCCGGGATCGGTGAGCCGGCGAATTTCTTCAGCTGTTTTGTTGATCAGTTCCGGTTCGCGGAATTCGTCAACAAATCGCATAACGTCCTTTCAACCTGCCCGGGTCAAGCGGCCGAGGCAAGCTGGCTGAATCACTCCGCTTGGGGCACCGCGGACACCGCAGGCGGCTCGGTCGCGCGCTTTTCTTCCTGATCGTGCAAGCCGTAGCCTTGCACCTCTTGCAACGCGGCTTCTGTTTCGCCAAGCATCGCGAGCGTGCGCATTTGATCGATCGCGTCTTGCTCGCTGATCTTACTCATTGCGAAACCGACGTGGATGAGAACCCAGTCGCCGGTCACGGGCTTGTCGTCTTCGAGCAATCCGAGATCGACGCGGCGCCGGACGCCCAGCACTTCGACCGTCGCGGCGTTTCGATCCGCGTCAGAAATTTCTACAATCTTTCCGGGAATCGCAAGACACATATGGCAACCTCCCGACCAATTCAGCTCGTTCTCATCGCTATCCATATCTCTAATCACGCCTGGCGCGCAACAATATTGAAACTGAGCTTCAATTCATCTTTGACATTAAGCGTGCCTCCCGCAACGGAGACGAGCCTGATGTCGAAATCCGTTTGCAGTAGCGAAAAATCGCCCGAGGCGCGAAGCGTTCCGTTCATCAACAGCACTTGCGCCGGGATATCTTGAGGTCGTGTGACGCCGTGAAGCGTCAGATCGCCTTTCAATACGACGGAGAAACGGGTATCGCCGATCGCTTTCGATATCACCTCATTACTTTGATACGAAATCTCGGGAAAACGTGACGTCTCGAGAACGTCCTGCTTCATGCGGGTTTCAATTTCCTGTCGGTCCTTCGGGCTTGCGTCATCTCCTACCGTGAGCGAATCCGCGTCGATAGAAAAGTTGAGCGAGGCGTGCTCGAGAGTCCCAGGCGCGAATCGAGCCTCTCCCTTGAAATCTCTCACGTCGATCGTGGGATTGTGACCAAACCCCGAAAAGAGCCCACTCGCAAACGCCCGAATCGTAAATCTGCTTGCGGAAGCGTCGAGTACATACGCCGCCACATCGTCTTTCACTGTCATTCCTGCTCCGGTTGTTGCCGACATCTCTATTCGTCCCTAGCTCTGAACCAGCGAGCGTCGAATGCCAACGATTCGTTCTGTTTCGCAGCGCGCCGAATTTTCCACCTCGGAGTCCCGAGCGCGAAGGCAATTCCGGGGGACCGAGCCTCCCGGCTCCGATGGGAGCGTTCTTGTTGAGCCAACACTCGAGACAACATAGCCGGGAAGCGAGTCCATGCGCCGACTCTCCGAGAGCGCGGCGAGTACCGCGCGTCGACCGCCGCTACATCGCGCGGAGTTTGAAGTAGCGCTCGATGTCAGGCAATACGTCTCCTGCAAAGTTGCCGATACCCAATTGCCCCATGTATCTGCGGACGACGGGATTGGACAGAATGAGCCCCGCGCCAAATACGACGAGAGCCACTCCACCCAGCATGTACAAAGTTTCCTTATCGACTGCATCGCCATTCGTTACGTGCTCAATCGTTTCCATCGCTCGGTTTTCCTTTCTTTGGTCCTTCACTGGACAGAACTCGAACCAGCTTCAAGGCTTTCTCCCCGGATGATTTTGCCTATAAGCGATTCGACTAAGCTGGCGGCGCGCTCGACGGCAGCCGCGACCGGTTCGCTCAATCCCATCGCTCCTTCTTCGCCCCCGAGATCCTTAGGTTCACATCCGACGAGCAACACGCGGCTGAGCTTTTTCTCCATCGTCATCGCGAGACGCAGCACATTTATCGGGTTCATGGCGTGTGTTTCGATGGGCGCCGCCGCATCCGGGGAGTCGAGCGCGTCAAGATCCGGCTCGACGACATACAGAGTTCCCGGGGCGTCGCCGCGCGGGCACGCGTCCACAAGAATCGTGACGTCGTAGCCATCGAGCAGCGCGTAAGCCAGATCGAAACCGCGAATGCCGAAATCCGTGACGCGAACCGATGCCGGGAGCTTGCGATGTGCCAGCGCGCCGGCTACTTCAACGCCGAAGGCGTCGTCGCCGAGAAAAATGTTTCCGATTCCAGCGACCAAAATACGAGGCGCGCGAACGGAATTGACAGCGCGTTCACCATCCGAATCAACCGGTTCCACTTCACCCGGCGCAAAAAAGAAGCGGTGGCCGGGCTGGCGCTCCGTGCCGAGGTCGCGGCCGGGATCGTCGTTGATAATGACCGCCAAATGAAATTTCCCTTCGTAATCCTGTTCGATCGCTTCGACGGTGGCGATGCGCCCGTTCAAGGCGATATCGAGTACATCGTGGCCTTCACGAGGCCGCAACCGGACGTAGTCGCCGGGCCGCACTTCCATGCCTCCAATTTCGAGGCTGTCGAGCGGAGCCTTATCTTCGAGGAGCCGCCATTCCCATTCATTCATCTCGCGTCCTCGTTCTGTGGGCGCACGCTGCGAAGCGCACCGTGGAGCTTCATAAAATGTTCCGCAGGAAGCGATTCTGTTTGCTCGAGAATGCGGCGGGCGCGATCGTCGCCGTTTCGCACTTCCTCTTTTTCCTGGTCGGTCATGGTTAGGATTCGCAGCGCCAGAATCTCGTCGATCTCCGTGCCGTCGCAGAGGTCGCCCGCGCTCTCGGGCGCGATCTGCGGGTGGTCGTAAAGAATGATCGGCGAGACGAGCATCGTGTCGCGCTCGCCTTCGTCGCCGACGAGAACGGGCCAGTAGCCGGAATTTTGACACTGGGCTGTTTCTGCCGCGAGTTCTGCGGGCGGATCGAGAAGGGAGTTGAACTGGCCGCGCGCGGCGGAAAGAATCGCGTGCGTCGAGACGAGCGAGTAATTCAATAGCTCGTCGCGGGTTTGCGTCGATTGATCTACCGCCAGAGTGAGATTTCTCACGCGAATGGTCGCACGGAATAGGTTATCTCCGAGCTGGATGGCTGAAAGCTCGACCTCGCCGCGCAACGGCTCTTGCTTGCGGATGAGCACTCCGGCGATTTGGCCGTCGGTTTCGCGTAGTGGTTCAAAGTCAGTTCGTTCGAGAAATGAAAACTCCGCGACTCGCGGCGCGCGGAGAAGTTGCTCAATTGGCGCGTTAATGTCAACTTCGCGCTCCGTGGCTTCCTGCCACGCTTGGTACACACGGCCGGCGACTTGTAAGGTATCTACGATTTCGAAATTTGGCTCAACACCCGCGGGAAGTTCGGCGAGTGATAGCGAAATCGCACCCACGCTCCGGGCGACGAGCTGTAGAAATCGTACCTTCGCGGCGATCGTAGTTTCAGAAGTTCCGGTCACGAGGCATTCGGAACGCATCGCGAAGGCGTCGGTGACATCGGAATTCGAGTCCGCGGGGCGCGGTGCAAGGACCCCAAAATTAAAACGGCGGCGATTTTTGAGCGCGGATGGCCGATAGGGATACAGGATGTATCCCTCGTAGAGAACGGCATTCGCGATTTCTTCAACAGTCTTCGCGTTCACGATTCCACCGGCTCTTCCACTGCGGCGAGCAACTGCTCCATCGCCTGCTCCCACGTTGGGATTCCCTTGCGCATCTTGTACTGATAGACGCGTTCGAAGACATCCCTGCGCAGCGACACCCAGGCGCTATTGGGATAGTACGTATCCATCAATTCCCGCCAGACTTTCACCGGCAAGCGGAACTTCGCTTCCTTCTCCCACGATATAGGGGAGACGCGAAGCGCGCCGTCAGCGTCACCGTAAAACGCGGTTCCGCTGAAGAGGAAACAAAGCGGCAAGTCGCCGTCGTTCAGCGCGTGAAAATATTTTGTGGCGGCCACGTTGAAATCGAACGTGCAGGGCACCGGAAGCTCGACGGCAGTCGAGCCGGTGAATTGGGAAATCGCAACACTCGCGTGAGTCCAGAGCATGCTGCGAAGCGTCTGGCTCCAGCGATCCGGCTCACCGAACAAATCGAGCAGGCGGGACTGTTCCTCGGCGCTGTAGTGTCGGCGCGTGGCTTCGATTTGGATCTGGCAGCGAATCGCGGCGGTGTGAATGACTTCATCGGCGGGAGCGTTTTGCACGCGCATACGAAAGCCAAGCATGGGAACAGCAGAGAAGGGAACAACCGACGCGCTCTCGACTTGGAAATTGAGGTCAGGCATCAGATCGCTCGTCGTCAACGCCGGCTTTTCTTCGCAGATCGCCAAAGAATCGTTCGATTTCCTGCCACACTTCGTTCCCGCCAGAAAAGCCCTGCCAATGCGCGCGAATCAAGCCGACCAGCCTGTAGCATTCGTCAATCGGCACGACGTAACAGGCCGCGCCGCTGAATCCGTGCGTCGGATTCACGCGATTGACCAGCAAGGCTTCCACATCCGGCTGCAAATTCTTCAGTTCGGGATTGTCTTCGACGATCTCTTTCCAACTGTCGAGATTCAGCAGCGATTCGGTGGCGCCGGCGGGGCTCGGGTAGTACGCGACTACTTTCTTTTGGACGCTGCTCTCATGGAAGAACGCCATCCCGATGGGAATCATCAACGCTTCCCACTGCCCATTCGTCATCCGAAAATCTTTCAGAAAGCTGACATCGCGCGGCACGCGCTTGAATTTCGTTCCTTCACGGTGGCTGAACAGAATGGCGCAAGCGTCGCACGCGCAAACGAGTTTTCGCGCCTCTGGCTCAAGCAAGTGCTGGTGCTCGGGGGCAAGATCAACTTTACACAGCTCGCATTTCTCGATGGCGCTGCGCTTCTTCGCAAACTGCCGAAGAGTGGCGAAAGGACTCTCCGGCGCGGGGACGAAGGCAATCGTCACAACGTTGCTCCGGCACGCTGAGCCTTCGACAAAGGCATCGCAATCCTTGCGTGATTCTGTTCCACCAGCAGCGGCAGAGGCGCAAGATGCAGCGCCGTCTGATCTACACCGCGGCCTGCGCGAACAACGTCATATCGCAATTTACAGGAAGGGCACGCCAGGACAGCGGCTTCGAGCAAGGCACCATCCAGGGCATGGCCGCATCCCGGGCAGCGATTTTCGTAGGCGTAGTAAGTACCGTCGAGGCGGCAGAAGAGGAACTTCACGCCGCTGACGTCGAGAACCGAAGCAGCTCCCGGAAGAACAGAATGAATCCCGGTAACTTCTTCCCATTCCGTTTCGTCGCGAGCGTGTTCGAGGCCGTGGCCGCTACTTTGTAATTGCTCGAGCGGCACGTAACCGGGAGTCGGCGCTTGAGGTTGAGTCACCCCATCGACGATCAAGCGCGTAACATCAGGTGCCGCCGCGTAGATCGCGTCTTCAATCGCCAATTTCAAAGTGACCGCCGACGAGGGGCAGCCGTGGCAACTGCCATCGAGGCGCAACTTCACGACGCCGGCATCATCCACGTGGAGCAATTCGACATTCCCGCCGTGCGATTGCAGATAAGGTCGCGTCTTGTCGAGTGCCTCGCGGACGCGCGTCTCCAAATTATCAGGGTGAAGGCCGTGCAGCAATAGAAGGCCTTTTACGAGTTCGTCCCGCTGCAAGCGAGCGATGATCGCTTCGCCAGGCGCACCCGAGCCATGGATGATTTCCATGGCGCGCTCGAGGCCCTCGCCATGCAACTCCATCAGCGCCTGAACGAGGCGCTTAGCGGCTGCGCGCAATTCCGCGTCTGCTGTCTGCTCCAGCTTGCGGATCAAGTCTTCAATCGCTTGCGCCCGCTGCTGGAACTCGTTGCGGTTGGCCATTAGGTTGTCCCGTTACATGACGAAGCGAGGAACGGCCCGCAAAAGGGGGCGGTGTCAGTCCGTGAAATCTATGACTACCCTTTTGCGAGCCGCTACCTCACTCCAACTCGGCGATCTTAGAGTTGCAAGCCGAACATTGGGGAATGGTGAGTCTCCAAGACTTTGCCGTTCCCCAGATACATATGGACGCCACACGGCAAGCACGGGTCAAAACTCCGCACCGCTCGCATGATGTCAATACCTTTGAACTTGTCCGGCCCGTTGTCCTCAAAGATCGGCGTGTTCTGGACCGCGTCCTCGTACGGCCCTGGCGTTCCGTATATATCGCGCGGATTGCCGTTCCAGGGCGTCGGAGGATACGGGTGATAGTTCGCGATTTTGTGATTCTTGATAACGACGTGATGCGAAAGCACTCCGCGCACGGCTTCGTGGAAGCCGCAACCGATCGCTTCCTCCGGGACCTTGAATTCATTCCAAGTGCGCGTTCGTCCTGCGTGCAACTCCGCCAACGCCTGTTCCATAAAGTAGAGCGCGCAGCAAGCCGCGTATACCTGGAAGTACGTCCGGGCGCGGTCGCGTTCGATGGCGTTGCTCCACTTCGGAATCTTCCATTCGAACTCGACTTCAGGGAGCGAAGTCGTCTTGGGGAGATACATTTTTACGCTGGAGCCAGTGGACTTGATGTAGCCGATGTCCACGAGTCCGGCGAGCGCCGTGGCCCAGAGGCGCGCGATCGGGCCGCCGCCAGTGTCGAGTGCCAGGTGATCGCCAGTACGCTTGTCGTACCAACGCGGGCACATGACCCAGCTGTACTTGCCGCCAAAATCACGCTTCTGCGGTCGCGGAATCGTTGTTTGGTTCCAGGGGTGGTGCTGATCCACCGGGTTTCCGAGAGGATCCTTTTTCACGAATACTTCGGAACTCTGCCAATCGTCGTAATAGGAATGGCCGAGCAAGATGCGGATGTTGAGATTGATGTCCACGAGGTCCGTGGTCACGAGCTTGCCATCCACCACGACGCCGGGCGTCACATACATACTGCGGCCCCAATTCGTCATGTTCTTGTACGTGTAGTCGCACACGGCGGGATTGTTGAACGAACCCCAACAGCCCAGCAGGATGCGGCGCTTTCCGACTTCCTCGTAGCCCGGAAGCGCTTCATAGAAGAAATCGAAGAGATCATCATGCAGAGGGACGACCTTCTTCATGAACTCCACGTACTTCATCAATCGAACCAGATAATCAGTGAAAAGCTGGATCGTGGGGACCGTGCCGACGCCGCCGGGATAAAGAGTCGATGGATGGACATGGCGCCCTTCCATCAAGCAGAACATCTCGCGCGTCATGCGGCTCATCTGAAGCGCTTCGCGGTAGAACGACCCCGTGAACGGATTCAGAGCCTTCATGATGTCGGCGATGGTCTTGTATCCGTGCAGTTTTGCGCCCGAGGCTTCCGTCTTCTCGGCCTTGGCGTAGACGTTCGGATTCGTTTCCTTGACCATCTGCTCGCAGAAGTCCACGCCGACCAGATTGTCCTGGAAGATGTTGTGGTCGAACATGTACTCGGCGGCTTCGCCAAGATTCACGATCCATTCGGCGAGCGCGGGAGGGCGAACACCGAACGCCATGTTTTGCGCATACGTCGCGCAGGTGGCGTGGTTATCGCCGCAGATGCCGCAGATGCGGCTGGTGATGAAGTGGGCGTCGCGAGGATCTTTCCCCTTCATGAAAATGCTGTAGCCACGAAAGATTGACGATGTGGCATGGCACTCGGCGACGCGGCGAGCGCCAAAGTCAATCTTCGTGAAGATCCCGAGGCTGCCCACAATGCGGGTGATCGGGTCCCAATTCATCTCGACGAGGTTTTTCTTCCCAGTCGGAGCATCCTTCAAAGTGCCAGCAATCGTGCTCATCTATCGGCTCCTTTGGTAACTCAGTAGGTCCGCGGGTGATACCCGGTGGTCAATTCAGCGCGCGGATGGCGCCACTTTGGTTCCTTGTTGAGCGTCGAGTTACTGAACTTGCGAAGAGCGGTAATCGCGCGCCCGTAGATGCCGACGCTGCTTGTCGAGACCTTCGCGCCCGGTGGTTCGTCCATGAACGGCATGAACTTATCCGGGAACCCGGGCATCGTGCAGCCGATGCAAATGCCGCCGACGTTCGGGCAGCCGCCGATGCCAGCCATCCAGCCGCGCTTGGGAACGTTGCAATTCACAACAGGCCCCCAGCAGCCCAGCTTGACGATGCACTTCGGCGAGCCGTATTCGGTCGCGAAATCGCCCTGCTCGTAGTAGCCGGCGCGGTCGCAGCCCTCGTGAACCGTTTTCCCGAAGAGCCAGAGCGGCCGAAGTTCGTCGTCGAGGGGAATCATTGGGGCGAGGCCAGCGACTTGATAGAGGAGGTAAAGGACCGTTTCCATGAAGTTGTCTGGTTGGACCGGACAACCGGGAACGTTGACGATTGGGAGGCCGGCTTTGGAACGCCACTCCCAACCGAGGTAATCCGCTAGCCCCATACAGCCGGTCGGGTTTCCGGCCATCGCGTGAATCCCGCCGTAAGTGGCGCAGGTTCCGATCGCGATTACCGCGGTGGCTTGCGGCGCCAAACGGTCAATCCATTCATTTGTTGTGATTGGCTGTCCGGTTTTGGAATCGGTGCCGACCGCGGCCCAATAGCCTTCTTTCTTAATCTTTTCGTTCGGGATTGAACCCTCAACCACAAGGACGAAAGGCTCGAGCTTTCCTTCGGCGGCTTGATAGTAAAACTTCATGAAATCGTCCCCGCATTCATACGCGAGGACCGCATTGTGCAGATGAACTTTGGGAAGTCCTGGAATCGCTCCCAAAAGCACATCTTCGATGCTCGGCTGCATGGCAGCCGTCACCGACACTGAATCGCCGTCGCAGCCCAGCCCCGCCGTGATCCACACAACATGGACCTCTGCGACTGCCGGGGGCTTCTGAGTTACTCGACCGTATGGAACAGCTTCTGGTGCCATACCTGGCGCTCCTTTCCGGCACTTCACCGTCTCTGTTGCTGAAACTCCATGTCCGACTTACTACTCGTAAGCGGCGCGACCGATTTCCTGGGCGGATCGATTTCTGACAGCAACTTCCGTGATACCGGCGAGCGAACTGCTCCTACGGATAAAGTCCGCGCAAATCAAATACATCCAACGGCGAGAGCGACTCAAGCGGGTAGCGCCCCGATTTGGTATCGGGACTTTGACTCAGGGATGTATCGGGGATTCCCTGAGGGTGGGGTGTTAGTCAGAAAGTAACTGTTATAAGAGAAGGTGATTTCTCAAATCGAGAAAGTTGATTGCAGGTTGTGTTGATGGGTAGCGCGGTTGCCTCAGCTGGCTCGTTCGGTCAGATTCCATTCGATCGCGTGCTGCATCAGTTCGCGCGCGTTGCGGAGCGAAAGTTTCTCTTTGATGTGCGCCTGATAGGTTTCCACGGTCTTCACGCTGATGTGCAGCTCTTCCGCGATCTGCCGCGTTCCGTGGCCATCGCCGATCAAGCGAAAGACTTCGAGTTCGCGATCGGAAAGATCCGCCATGGGCGAATGTTTCACAGTGGTTGAGCCGCGAACATATTGCTGCAACATTTTCCCCGCGATCCGATCGCTCAGGTAAACGTCGCCCTTCAAAATTCTGCGAATGGCGACGAGAACTTTTTCGGTCGCTTCCTGTTTCATGATGTAGCCGTTCGCGCCGGCTCGAAGCGCGCGCTCGGCATAAGTGGATTCGTCGTGCATCGAGAGGACGAGAATCGGAAGCGACGTATTTCTCGCGCGAATTGATTTTACGAGTTCAATTCCGTCGGGCCCGCCGAGAGAAATATCCACGATCATCACATCGGGCTGCAAAGTCGTCAGAGCCTGCAGAGCAGAGTGCGCCTCTTCGGCTTCGCCGCACACGAACATGTCAACTTCGCGGTTGATCATCAGCCCGAGGCCTTGCCGAACGATCGGATGATCATCTACCACGTAGACTCTGTGCTTTTTTGGCGAACTGCTGAGCGACGCTTTTGTCGTCATCGTCATGGTTCGCGTCCGCCCTCTCCCCGATCCTGATGCTTGAGCGAGAACGCGCATTCAACCGACGTTCCGCCGAGCGGCGCCCGGCCCACTTGCAGCGTTCCAGCGATCATACTGGCGCGGTAGCGCATGATATGCAACCCCATCCCGCCGTCCGGCGAGGGAGTATCCGGAATGCCCACGCCGTCGTCGGTGATGGTCAAGGTGCATGCGTTCTTGAATGACGAAAGCCGGATGATCACGTGCGTGGCCTTGCCGTGACGAATCGCGTTGTTCACGGCTTCCTGCGCGATGTGATAGAGATGCGTCGCCACGTTGACGTCGCCGATCAAAACTTGATCATCACAATCGAAACGGCAGGAAATTTTGAATAGATCTTCGACTTCGCTGGCCAGTTGCTTCAGGCCAGACATCAGTCCGTGCGAATCCGACATAACAGGGATCAATCCGCGCGCGAGCTCGCGGGATTTACTGACTGCGGCGTTCACTAGCTTGAGAATTTTGTCCGCGTCCGCCGATTCAGGCAGCGCGGATTCGGCCAACTTTTGCTGCAGCACTTTGCTCATGAATGCGATGCCTGTGAGGTGCTGGCCCAATCCGTCGTGAAGGTCCTGCCCGATTCGCCGCTGCTCGCGGCTGCTGATTTCGAGAATCGTTTTCTGGAGGCGCTGGCGTTCGGTGACGTCGATTCCAGTCACGATAATGAATTCCGCCGAGCCATCCCGGTGTGGCAGAAAGGTGTTCGACCATGAAATTCGCCGGGGAGTTCCGTTGCGCGTAGCCCAATACGTTTCGTACTCAATGGGCTTGTCGCTGTCGCCGAGTTCAGAAAATATAGCTTTCACCTGCTCGAGTTCGTCCGCAACCGGAAACAAATCCCAAATGTAATGGCTCCTTACCTCTTCGAATGAATATCCCGTCGTTATTTCGCAGGCGCGATTGAACCGCACGATGCGCCCCTCGCGATCCACCACGACGACAAGCGCGCCGACGGTATCAAGAATCGCAGAGAGAACGTTGCGCTCTTCCTGGAGCGCAGCTTCCGCTTCCTTTAGTTCCGTGATGTCGAAGCCGACGCCGTGGATAAACCACGGCCTTCCGTCGTCATGCCGCACCATGTTGGCTTCGCACTGAAACCAGACTGTGCGGCCGTCTCGCGCGAGAACTCGATATACGGAACGGAGCGGGAGGCCGGAAAGAAACATCTTTGCGGCTTCAACACTCCATCGATCCTTATCTTGTGGATGTATTTGCTGGTACCAACGGACTGGATCCTCGAGCCACTCCTGCTGCGAGAAGCCGAGCGTCGCCTCGATCTGAGGACTTACGTACGCTTCGCCGATTCCGCGATCCATGAAGGCCATGAAAACAATCGCAGGAAGCTTCTCGACCAATGCGCGGTATCGCGCTTCCAGTGTGGGAAAGCTTTTGTCCGGGGCTATCTGACGAATTGCTGAATCGAAATCGTCGCGGCGAGTTCCTGACGCGGCGAGGAAGTCTTGCGCGTAGGTGCCGGCGAGTTGCAGGAGAATGCTTTCTGCATCTACAGAGCTCACAACTCCCGAATCGCCATCCGGCAGCTGCAGAAAATCGCCGTTCGTATCCGGCCGTTGGCTCATTTCTGACATCAATCGCCTCGAACTACGCCTGAGGATGATTCGGTCCTGACCGTTTAGCGCTCTTCGAACGCCAGCTCGGTTCTTTATTCAGCGACGCCTGCGTGAATCGGCGAAGCGCATGAATCGCGCGTCCATACGTCGCAACGGCATTCGATGAAAGCAGCGATCCCGGCGGCTGGTTCATGAACGGCATGAATTTATCGGGGAAGCCGGGCATCGTACATCCGATGCAAATTCCACCGATGTTGGGACAACCGCCGATTCCGTTCATCCAGCCGCGCTTTCCCACGTTGCACTGGACGACCGGACCCCAGCATCCGAGCTTCACGATGCAAAGGTTGGAGCCGTACTCGTCGGCGAATTCGGCCTGCTCGTAATATCCGCCGCGATCGCAACCTTCGTGAACCGTTTGCCCGAAAAGCCACGTCGGCCGCAATGCTTCGTCGAGAGGAATCATCGGCGCGCGTCCGGCGGCCATATTCAATAGATACAGCAAAGTCTCTGTGAAGTTGTCCGGCTGCACCGGGCAACCTGGAACGCAAACGATGGGAATATTTGAATTCGTTTTCCAATTCCAGCCGAGATAGTCCGGCAGGCCCATACATCCCGTGGGATTGCCCTCCATGGCGTGGATTCCGCCGTACGTCGCGCAGGTGCCGGCGGCGATCACGGCCCACGCGTTCGGCGCGAGGCGATCAATCCATTCGCAAGTCGTGATCGGCTGGCCCGTCCTGGCGTCCGTGCCGAAGGATGCCCAGTAGCCTTCCTTCTTATTGTTTTCGTTCGGAATCGAACCTTCGATCACAAGGATAAAGGGCGCGAGCTTGCCTTCTGCTGCGCGATGAAAGTCTCTTAGGAAGTCGTCGCCGTTTTCATAATCAAGGAACGGATTTCGCAGCTTGATCTTGGGAACCCAGGGGAAGGCGCCGAGAATTAATTCCTCGATGCTAGGCTGAGTGGCAGCTGTCATCGCGATCGTGTCGCCATCGCAGCCCAGCCCCGCCGTAATCCACAGAACATCGATTTCCTTAATCGATTCTGTTGCGGAGCCGATTCGAAATTCGTGTGGCGCGGAAACGTCTGTCATGCAATGGCTCCTCGCGAATTACCAAAAGGAAAGCAATCAACGAGACTTTGCTGGCCGCGATTGTACAGAAATTCACTATCGCCCGCGGGATTTTCTGACGACGCACACGGATCTGAGCAAGATCTAATTGCTGCATTCCGTTACCGGCTGAACCTGCTTCTATTTGCGCGACACGATTACGCTTTGCGGCCCGGCTGGAAGGGGCACGAACTCGTTGGACGTAAAACCAGCTCGGCGGAACATAGCGACGTACTCGGGGAATGAGTAGGCGTCACCGCCGGCCGTTGTGCCAAGCATGATGATGCCGAAAGCTGCTGTGGCGGGCGGCGTGACGCGATCTTCGTTCGGGATGAATCCGAGCGTGACGGCGCGGCCGCCGGATTTCAATGCCGCATGAACTTTTCTCATCAAACGCTCAATTGCTGGAGGATCGAAAAGCTGGAGGAAATTTGTGAGAAGGATAACATCGTAGTCTTGACCAAGTTCGATATCAAACGCGCTGCCGGGCAGTTCATGAAAGCGGTCCGCGATTCCGGCGGCGCTCGCATTCACCCGCGCCACTTCCAGCACTTGCGGCCAATCCTGCGCGAAAATTTCGGCGTTCGGATTGTGCTTGGCCAAGCCGATCCCAAACGCGCCATGTCCGGCGGCGATGTCTAGCACTTTCCATTTTTCGCCGGCATCCGCATTTGTGATTTTCGCGATGAACTCAGCTAGCGGCGCCTGCATCGGCGCCATGGCCGTCGCGAAGTCGACCCAGATCGGATCCTCGGGGCCAGTCGTGCCTGCTCCGCCGGCCACTCCCGGTTTCCCAGAGCGCACGACGCTCGCCAAATCTTTGAATGCATTCGTCATTGCGGGTAGCGCGAGAAATCCGATCGACGAAGCGATGCAAGTCGGCGATCTTTGATCGAGGAATTTCGCCGAATCCGCGGTCAGCCCGTAGGTTTGACTCTGTTTCGACAGGAAGCCGAGAACCACGAGATAGTCGCAAAGACCGCGAATCCCACGTTCGGAAGCTCGCAACCGGCGTGCTAATTCCGCGACGGTATTTGCTCCCTCCCCAATGGCCGTGAATAAATCCAATTCAATTGCAGCCTTGAGCGCCGCCGTCCGCTGATAAGCATTGAGCGTTTCAAAGATCAGCTCAGGGCTAGATTTTTGCGCCTGAGATGGCGAGGTCATAAAGCCTCCTTCATTCGCCCAAATTTCAAAAAATTATCGGACTGACACCGAGATGCTGATCCGTCCTCGCGAACAGCCAGACCACCTGGCTTGAACGCTCCTTACGTTAATCAATTAGGTTGCGCGTCCCTGCAAGACATGTCACTGCTTCCAAGCGTGAATTCGCGGGATCCAGCGCCGAACGTTGCTGCAGTATCGTTCATAATCTGCGCCGAACTTGTTTCGCAGCGTCGGCTCCTCGTAAAACATCACAAACATATTTACGCCCAGCAGCACCAAGCATGCCACCGCGATCGCGATCATGCTCGCCCGGCCGAATATGATCCACAATCCCAACCAGCCGATGAAAAATCCCACGTACATTGGATTCCGCACGTATCGGTAAAAACCCACTACCACGAGCCTCTGCGGCGGTGCGATTGGCACCGGCGTTCCGCGGCCCGTCCATCCGAAATCCCAGATGCACCTGAGCGCCACCGCAAAGCCCAATACTGACGGCACGGCGGCAATCCAGCGCCAGCGCGCCGCTCCGGCGAGATCGACGCGAAAGCCGAGCCAGGGCGGAAGCAGCCAGAACCACAGCGCGAGAAACGCAGCTCCCACGGCGAGCGACGCGATTGCTGTCAGCCAACGCACGCCCGAATTCTCGTCTCGAGAAATTCCAGCTTGTCCGCTCGACATACGCACCTCCGCGAACACAGAAGCTTGAGCCGCAGCTTACTCTACGATAGTCCCGCGTAACAATGTTCGTCCAGTTGCGCCGGATACCGCGCTTTCATGTATTACGCTTTGAACTCCACGAATGCTACCGGGCCGCGCTTCTCAAGGTTATAATCGCGAACGTTCATGACGATTCGGGGGAAAAATGTACTCCGCGTGGCAATGCTATTCGTCGCATTCCTGCTCGCGCGCGTGTCATGGGGCCAGGGTGCTCACGTGCCGAAATTTAATACGGCGAGCGCGGGAGTTCGCGCGGCAGATATTGAAACTGCAGTCGGCGCGATCTGCCGTGCCCGCGATATTACGCGGTCAAAAGACGGCAGCGTATCTGGATGCCGCGTCTGCCCCGAGGGCACGGATTTTTTTGCGGATGGACACAGCAACTGGGACATGTATGCCGAGACTGCGGGCCATTTTACTTCTCCGAATGACATCAATCTCCTTCTCGATGGCACGGGCTGCGACTCGCATGCAAGTAATTTCGGTGGAAGTTTCATGTTCGCGCTCAAGGACGGCAAGGCTCGGCTCCGGAAATACGATAAGGGCCTGGTCACCAGCGAGTGCTACAAATTTGCTTTTCCCGACGGCCGTGATTTTCTCGTCTGCCGCGGTGGCTCGACTTTTCAGGGAGAGAGCACTTACGCGATTTTCATGGCTGCGTTCGACGCCGCTGGAAGGGCCATCACATCAAAATTGATTTCAACCTCGGACACCGGAGACACCTGCCTCGGGGATATTACCTTTTCTCCAAAACAGCCTGGGCAATCAGGTGCACCTGCGGAGTCCGCTGAGATAAGCGGACTGACAATTGAGGCGGTGCACGGAACGAGCGATTGCACTCGCGCGCAAAGCGGCGAAGAAAAACGGAAAATACCGCGTGAGATGAAGTTTTACATGATTAAATTTCTCTTCGACGGCGAGCACTTCAAAGTGGCACCTGCCAGCCGCGCGGCTTTAAGCAGCTTCGACACCAACTGACTCTCATTCAATCGCATTGCCGGACGCCCATTTTTCAGCGCGATGCCTATCTCCAGCACCCGTAGAGCTCGCGGGCAGGCGGGCCGGCCTTTCACAGGAATTGCAATCATCTCGAATTCCGATGACCGTGTAGAATGCAACTTCGCAAATCCCGGGAGACGACAACAATGTATCCTCGCGTCCTTGCCGCACTCGCAATCGCGTTAATCTCCGCCGCCGTCATCCAAGCTCAATCACAGCCGGCACCGAAACAGCCCGTCACCATCACCGCGATTAGAGCAGGCAAGCTCGTCGACGTTGACGCAGGCGCAGTACTCTCAAATCAAATCATCCTGATCCGCGGCGATAAAATCGCAGCAGTCGGCAAGGCCAACGATGTCGCCATCCCGGAGGGCGCCGTGATCGTCGATCTTTCAAACATGACCGTCCTCCCAGGCCTGATCGATTGCCACACGCATCTCGCTGACGGTTCCGAAGACGGAAATGGCGATCCGCTCACCTACTTGAGAAAATCCGCCGCTCAAATTGCATTCGAATCAGTGCCAAATGCCCGCGCAATGCTCGAATCCGGCTTCACCACGGTCCGCGATGTTGGCGCGTATCGCGCGCTCAACGAAGTGGCGATGCGCGACGCCATTGCCCGCGGTGATATCGTCGGCCCAAGAATGTTTGTTGCTGGGGCGTACGTCACTATCACCGGCGGCGCGGGCGCGCTGACTGGCGCCGCGCCGGATATCACTCTCCCTTTCGACCTCCGCTATGGCGAAGCAAACAGCCCCTGGGAAGTCCGCCAAGTGATTCGCAAGCTCGCGAATGACGGCGTGGATCTCATCAAGATTTTGTCCTCTGGCGCCGTCCTCGAGCATGGCAGCAATCCGAATTCGCAGGAATTCACGATGGAAGAGCTCGTGGCTGCTGTCGATGAAGCCAGCCACTTCGGCCTGCGCATTGCGGCGCACGCGCATTCGACTCAAGGAATCAAGAACGCGATCAATGCCGGAGTCACTTCGGTCGAACACGCGTCGCGAATCGACGCCGAGGGGATCGCGCTCGCGAAAAAGCGGGGCACCTACCTCGTCATGGACATTTACGACGAGGAGTGCATAGAAGCTGCGGGCAAGACAGGAGCCATCCCCGCGGATTTTCTCGCACACGATGCCGAACTGGGCCAAATACAACGCGACAATTTTCGCAAAGCCGTCGAGGCCAGCGTGAAATTGGCTTTCGGCACGGACGCGGGTGTCTGCCCCTACGGAACGAGCGGCAAGCAATTCGCTTTCATGGTGAAGTACGGGATGACTCCCATGCAGGCGATCCAATCCGCCACCAGCGCCGCCGCAGACTTACTCGGGCACAGCGACATGCTTGGCTCCATTCACGCGGGGAAATTCGCGGACATCGTCGCCGTCGAGGGAGATCCGACAGAATCCGCGGCGCGTGTCCAGCTTCTGGAAAATATTCCCTTCGTCATGAAGGCCGGTCACATCTACAAGCACTAATCCCGGCCAAGTGTCCATCATTAGCGCCATCCAATCGCGTAGTGTCTGCCGGGCAATTCTTCTCATGGATTGTTGACGCAAAGTGAGACGCGATGGAAAATTCCATAAAGCGAGAAAAGCTGCGGAACGATACAAGGAAGTTATTGGGGACCGGAACACCGAAGTAGGCAAAGGAGGAATTATGAGGCGTGGGGCGATATCGTTTTTTGTGGCGGCACTTCTATCGATCTCAGCGGCGGTCAGCGCGCGGGCGCAGAATAGTTCGCCGCAGAGCAGCACGCCGCAGAGCCGGCCCACGTATCACCTAACGTTGGTTCCGGCGAGCATCGTGACGATTAATTATCAGCACCTCAGCGGAGCTACGACAGTCGGATTCCAGGGGTCGCCGCTTCTCCCCTTCGCAAAAGGGCAAGCGAAAGTGAACGGCAAAGTGGGGCGAATTCAAATCAACGCTGAATTCAACAAGCTCGAGCCTGCGCAAAAATTCGGCGAGGAATATCTGACGTACGTCCTGTGGGCGATCACGCCGGAAGGAAAATCGAACAACCTCGGCGAAATTCTATTGAGCGGGGAGAAGAGCAAGATCGACGTGACTACATCCCTGCAGACGTTTGGCCTAATCGTGACGGCGGAGCCGTATTTCGCGGTGTCGCAGCCGAGCAACGTCGTGGTGTTGCAAAACGTGGTGCTGCCTGAAACTACCGGAACAATTGATCAGGGGCCGGCAAACTATCAATTGCTCGATCGCGGCGCGTACAGCTACGAAGTATCGGCGACGAGCCCCAAGCTTTCGAGGTCCGATAACAAGGTGCCGCTCGAATTTTTCGAGGCCGAAAACGCCGTACAAATCGCCATCAATGCTGGCGCAAAATCTTACGCGGCCGATCCATTGAACAAGGCTCAGAATTCTTTGACGGAGGCTCAGGAACTTGTCGCGAAAAACGGAAACAGCAAATTAATCGTTCAGGCTTCCCGCGACGCCGTGCAGAACGCGGCGGATGCGCGGCACATCACCCTCCAGCGCCAGGACGAGGAACGCGCGGCGAAAGAGCGCGCTGACGCAGCGAGCCGCGAGGCCGATGCGGCG
>JBAPOP010000071.1:0-20959 GCA_049279675.1 Candidatus Acidiferrales bacterium
TTGCCCTCGGCGGGGACGGAACTCGTTACAAGCACAACCGAGAGAGGTTGAGCCGAGCGGATTTGATATAGCCGCGAGCGCAACGTGCGGAATTGCTCCGCGCCACGGCCACTTCCCTCTGAATTTACGAAAACGTTTACATCCGGGTCGACATGCCATGCGGGCCGCGCGCAATGAGACAGCAATTCTTCAAAGCGCAACGCTCCCGCCGGCGGCGGGGGAAGCGCGGACGGGTTCGGAAGCTTGATATCCGCCATTACCGCCGCGACGCTCGGCATGCGAACCGCAGGATGAATCGGCGCTTCGGCCGGCAGAACCAGGGACGGTTGCTGCGGTTGCGAAGTGGCGCGCTCCTGCTCGGCCTTCTTTAATGCTTCGTGGATGCGACTCATGGCTTCCTTTCGCGTGTCGGAACGACGGCGGACTGTCGCAAGCGCTCTAGAATCTGATCCAAGTCTTGCAGAAGCGCTTGCGTATTGGCAGCCTGCTCCGCGCGGAATACAGAACCCACGGGGGCTGTGGGGGCAATCTCATCGAGTTGGAATTCTCGAGCAACATCTTCAACAAGCTGGGCCGGCACTGGGCGAACACCGTCCACATAAGCGTTAATGAGCGAGTGCTCGCACAGGGAATTGACCACGCGCGGAATTCCGCGGGAATAGTTGTGCACTGCCTGAACGGCTTCCTTCGAGAAAATCGGCTCGCCATTTCCGCCGCCGATGCGCAGGCGTTCGGCGATGTACTTGAAGGTTTCGTCGAGCGTGAGCGGAGATGTATGGCAACGTAGAGTTATGCGCTGGCGAAGCTGGCGCAATTGCGGCTGTTTTAGTTTCTCCTCGAGTTCCGGCTGGCCGGAGAGCACGATTTGGAGAAGTTTCTCGGTCGAGGTCTCGAGATTGGTGAGCAGACGAATCTCCTCGAGCACATCGGTGGAAAGATTTTGCGCTTCGTCGACGATCAGGACGGCTGTTCCGCCCGTCCGGTAACGTTCCAAAAGCCAATGGTTGAGCCGCAGTAAAACCTGGCTTTTCTCGCGCGATTCGCATGGGATTTCGAAATCCGCCATGATGAAATCGAATAGTTGGTTGACCTCGAGCCGCGAATTGAAAATGAACGCGGTTGACATCCGTTGGGCGCGCAACCAATCGAGAAGCTGATTGATCAACGTCGTCTTCCCGGTGCCAACTTCGCCAGTCAGCAGGACGAAACCCTTCCGGTTTTGAATGCCGTAAGTCAGGCCCGCAAGCGCTTCCTGCGTCTGCTTCGTCATATAGAGATAGCGCGGGTCCGGATTTACGTTGAACGGGCTTTCTCGAAGCCCAAAAAATTTCTGGTACATGATCTCCTCAGGCGCGCAATCTGGCGCTTAATCCCGCGCCGGCCGATGTTGAGTTTTCGTCAAACTGCGCCCGTTTGCCGTCTGCGCTCTTGATCGCTGGAACCATTGCCAGGACCGGAAGGCGGAGAGTGAATTCAACGTCGCTCTCGGTTTTCAAGGACGTGTCGCGCACTTCAATCAAGAAAGCCAAGCCGAAGCCCAACGCCATCCCTCCGACGAATCCGCCCAACGCGAATAGCCGGCGGTTCGGGAACGTGGGCTTATCAGGTAGATTAGCAGGGTCCAGAATGCGGAACTGCTCGCCCTGCTGTTGATGTTCCAAATCCGTCGCCATCGCCGATTGATCACGCTTTTTCAGCAAGTCGTTGTAGAAGTCGAGCGCGGTCTGATAGTCCCTGGTGAGCTCCTTGTATTGTTGCTCGATGGCGGGGCTCGATTGGACTCGATCCTGATAGATTCGAATCTGCTGTTTGATTTGATCCTGTTCGGCTTGTTTCGCCGCAATCGCCTGTTCGTAAGTGTGAATTTGCGCGCGCAGTTGCTGGATTTGCGGAGGCTCGATCGCGGTGGTGCTGTCCTTCGTCGCGTCCGGGCTGATTTTCGGAGCGTCGGTATCGGCGATCTGCTTTTTCAACGCGGCGACATCATTTTTGGCCTTGATTACGTCCGGATAGTCGTCGGTATAGCGCGCCCGAAGGTTCGTGAGCTGCGCCTCGAGCGTTTTGAGCTGCTGTTGGAGCGTGGTCGGGTTCCGGCCGGCTTGCGTCGTCTTCCATTCCTCCACCTGAGGCGCGAGCATCGACTCGGCGAAGCTCTTGTCCTGTTGCGCCCGGGCAAGAGCCTGCGTGGCGGCATCGAGCTGGGTGGTTAGGTTATTCAGAAGATTTAGATTCGTTTGTTCCTCATCAGGCAGCGCGTTTAGATGCTGGCTTTTGAAGGCGGCGAGCCTGGCGTCCTGCGCGTCGAGCTTTCCCTTTGCGTCTGCGAGTTGTTCGCTGAGGAACTGCGTCGTGCTTTCGGATCGTTGTTCGCGCAAGTGAACGCTTTCTTCGATGAACATCGAAGTAATCGTCGCGCATACGGCTTGCGCGGTCTTCGGATTGTCCAATGTCGCGCTCACGTGGAAGCCGGGCAATTCCTGCGATCGCGTCTCCGCCATCGCTTCGACCGGCGTGACCTCGACGTCTTTGCGCAATCTCGCCACGAGCTCTTCCATCGGCTTGACGTTGACGTCTTTCGGATAAAGACCGAACTGACGGATGAGCGGCTCGAGCCGTGTCCGGCTCAGAATCTGTTCTTGCATGCTCGAAAGGCGCTGGTTGAGATCGGCGGTGATGACGGGCCTTACGACGTCGGAGGGGACCGTCGGCGCATCCACCAACACAAGAGTCTGAGACTTGTAGCGGTTCGGCAGCAACCTCGAAACTCCATAGGCAAGCGGACCGCCCACCAGTGTCAAGATGGCGATCAACATCCATCGACGGCGAAGCATCGCTACGTAATCGGCGGGAGTCAGTTGGCGCTGGGTCATGCTGACCTCTTTTCTTTCGTGAGCTTAATTCGCATCATTCAATCGGGATCGGCCGCGTGTGCAGGTTCAATCCAAATGTGACCTGCTGGCGGAGAATCGTTGTTCCGCACAGAGTCCCGACGCAATACGTTTGGTCCGTGTGCTGGTATTGGATCAAATAGCCGAGGGAAAGCGTGACTGAGCGTCCCCACGGGTGTGTGAGTTCCGCGGAACCAAAGTAATAATCAAAAGTTGGATTCGGCGGCGTGGTCGTCGTATTGCCGATGGTCAAAGGCTCATTTCGCGCGTATCCCACCGCGAGGTCGCCGTGAAACGTGCGCGACAATTGCGATCCGACGGAGCCCGACACGGTGTCGGCGATCGCGCCCGATAGCACGCCCGAACCGCCTGCGACGCCGTGATCGTAATTCAATCCTAGAGACGTACGCCGCAAGTCATACGTGAGCGCAGCGTCGCCGACCCAATAAATGCTCGACGTTGAATTCGTGCCCGTTCCAGTGGTGTCGGGCACGCGGAAGATCGCGTATTCAGGTCCGCCGCCGATCTCGAACGCGAGTCTTCCGGTCACTCGACGCGCGTAAGTGAGTTCAGCGATGTGGCCGAGAAGAGTCCCGTTGGCATTGGTGAACCGGAAACTATCGAAGCGATACAGGAAGGCAATCGCATCGTGCCGCGACACTTGGTAGCTAAGGCCGGCTTGGCCGATCGTGTTATTGAAATCAAATAAGTCGCTGTTGAAGTCGTGAAGGAACGCATATCCGCCCGCCACCGAGAACGTCACGCGGGGACTCAAGAGCGCATCAATTTCCACGAGCGAGGAATTGAGCAGGCGCTGGCCTCGCGCGGACAGAATCGTTTCCGTGGGAACGAGCGAAGGTTGCAAGCCGAGCGCGCCCCCACCTGGCAGAGACAATGCGGTCAGTCCGCCATAACCGAACGAGGTCTCGGGGATGTAGGCCACTTGGTCAAGCAAGGAAAGCGTAGCGCGGCGCCCTTTGATTCGCTCTCCCACTTGCATTTCTTGCACAACCGCATTTTGCACGCTGGCATCATTGGAGATCGATCCGCCACCGACGTAATCCATCGAAAAATCGGAGTGGTTTGAACTTGCGCGTACGGTGAGCGCTCCGAGGACCGTAGTCCAGGTTGTCCACGCCGTCGTGCTCGGGGCGAGCAGCGGATTGGAGTCGCCCGCGGCGGTCACGAAGAGTGCCGGCTGCCAGTAGCTATGCTGCAGCGCCGGTACGCCGAGAGAGACGGTCTGTACGCCAGCGAGTGCGCGCGTGTCTGGAGTCAATCTTTGCCCACTGGCGTCGGTCGGTTCGGTTTCCTCTGGGCTCTGCGATGCGTCAGGCTGACCAGCTTGGCCCTGTGGAGCCGATTGATCTGGTGGCTGCTGCTGAGCACGAGCCGCCGGGACCGCCAGCAAGGCCAGGCACGGGAGTAGCATCAGGATGGGGCGGAATAGTCGCATCATTATCCTTTTAGCTTCGTCTTAGAGTCCTCTTACGGCACCACAATCTGATCGCCGGCCTTCAACAAGAAATTCTGATCCACCTGTTTCCCGTTAATCGCAGCTTTATAATTGAACGAATGCTTGGTTTGCTTTCCGTCCTCGTTCCGCAGGACGTAAATCTTCCCCAACGACGCGAACTGCGTGAATCCGCCGGCGCTCGAAAGCGCCTGAAGGACCGTCATGCCAGGTAGAAGCGGAAAGGCGCCCGGACGAAGCACCTCACCGATAATAAAAACTCGCTGGCTGTTAATCGCTGTGACGATCACGGTGACCTGCGGGGCGGTGACGAACTTCTTCAGACTCGTCGTGATCTGCGCCGCCAACTGAGAAGGCGTCAGTCCGGCTGCCTGAACATCATTCAGCAATGGCATTGAAATCTTGCCGTCCGGCCGAACAGGCACGCTCCGAGTCAATTCGGGTTCTTTCCATACGCTGATGTCGAGAACGTCTTGCGGGCCAATCGTGTAATTCGGATCTTCCGTCGCCGCCTTGCGAGCTGCGGCCATCGAGTTGTCGGGAGCCGCGGCCTGCGCGTCGCCCTTGGGCTTCTCTTGGTTCTGCGCCTGCGCGGCCAGAACCATAAAGCTGAGCGCTAGGCAAATCATCAATTGCTTCAGCATCTGCGTCTCCTGCATCGCTAAGCTACGCCCGATCCGTCCAAACCGATCTGTTTCAACTTGTAGAGCAATGACTTGTAACTGATCTGCAATTCCTGAGCGGCCCGCTTACGATTCCAGCGAGTCCGTGAAAGAGTTTTTAGAATCAATTCGCGCTCAGCTTCACGCGATGCCGCGCGAGAAGCGGCTTTCAGCGAATGGGCTTGCGTGTCCGCCGGCGACGGGGTGGCCGGAACTTCAACAGGCTCTGTAAGTGCGAAGTGTTCGTCGCCCAAGGCCACGACTTTCTTGACCACGTTCTCGAGTTCGCGGATGTTACCGGGCCAGGAGTGTTCCATCAGATTCTGGAAAGTCGGCGCGGTGACAAGTGGGCGCGAGCGGCCAAGCTGCGCGGCGTACTTGGTTAGAAAAAAGTCAACGAGTTCAGGAATGTCTTCCTTCCGTTCGCGAAGCGGTGGAACGCGCAGGCAGACGCCGTTGATGCGGTAGTAGAGTTCGCTGCGAAATCTTCCAGCATGCATTTCTTCGTCAAGATTCCGGCTCGTCGCCGAGATCACACGCATGCTCAGCGTGCCCGGACCGGCGGCCGAATCGCCATCCGGCAAGGAGCAGAGCAGGCTGCGCTGGCATGCGGCGTCGAGTTCGCTGATCTCGTCGAAGAACACTGTTCCTCGCGCTGCGTGAGGCGCGTCGCCATTTCCGTTACCGTTGAGGCCGAGCTCCGCGCCGAGTGAATCGGCATTGACTGACGCGCACGAAATCTTGACGAAAGGTTCGTCTTGCCGCGCCGACATCTGATGAATTCTGCGCGCAAAGATTTGCTTGCCCGTGCCGCTTTCTCCGACCAATAGAATCGGAATGTTCGTGGGAGCGAGTTCGGTGATTACGCTAACGAGCGTACGAATCGCCGCACTGATGCCACCCGCATAGCTGCAGTTTTCGCCTGTCATTGCAGCTGCGTGGCCCGTGTTTTTCGTCTGTGTCGCCATCTGAATGGAGCCCGTCGCCAGTGTAGAAATCGAGGAGATACGGGACCTGCCCGCGTATTCAAAAGCAATGCGAGTGCCAGTACCGACGGAATTGCTCATGAATCTAGGGCGAAAGTATATCTTTTGTTTTGTATAATTTGCGGGAGGCTCGATCCGAGTCTTTCATTCATGGAGCGGAAAGTCGCTGTCTCTCGGGTCATGTCAATCTCATGCGCGCGTGAGAAATTTTAAATCCATGATAATAGTGGACTTATTCGTCTCACTGAGAGTCTCAATTCTCGCGGTATTCGGGATTTCGAGGGAGTTGACTGCCACATAAGGTAAATAAGTTTCCATTTATTGTACCACAACGGAATCTGGACTGAGTTTTGATCCGCTCTCGGCGTTGCGTCGGGGCGAGTGGGAACGGCGAAAGCGACGGACGAAATCTGAAAAGCTCTCAAGTTACTAGAAAGATTCCAGTCCGAATTTGACTCCATTACTGAATGTGCTCCGAAATGAACGTTTACCACTCGAAACAATCGCGAAAGAAACTTCTCGTTGTTGCCGATGAAGGCTTGTACGATTTTAATTAAAGCGGCGGGTTCGACGCGTAACCGCTTCGCGCGGTAGCGTGGAAGCTTCGGCAAGAGTGATCGCCGCTCACGCGCACGCGCGTTTTGAGCGACAGGTCTGTATGCCCAGAGCTACTACTACTGTCCAGATGCCAAAAACGGCCAAGAAGAATCTATCGGTGTGCCTGATGTCAGCGCACCCGCTTGTGCTGGGAGAGTTCGAAAAGCTGCTCTCGCGCCCCGGCTTTCAAATCCTTACGAAGCAACTCGAATCAAATCTGGCGCCCGAGCTCAGGCGAGTCGCACTTCCGAAGGCCAGCATCTATGTTTTTGACGCGCACACATCGCAGCAGGCTGCGGCATCACTTATATCAAATATTCTCGAGCAAACACCTGGCGCGCGGCTGATCGTCGTCGGCGAGAAATTCTCGGAAGCCCACAGCTATTCTCTGCTGCGCATGGGCGCGAAAGGCTTGCTGACTTATTCGGAGGCGCGAGCGCAGCTGCCCGACGCGCTCCCATTGGTAGCAGCCGGCGGATTCTGGGTTCCGCGTGTCCTGCTCTCGAATTTTGTGGACTCGATTCTCAATGGCGCGCACGGCCGTCAATTTAAGAATGCGGCTGCAGCCGATCTCAGCCATCGCGAACAAGAGGCGCTCGAATCGTTGCTCGAAAATCTCTCGAACAAGGAGATCGCGAGCAAGCTCAACATTTCCGAGCGCACCGTGAAATTCCACGTCTCGAATTTGCTAAGTAAATTCGGCGTGCGCCGGCGCGCCGACCTCATCCTGCTCTGCTATCAGAAGCGGGAAATCGGCAACTGAGCCAAGTTTCCGAGGCTCGTCACCAGGTTAATTTGTCCCCGACTGGACCGCTTCCCCGATCGAGCTTTAGCGGCTCTCTGCTCGATTGACTTCCGGACGGGCGCTATGCTACTCATGCTGCTCGACTCCAGCGAGAAATTCGACCCAGGCATGGCGCCCCAAAACAAACGGATTGAAGTGACGCTCGAAACGGTGCTCGAAAGCGTAGATCTCGCGGAGAGCATCGTGATGCGCGTTTCGGGCGCCGCAGGCTTCGGCGAGGACGATTGCCACCGAATCGGTATGTCCATACGCGAAGGCGTCATCAACGCATACAATTACGGTAACCAAAAGGATCGTAAGAAGAAGATTCTGTTCACGATTGCGTTTGAGCCGGACAAAATGATCGTGCGGATTTTGGATCAAGGGCGCGGATTCGAGCTGTCGGAAGTTCCCGATCCGCTCGCCGAGGAAAATCTCTTGCGAACATCCGGACGGGGAATTTTTCTAATGCGCGCGTTTATGGATGAATTCACCGTCAAGCACGGTCCCGATGGCGGCGCGGAGCTCGTTATGGCCAAGCGGCTGCCTGATTCGCGCAACGACAACGGCGGTTCCGCAGCTTCTCGAGAGAAGGAGTCGTAGGTCCGTGACACTTCATGCCACATGCCGCGACAACACCGATGTCGCGGTGGTCGATTTCAGCGGCCGGATTACACTTGGCGAAGGAAGCGCGCTTCTTCGCGATACAATTCGCACCCTCATCAGCAGCGGCAAGAAAAAGATTCTTTTGAATCTTGCTGACGTGGATTACATCGACAGCGCCGGCATCGGCGAATTAGTGGGCGCCTATACGACCGTGAGCAACGCATCGGGCGAGCTAAAGCTACTGAACCTCACCAAACGCGTGCACGATTTGCTGCAGATTACAAAGCTTGTGACCGTGTTCGACGTCCAAAATGAAGAGTGGACAGCGATTCACAGCTACAAATAAGTCTATCTGCGATACTCGACGCCGCCAGTTTCCGCGTTTTCTGATCCCAATTGTCTAATTACATGCAGACGTGTATCTGCCGAGCTCTTGCGTCGTCTTTACACCCGTCTCGCTCTAGACAGTAAAAAAGGTTTATGCAAGAATCGGCGCGCTTTGGCGGCTTTGTAATCCGGCGAATGTGCGAAAGTCCCGCCGCGGCGGGTCTCAACACCGCAAGCTGGCTTACAGCCTCCAAAAGCGCAACGTCACCGAAAGAGGAGCTGCAAAGTTGGCGAGAGAACAAGGTGTGGTGAAGTGGTTTAACGCGTCCAAGGGCTACGGCTTCATCCAACGCCAGTCGGGTGAAGACGTCTTCGTTCACTTCTCGGCCATCCAGATGGAGGGATACAAGGCGCTGAACGAAGGTCAGCTTGTGGAGTTTGAGGTCCGCCAGGGACCGAAGGGCTTCCAAGCTGAGGGCGTCAGCAAGGTCTGAGCACGGCCTTTCCGGGCCCTGTTCAACGTCTGTGGATAGGGCCCTCCCTCTTTCCCGCCATTCATCGCCGAATCGGTTGTGATAACATTGCGGGTTTGGAAATCATGCAAGGAGTCGCTTAGTGCCTGAGCATATATCGCGCAAAGAGCTCAAGACGGACGAATTCCGGGAAACACTAGTACACGGCGCCGATGCGGTGCTTTCGCACCAGAAGCTCACCATCTATATCGGCGTGATTGTCGTCGTTATTCTGGGCGCGTTTTTCGGCTGGCGGCTTTATGCGGAGCGGCAGACGGTGAAGGCTGCTGCGGCCTATGACGATGCAATGAAGGTGTTCAACGCGCGAGTTCGAACGGCAGGCGAGCCGACCGATCCCGGCGAAATCACGTACGTCGATGAGAAGGTGAAATTCGACGACGCCGCCAAAAAATTCGAAGCGGTGGCGCAGCAGTATCCGCGAACGCGGCCAGGGCAAATCGCCGCTTATTACGCCGGCCTTTCTCTTGAGCGGCTCAAGCGGAACGACGAAGCCACCAAGTGGTTCGACCAGGTGACCCACAGCGGCGAAGATGACTTCACATCACTGGCGCGGCTTGAGCTCGCGCAATTGGACGACGGGGCCGGAAAGCAAGCGGACGCCGAAAAGATTTATAAGGACCTGGTGGCGAATCCGACGGTTTTCGTTCCGAAGCCTGTCGCGATGTTGGGCCTCGCGAATCATTATCGCGGAATGGGCAATAACGCCGGGGCCGTGAAGCTTTACAACCAGATCAAGACTGAGTTTCCGGATTCACCCATTGCGCAGGAAGCGAGCCAGAATGCGGCTTTGCTGCCGGGGCAGTCGTAACCCGCATCCCGGCATTTCCCCCGTTTTAACAATGCATGTCCCAACCGTAACAGCCTGATAAAATAGCCGCATGGAGCTTGTTCCCTATGCGATGGATGTGCGGAACTCTCGCGGGCGCCGTTATCCGGAGCCGGCGCATCCTTACCGCAACGATTACGCGCGCGATCGCGATCGCGTCATTCACTCTCGCGCATTCCGGCGACTCGAAGCGAAGACGCAAGTGTTCACCACGCGGTTCTCGGATCACTTTCGCAACCGGCTGACGCACACGATTGAAGTCGCGCAGATCGCGCGGACTGTGGCTGGCGCGATGTCCTTGAATGCCGATCTCGCCGAGGCGCTTGCGTTGGTTCACGACATCGGGCACCCGCCATTCGGCCACGCAGGCGAAAAGAAACTCGACGAGCGAATGCGCGAACACGGCGAGCGATTCGATCACAATCTGCACGCGTTGCGCATCGTCGAGAAATTCGAGCAGCGCTATCTCGATTTCCCTGGCCTCAATCTCACCTTCGAAGTCCGCGAGGGAATCATCAAGCATTCGCGCGACTACGCCGCCGCGGATTACCCGGAGCTGGCGGAATATCTTCTCGACGAACGTCCGCCACTCGAGGCGCAGCTCATCGATCTGGTGGACGAGATCGCCTACAACACCGCCGATCTCGACGACGGGTACGAGGCACACTTGGTTGAGATTGAACGCCTACGCCGCTCGGTGGCCGTCTTCGACAGGATGTATTCGGAAGTCGAGCGCGATCATCCTAGCGGCCGTCCGAAACTAATCTTCAACGAAGCGCTCAAGCGAATTCTCGATTTGCTCACGACTGACCTCATTCAGGAAACGCAGCGTCGAGTAAAGCAGGCTGGCGCTCGGACAGTGGAAGACATTCGCCGCCACGGCACACGGCTGGCATCGTTTTCAAAAGACGTAGCGCGAGAGAACGCACAGCTGAAGCATTTTCTCCTCATCCATTTGTATGCGCTTCCGGCCATTGATGAGGATCGCGAGCACTCGGTCCATGCACTTGACGAGCTGTTTCAGTTCTATATGGATCATTCCGAAGCTATGCCTGATTTTTATCAGGAGCAGGCGAGGAACGAGCCGGTCTATCGCGTGATTTGCGACTACATCGCCGGAATGACCGATCAATACCTGCTTCGGCAGCATCGCGAGCACGTTCGTCCAACGGCTGCCCGCGCGGTCCCGCAAGACTGAGCCAGCGGCTATTCTGTGGGCAGCGTTTCCCGCGTACGGCGAATAAGCGCGCAATTCTCGCTGAAAACACCGGCCGCCCGGACGGATTTCGGCCATTATTCGTTTGGTGTCACTCTGGGGCGCGATTCAGTGCGCTTTCTTGACATGCAAGGGGTGCGTTCTATAATGGCTTTTCAGACGCTTTAATGCGGGGAAACCTATGTTTCTAGACATCCATGAGCTCGCGCTCCACAAGGCCCGCATCCGCAGAACCTACGCCCCGGGAACGGTGGACTTCCATTCCTCCGAGATCCGTCAGGTGGAACCGCTCGAGATCCGGGGGACTGCCGAGCTGATTGAAGGGCAGATTCGCATCACGGGCGAATTCCACACCCGCTTGGAGTTGGTGTGTGCGCGGTGCCTCGATACCGTGGTTGAGGAAGTGGGCCGCGATTTCGACCTCTTTTATCGCTCCATGATATCGGTCCCTGATGACGACGAAATGAAGCTGAATCTTGACGATACCGACATCGGGTTCTTTGAAGGCGACGGGATGTTCCTCGCCGACGTGCTTGCCGAGCAAGTGAACCTCGCGATCCCCATGAAGGTGATTTGCCGCAGCGATTGCCGCGGGCTCTGCCCGCACTGCGGCGCGAATTTGAATCACGAAGATTGCCGCTGCGAAAAGCATCCCACCGACGCGCGGCTCGCCCCTCTTGCCCGCCTCAAGCAGGACTGGTCTAAAAAGCAATAGACAGTTACACTGTTATCTTCAATTTAGGGCGGATTTCGCCCGCTTTTTAGATGAGGAGTCTCAATGCCAAATCCCAAGCGACGCCATTCCAAAGCGCGCACAAGCAAGCGGCGCGCACATGACTTCCTAACGGCGCCTACCCTGGGCGAATGCCCGAATTGCCACGAGCGGAAGCTCCCACACAATGCTTGCCCGCATTGCGGCTATTACAAGGGACGCGAAGTCATTGACACGAAGGCCTGATCGGCCTAACTTTTCCCCGCCACTCGAATCGGTGCAGAAATGATCACCATCGCCCTGGATGCCATGGGTGGAGATAACGCTCCACGCGCCGAAGTGGAAGGAGCGGTCCTCGCGGCACGCGAACTGGACGTGCGCGTGGTCCTCGTCGGCATCGAGGCGACTGTTCGACAGGAGTTGGCGAAGCATCGAGCGAAGAGCCTGCCGATCGAGATTGTCAACGCGACGGAAGTGATCGCGATGACGGATACGCCGTCGCACGCGTTCCGCAGGAAGAAAGACAGTTCCGTTCACGTCGCCGCGCGCCTGGTTCACGAGGGCAAGGCCGATGGCCTGGTGAGCGCGGGAAACACCGGCGCGGTGATGACGACGGCGCGATTTATCCTTGGCACGCTGCCCGCGGTCGATCGTCCGGCGCTTGCCGCCCCGTTTCCGACTTCGAAGGGCACCGTCACCGTCATCATCGACGTTGGCGCGAACGTGGATTCGAAGCCCGAGCAGATCGAGCAGTTTGCGGTGATGGGTGAGATTTACTACCGCGCGATCTTCGGCACCAAGCGGCCGCGCGTTGCTTTGCTTTCGATCGGCGAAGAGGAAATGAAGGGCAACGAACTGACGCGCGAGGCAGCGAATCTTTTGAAGCAGACGACGCTCAATTTCACCGGAAACGTGGAAGGCCGGGACGTCTTCAACGGCGATGTGGACGTAATCGTCTGCGACGGCTTCATCGGCAACGTTGCGTTGAAGATCAGTGAAGGCGTCGTTTTGCACATTACGGGACTTTTGAAGACGGCATTGACGAGCAGTCTAAGCGCGAAGGCTGGTTACGTTCTCGCGCGTAAAGCGTTTCGGGATTTTCGAAAAAAGATCGATTATTCGGAGTATGGCGGCGCGCCACTTCTCGGAGTTCGCGGAACAGCGGTGATAGGCCACGGCAGTTCGAATCCGAATGCCATCAAGAACGCAATCCGAGTGGCCGCCGAACTTAGCCGATCCAAAGTGAACGACAAGATTGATCGAGAACTTGCGGCTGTCGCGCTAGCCGCCAAGGGATAACCAAGCTCGCGCTGCCCGGTGGGCCCCGTCCCGGCTCGCCGTTCACGCAAATTCCAAGAGAATACGAAGCGGACACGTATATGGCTAAGCTTGCATTCTTGTTCCCCGGACAAGCCTCTCAATATCCCGGCATGGGCCGCGATCTCGCGGAGAAATTCCCGGTCGCGCGGCGCGTCTTCGACGAAGCAGATGCGGCATTGGGTTTTTCTATTTCTAAAGTTTGCTTCGAGGGCACCGAAGATGACCTCAAGCTCACGGAAAACACTCAGCCCGCTATTTTGACGGTTTCCATCGCGGCGTTTCGCGTACTCGAAGAGAAAGGCATTTTGCCCGACGTGGTCGCCGGCCACAGTCTGGGCGAATACTCTGCACTAGTTGCCGCTGGCGGAATTGATTTCGCCGACGCGGTGAAGCTTGTCCGCAAGCGCGGAAAGTACATGCAAGAGGCCGTTCCGGCAGGGCAAGGCGCGATGGCCGCGATTCTGGGACTCGCTCCCGCCGAGGTTCACGACATCACGAAAAAGGCGGCGGCCGGTGAAGTTGTCTCTGCGGCCAATATGAATTCACCCGAGCAAACGGTGATTTCAGGAACAGCGGCAGCGGTGAAGCGTGCGGTCGAAATCGCCTCGCAAAGTGGCGCCAAGCGCGCCGTCATTCTGTCCGTCTCCGCGCCATTCCATTGCGAGCTCATGATGCCTGCTCAGAAGCATCTCGAGGCGGATTTGCGGAACATTAATTTCCACGATCTGCGCTTCCCGTTGGTAACGAACGCGGATGCCGAGGCCATCACCAGCGGGAACGAAGCGCGCGAGGCGCTCATCCGGCAGGTTTGCCTGCCAGTGCGATGGCTTGATTCCGTTCACGACATGATCGAAAGCGGCGTCCACATGTTTGTCGAAGTCGGGCCAGGAAAAGTATTGAGCGGGCTGATGAGGCAGATCGACCGGGCAGTTCGTTGCGTCGGAGTCGAGGATTCCGCCAGCCTGCAGGCTGCGCTCGAAAAGATTCAACAGTCGCGCGCGGATACAGCCGAGGCCTGATCGAATGTTTTCACTCAAAGACAAAGTCGCGTTGGTTACGGGTGCGTCGCAGGGAATCGGCCGCGCGACTTCTTTGACGCTCGCCGCGGCTGGCGCGAGCGTAGCCGTGGCAGCGCGCAACGTGGAGAAACTCGGCTCACTCGTGGCTGAGATTCAGGCTGCGGGAGGCGAAGCTCTCGCGGTTCCGATGGACGTCTCCGATCCCGCGCAAGTGAAGACGGGATTTCAGCAAGTGCTCGCGAAATTCGGAAGGCTGGACATCCTTGTAAATAACGCCGGAGTTGCTCGCGACACTCTCGCGCTGCGCATGAAGCTCGAAGATTGGGATGCTGTAATCCGCACAAACCTCACCGGCGCGCATCTCTGCACGCAGCAGGCGCTTGGCGCGATGCTCAAGCAGCGCTCGGGCCGGATTATCAATGTGAGCTCGGTTGTCGCGGAGACGGGAAATCCAGGGCAGGCAAATTACGTCGCGGCGAAGGCTGGCTTGATCGGGTTGACGCGAGCTATCGCTGTGGAAGTGGCCTCGCGCAACATTACGGTAAACGCGGTCGCTCCCGGCTTCATCACGACGCCTATGACGGATCCACTGCCTCAGAATGTTAAGGATTTCATGTTGGGGCGAATCCCTCTCGGCCGTCCGGGGACGGATGTCGATGTCGCCATGGCAATCGTGTTCCTCGCGAGCGACGAGGCAGCCTATATTACCGGGCACGTCCTCGACGTGAACGGTGGAATGTACATGGGATGACGCCGCTCTGGCGCTGGAGCAGACGATGTCAATCACATCTGAAGAAGAGCTACGCGGCTTGCGGGAAGCCGGACGAATCGTCGGCGGCGCGCTGAAGGAACTGACCGCGCACGTCAGGCCTGGCGTGACGACGGGGCAACTCGACGAGATCGCCGCGCAAATTCTCAGGCGCGAGGGTGCGCGTTCCGCGCCGATTCTCGTCTACGATTTTCCAGGATCGATCTGTATCAGCGTCAACGAGGAAGTCGTTCACGGCATTCCCGGGCCGCGCGTGATTCGCGAAGGCGATCTCGTGAAGCTCGATCTCACGGTCGAGAAAAATGGCTTCATGGCGGACGCTGCCGTGTCAGTGTTGGTCCCGCCGATTTCAGACGACGCGCGCCGGCTTGCGCGCTGTGCGGAACGTGCGTTTCGAAATGCCGCAAAGGTTGCAACGGCGGGCAGGAAGATTTCAGACATTGGCTATGCGGTCGAGAACGAAGTTCGCCGCAGCGGCTTTGCCGTGATTAAGAGGCTGTGCGGCCACGGTATCGGCCGGACAATTCACGAGGCTCCAGCAGTGCCAAATTATTTCGATCCGTCCGAGACGGGGCGACTCACCGAGGGCCTGGTGATCACGATTGAACCAATCATCGCGGCAGGCCGCGGCGAAGAAGTCATGGATCGAGACGGCTGGACGGTCAAGACGCGCGACCGCAGCCTCTCCGCTCATTTCGAGCACACGATAGTAGTTACCCGCGGCGAGCCCATACTTCTGACTGCGGCGTGAGCTCGAAGGGGCCGTGAATGGTTGACCGCACCACGGGGCACGCATAGAATGTTTTGGTTTGACCAAATTTGACAGGGCGCGACCGTCCGGGACCGATCGAAGACGCGGTTGCAGCTTGCCGATAGCGGAGGAGCATACAGAATGGCCAGCGTTGAAGAACGCGTGAAGCAGATCATCGTCGAGCAACTCGGTGTGGACGAGGGAGAGGTGACTCCGACCGCATCGTTTGTGGACGATCTGGGCGCCGACTCACTGGATACGGTCGAACTCGTCATGGCGTTCGAAGAGGCCTTCGGCATCGAAATTCCGGACGAAGACGCCGAAAAAATCACCACCGTGAAGGACGCCGTCGCTTACATCGAGAAACACTCGAAGAAATAGTCCACCGTCCCATTTCGAACAGGAGAGATGGCGCATTGAATCGCCGTGTTGTGGTGACAGGTGTCGGCCTCGTTTGCGGATGTGGCATCGGCACCGATGAAGTATGGAAAAATATCGTCGCCGGCAAGAGCGGCATCGGCCCGATCACCCATTTCGATACTACGAATTTCGATTGCCGGATAGCCGGCGAAGTTCGCGGCTTCGACCCGCTGCTTTGGATTGAGAAAAAAGAAGTCAAGAAAATGGGCCGGTTCATTCAACTGGCCATGGCCGCCACTGACTTTGCCGTCAAGATGGCGCAACTGCAGGTGACGCCCGAGATTGCCGATTCCACGGGCGTTTATATTTCTTCAGGCATCGGCGGATTCGACGTCATCGAGCGCGAACATTCGAAATTTCTTCAGGGCGGACCAGGAAAGATTTCCCCGTTCTTTATTCCCGCCGCGATCGTGAATCTCGCGTCCGGGCATGTCTCTATTCGCTACGGTGCGCGCGGGCCGAATTCTGCGACGGCGACGGCATGCTCGGCTTCGGCGCACGCGATTGGCGACGCGATGAAGCTCATCCAGCGTGAAGCCGCAGACGTGATGATCGCGGGCGGAGCGGAGGCGGCGATCACGCCGATGGGCGTGGGCGGATTCGCGGCGATGAAAGCGCTATCGACTCGTAACGATGATCCCGAGCACGCGAGCCGCCCGTTTGACGCGCAGCGCGACGGATTCGTGGTGGGCGAGGGCGCGGGAGTTCTCATTCTCGAATCGCTCGAGTATGCGCAGCGGCGCGGCGCGAATATTATTGCGGAGCTCGTCGGGTACGGCATGTCGGGCGACGCGTTTCACATCACTCAGCCTGCCGAGCAGGGCGATGGCGCTTACCGCGTAACGCTTGCGACTTTGAAAGATGCGGGCGTTTCCGCCGACGTCGTCGACTACGTGAATGCGCACGGGACTTCCACTCCGATCGGAGATGCGATCGAAACGATTGCCCTGAAACGCGCGTTCGGCGAGCATGCCAAGAAACTTGCAGTTAGCTCCACCAAATCGATGACGGGCCATCTCCTCGGCGGAGCCGGCGGACTCGAAGCGGGAATCAGTGTTCTGGCGCTTCGCGACCAGATTTTGCCGCCGACGATCAATTACGAGACTCCGGATCCTGCGTGCGACCTCGACTACGTTCCGAACACGGCGCGAAAGGCCAAAGTGCAATACGCGCTCTCAAATTCCTTCGGATTTGGCGGGACAAACGCGTCGTTACTTTTCAAGAAGTGGGAAGCGCGCTGAACGCCGGCGTCATCTGAAACTTTTCTGAATTTCCCTGGGACTTCTTCACGGAGCTGGAGGCGGTTTTGAAAATCGGTGTTTGCGTCAAGCAAGTTCCCGCGAAGGACGCGCCGCTGGCGATTGCCGAGTCGGGCGCATGGATTCGCGAATCGGACATCGGCTTCGAGACGAACGAGCCCGACGGTTTCGCGCTCGAGGAAGCGTTGCGTCTGAAGGAAAAGCACGGAGGCGAAGTTGTCGCGATTTCGATGGGCCCGGAGCGCGTGAAGCAGACGATCAAAGAAGCGCTGGCGAAGGGCGCGGATCGCGGCATCCATATCGTGGACGATCAGTTCTTCAAGCTTGACCCGCTCGGTTCGGCGCGCTCGATCGCGGCGGCGATTCAAAATGAAAAGTTCGATCTCATTCTCACGGGTCTGCAAAGCGACGATCAAGGCTTCGGACAGACGGGCGTGCTACTTGCGGAACTTCTGGGCCTCGCTCACGCCACGATCATCATGCAGATCGAACTGGCGGAAGGACGGATGAAACTGAAGCGCGAGCTCGAAGCCGGATGGTTCCAGTGGGTCGAATTGCCGCTTCCAGCCGTTCTCTCGATTCAGTCCGGCATCAACAAGCCGCGCTACGCCACGCTCAAGGGAATCATGGCTGCCAAGAAGAAGGAAATTACGATCGTGCAGCGCGGATCGCTCGGCGTGCCGGATGCCCTGACGCAGCGCGTGCAAAAGATTTATGTACCGCAGAAAACGAAGAAGACGGAATTTCTCACCGGCTCTCCGAAAGAAGTCGCCGCGAAGCTCGTCGAAAAGTTGAAGCACGACGCGCGCGTTCTATAGAACAGGCTGGCAAACAATCTGATGAAGATTTTACTGATCACCGAACAGCGTGAGGGCAAGTGGAACAAGACTAGCTTTGAAACGCTCTCGGCGGCGCAACAGGCCGTGAAGCAAACGAGCGGGACGCTCGCGGGTGTCGTCATCGGCAAGGGCGTCGGCGCGTTGGCGGATGAACTCGCCGGCTATGAAATGGACGAAGTTCTTCTCATCGAGCACGATCTTCTGAATCAATACACGCCGGATGGTTTCACGCTAGCGTTGCGGCAAGTGGTGGAGAGCGCGAAGCCGGATCTGGTCCTTATGCCGCACACGTATCAGGTTCGCGATTTCGCGCCGAAGCTCGCGGCGTCACTCGGCAAGGGAATGATCGGCGATTGCATCGGCTATCGCCACGAGAACGGCAAACTGATTTTTGTTCGCCAGATGTTTCAGGGCAGGACGGCCGCGGACGTTGTCTTTGAAGGCGATACGCCGTGGACCGCGACGTTTCAGGCTGGCGCCTTTCGCGGCGATCAGGTCACGAAGCGTCAAACTGGCAAAGCGCCGGTGAAAGCCGTGAGCGTGGAATTGAAACCGGAACAAATTCGCACGAAGCCGCTTGAATTATTTCGCGAGGCGAAACAGGCCGTGGATCTCACGCAGGCGCCGCTGCTCGTTGCGATTGGCCGCGGGATCAAGGCGCCCGAGAATATTCAATTGGCTGAGAAACTTGCGAAAGCGCTGGGCGCGGAACTTGCGGCCTCGCGGCCCATCTGCGACGAAGGCTGGCTGCCGATGGACCGCCAGATCGGAAGTTCGGGCCAGACGGTCGCGCCGAAACTTTATTTGGCGCTCGGAATCAGCGGGGCGATCCAGCATGTCGTCGGGATGAAGGGCTCGCGCACAATCGTCGCGATCAACAAAGATCAGAACGCGCCGATTTTCGAGGTCGCAGATTACGGGATTGTAGGCGATCTTTTCGAAATCGTTCCCGCGCTGACCGAAGAACTTGAAAAGTCGAAAGCAAGCTAGTCCAATCCGTCTGACTGCCACCCTGGGTTCGCAAGATTAGGTTCCGGCAACGGAGCCGTGGCTCTGCGAGCTAAACAAGAAATCGTCAGATTCGCGATGTGTTCATGCTGACGGATGCTTCAGGATATCCGCCAGAGCGTGCAACCGTGTCGAGTCAGCGGGACTTTTCGACTTGGCCGCGCTTTTATCCAAAGACGGCGTCATTCGCTTCAACTTCGCCACAGTGCTCTTGCTCAAGTGCGAACTCTCCGCGCTCTGAATCGCCGCTCGCAGGGATGCGATTCGCTCCGCGGGCAAAGCTTGCGACCGCTCCAACTGATCCACGTATGCCTTCGCCACGACCAACGTCGCAGGCCACTCGAGCTTTTGCTGGTTCTGCACATTCAGCTCAGCCACCTGTACCGATTTCGCCGCGTCGATTTCGTTCTGCGTCAGGAATTTGGTCGGCGTCAGTTCGAAGATATCCAAGCCGCGAGCAATCTCCGAAGCGTAGATGTTGCCGTTGTACCAATATGCCGACCAGTCGCCGCCCAGCACCAACATCTTCGGATCAATCGGCCCGCGATCGAAGTATCCGATCTCAACCGGGTGGGCCGCGTCGGTGAAATCCATAATGGAGACGCCGCCCTGGTACCAGGCCTGAACTTCGATGTCGCGGCCCGGAACTGGGATCAGCGAGCCGTTGTGCGCTACACAGTTTTCCGTGTCACCCTGCGCGGCCGGAAGTTTGTAATAGCTCGCGAAGGTCAGCTTGTCATCTTTGAGATGGAAAATAGCGTCCGCGCCCCACTTGTTGGGGTCGTTGGGACGGCATCGCGCGCCCAGGCCACCGCCCCACTCATCGGTGAAGACAACCTTCGTGCCGTCGTTCGAGAAAGAAGCCGAGTGCCAGTATGAATAGTTCGGATCGTTCACCGCATCCACGCGTTTCGGATTTACGGGGTCCTTGACGTCCAGAATAATCCCGTTGCCCGAACACGCGCCCGCCGCCAAACCGATCGCGGAGTAGACCGTAATGTCGTGGCATTGGTTCGTGTCCGCCGGCTTTTGCTCTTCCTTGTCGTGGCTGCCGCCGTTGCTCAGACCGTTCAGCGCGCCCGTCCGTGCATCGATAAACACGCGGGGAGTCGAGACGATCTTCGCGTCCTGCGGCGCTGCGACCGGAACCTTGATAACCTCGATGCGAAAAAGGGCTGTATTCGGGTCCTTGTCCGGCTTTTCGTTTGAACATCCTGCCAGTTCTTCGGGTTGACGCACAAACGATGTTCCAGAGACGTAAATGTAAACGTTGTTTTTATCGTTCGGATCCAACACCAGCGTGTGCGTGTGCGAGCCGCGGCAGGTCTGCACAGCTGCTACTTGCTTCGGATTCTTGATGTCCGAAATGTCGAAGATCCTTACTCCGCGGAAGCGGTCCTTTTGCGCCACGGGCAAGTGGCGTTCCTTCTCATGCCCCGGAAGCGGCGGGGGTTCCGGTGGGAATCCTTGATCGCCGCAATCCAGGCGGCCGTTCGGCATCTCCACCGACATGAACAGCAGGTTTTTATACACCGACACATCGCCCTGCCCGCCCGGGCACACCATCGAAGTTACCAACGCCGCCTGCGATGGATTGGCGATGTCGTAGATACTCACGCCATAAAAGTTTCCTTGGAACAGGTGATTGCCCTGGAACGCCAAGTCCGAGTTCGCGAAAGCCAGCTGCGCGATCACCATCAACAGCGGCTTCGGAATCTTTGAGATATCACTCATGCCGATACCTAGCTGCTGAACCGCCTTCCCCACCTTTGGATCGTCAGGCTGATCGCTTCCGAGTTGAAACGCGTCAGGCTTCTTGAGCAGTAGAAGATGCTTCATGCCCATTGACGCTTCGCCCGCGTCGTACAGGCCCGGCGTCAGCTTGAAGCGCGGATCGTTTACATCCGACCCCGTCATTCCCGGCGGCAGCGGCGGAGCGGGCTGCGGCGCAAATGGATTCTGT
>JBAPOP010000072.1:0-5989 GCA_049279675.1 Candidatus Acidiferrales bacterium
CCACAGGGCTCGCGACGTTCGGTTATGCCTTCGCGCAAACCTGGCCCGCCCTGCTCGCGCTGCGCGCGTTCGGATGGCTCGGTCGCGGAAGCCGCGGCCCATCGCGCGACGCGCTTCTCGCGGATTCCGTCGCGCCATCGCAAATCGGACGTGCGTATGGATTCGAACGCGCGATGGATACGGTGGGCGCGGTGCTCGGACCGCTTTGCGCATCTGTGCTCGTTGCAATGTGGGGAGTGCGCGGTGTCCTTCGCGCGACGGTGGTTCCCGGTGTGTTCGCGGCGCTGGCGTTTGCCATCCTCGTGCCCGCAGTCGGGAAAATACACGGTCGGCTCACGCCGAGTTTCATTACGAGTTTGCGCCAGTTGCCGAGCCGCTATTGGCGATATCTCGCCGGCGTAATGGCGCACGGTCTCGGCGATTTCGCGCCGACATTACTCATTCTTCGCGCGTCGCAAATTCTCACGCCGCGTTACGGAGTCGTTCACGCTGCCGCAATTGCGATCGCGCTCTACACGTTTCACAATTTCATTGACGCCGTCGTCGTGTATCCCGTCGGCGCGCTCGGCGATAAATTCAGCAAACGCGTTCTGCTCGCCGCCGGCTACGCACTCGCTGCCGTCGTCGCGGCTGGATTTATTTTCGCGCCGCCGACGATTCCCGCTCTCGCCATTCTCTTCGGCCTCGCGGGAATCCATCTTGCGTTTCAGCAATCGCTTGAGAAAGCGCTCGCTGCGGAAATCCTGCCCGCGGAATCGCGCGGCTCGGGGTTTGGTGTGCTCGCGACCGCGAATGGCATCGGCGATTTGGTTTCGAGCGTCGCCGTCGGAGCGCTATGGTCCGCCGTTTCGCCTGCGGCGGGATTTATTTATTCCGGAGTTCTGGTTGTAATCGGCGCGCTATTGATTCTGCGTTCCGTCTAGCTAAGGGCGCGGCGAAGTTTTGCGCGCCCTTGGCGCGCGCTGGCACTGAGGGCAAAAAAAGCTACTGCGTCCCGCCACGATAATCCGTCGAATCTTTGCGCCGCAGCGAGAACATTTCTTTCCCTCGCGCTGGTAAACGCGATGGCGAAATTGAAATTCGCCGCGCTGCCCGTCCGAATCCACGTAATCGGAGATCGACGAACCGCGCAGCCGTATCGCTTCTTCGAGCACGTGCAGCACAGCGGCGCGGAGCCGCGCAATTTCGCTCGCGTTCATATTCGCGCCTAATCGCGCTGGATGAAAGCGCGCGCGCCACAAGCTTTCATCCGTGTAGATGTTTCCCATGCCCCGGAATACATGCTGATCCATCAGCAGCGCCTTGATTCGCGCGCGCCGATTCGCAATTTGCGCGCGAAATTCTTCCGCCGACGCTTCGAGCGGATCGAGTCCGAGCTTGCCCAACAATTCCGCGCGCCGCGATTCGGAAACAATCTGCACGCGGCCGAAGCGGCGCGCATCGCGAAATCGCAATTCGTTGCCGTCATCGAGCGCGAAGAAGGCGTGCGTGTGCGGCGCGATGGGTTCATCCGCGGCGCCGACGGTGAGCTGGCCGGTCATGCCGAGATGAATCAAAATAAAAAGCTGCGCATTCTCTTTCGCGCGCGGCTCGAGTTCGAGATGCAGGAATTTTCCGTAGCGGCGCACGGCAACGAGGAGGCTTCCGGGAATTTGATCGCCGAGCAGCGCGGGATCCTTCACCACGTTGATCTTTCCTGATCGCAATTCGACGATTCGCCGCCCAGGCAAAACGCGCTGCAATCCGCGAACGACCGTTTCGACTTCAGGAAGCTCAGGCATAAAAACCTTCTCGTAAAAATAGCACACGCGAACAAAAACAAATTTTATGATTTCAATTCAGGCAAAAAGAAACGCAAATGCGAGATTCGAATTCAAAATGAAATGCGAATTCCAAACGCGAATTCGAATTGCGAATTTACGGCAGCGGAATTCCCGGCGACGCGACGATTCCCGCGCTGCGCAGAATTTCCGTGTACTCTTCATCGCTCAGCGGGCAAATCGTCATGCGTGTGTTCTTGAGAAATTTAATTTTTCGCAGCGCGCGATTTTCGCGAAGTTCAGCCAGCAGAATCTGCCGCGGCAATCGCTCCACCGCGCGCAAATCCACCACCATTTTTTTCGAATCAGGATTGTGCGGATCGGGATAAGGTTCGCGGCTCACTTCCGCAAGCGCGTAGAGCGCGTGATCGGGCTTGCCGTGATAGAGCAGCGCGCGGTCTCCCTTGTGAATTTGTTTGAGCTGGCGCAGCGCGTCGGGACGGTTCCCCGCGTGGCGCCACATTTCCTTCCCTTTTACGAAGAGCGTATCCCAGTGATATATGCGCGGGTCAACGGCCAGGAGCCAGCGACGAGGTTTCGGAGCGGCTGATATCATCAGTGATTTGTAACGCGCGCACTATACACGGAAGCGCGGAACATTTGGAGAAATTGTGACGGGAAATTGGCGGAAATTCGCGCGCTGATCCGGAGGCCGGGCGGCTAGCCGACCTCGACGAACACATCATCTCCTTTTATATCAATGGGATAGCAGGCAACGCCGACGGCGGGATTCATCGTCGTCTTGCCGGTGGTCACGTCGTAGGTCCAGCCGTGCCAGGGGCAGGTGACGATCTTGCCGTTCAGTTCGCCTTCGCCGAGCGGCCCGCCGCGATGCAGGCAGGTGTTATTGATGGCGTAGAGTTTGCCATCCACGTTAGCGATCGCGACCGTCGTGCCATTGAGCTGAAATTCGCGAATCGTCCCCGCCGGAATTTCGTCTTTCTTCGCTGCTCGCAAAAGCGCCATGCACAACTCCTGTTGTCGATTTTTATTTAGCGCGGGGAGGGCGACTGCGCCACCATGACGCCCTGCGTGAAGTCCGTCACCATTTCCGGCTTCAGCCGAATTTCCGTTGGCCGCTTGGCCAGCGACATCTGATCGATTTTGTCCTGCAACTTCAGCAGCGCGTAGAACAATCCTTCGGGGCGCGGCGGGCAGCCAATCACGTAAACGTCCACCGGCACGATGCGGTCAACGCCCTGCAGCACGGAGTAAACGTTGAACGGGCCGCCGACGCTCGAGCACGCGCCCATCGAGATGCACCACTTCGGATCCGGCATCTGATCCCACACGCGCTTCAGCACGGGCGACATTTTCAGCGTCACCGTGCCCGCGACGATCATCAAATCGGCCTGGCGCGGCGACGGGCGAAAAACTTCGGCGCCGAATCGCGCGATATCGAAGCGCGATGTGGTCGACGCAATCATTTCGATCGCGCAGCAAGCCAGGCCGAACGTCAGCGGCCAGATCGCGCTGCGGCGCGCCCAATTGAAAACGTAGTCCACCGTCGAGAGAACGTAGCTGCGCTCAAAGCGATTGTCCAGAACGCCCATGCCCCTATTTTACCTCCGAAAGAACGGACACTATAGCATGACCTCGCTCGGCGTCATTTGCGCCGTTTGCATCGCGAGCAATCGGGGCCGAAAATCGGCTGGTCTTACGACCAGCCCTACATTTGCCGGAATCGACGCCGGTGAGGCTTGTCGGCCCATTCGTCTTTTCGGCGTCAACGTCTTTCAATGCGGCCGAAAAATCAAAAGCCTCGGGTCTAAAGACCCGAGCTACATTTGATTCCGTACCGCCGGCTGCGGCCATGTAGCTCACCTCTTCAGAGGTGAGGCTGTTCGGCCCATTCGTGTTTTCGGCGTTAACGTCTTTCAATCCCGGCGAAAATTCAAAAGCCTCGGGTCTGACCCTTCCTTCGTCAGGGCAGGAGACCCGAGCAACATGTGATTCCGCCCATTTCATCGCGCTCGAAGACCCCCTTTTTGTGTCCCGGTTAGAAAGGGCCTCCGTGGTTTGTTTTCTGTGAATTACGGCGATTTCTAATTGTTTTGGTGTCCCGGTTAGAAAACCAGCGACGAGTTTTTTGTGTTTCACGCGCCGCCGAATCGCGTTCGGAGACCCCCTTATTTTGTACCGATTAGAAAGGACCTCGGATGTTTGTTTTGTTCGACTTAGACCGATTTTTAATCGTTTTGGTGTACCGATTAGAAAAGCAGTACTTGCTCCCAAATGAGCGGTGACTAGCGGTCCCGAGACCGGGATTGCCGACTCGGCCGCCCTCGCCGCTCCTCCGTATTTGCGTCGCGTTTCCATAGCTCCAAATAACCTAGCAGACGGGAATGGACTGCGCAAATGGCCGATGTGTAAGGATTTTGAAGCGCGACTGTAAAGCGGGCGTGCTATGCAGTCCGGATGAATGCCTGCAGCGAGCGAGGCGGAAGGATTTGGCCGAATTGCCTTGTCGAGCAAATACGAGACTCGGCTTGTCCCGTGCGGTTTGTTGGGTTACTTTATGGCCGTCGCGCCGCCACCCACCAGACTTCGGGCGCGTCAACTCATGCCCACAAAAACAGCTAAAGATCGAAGACGGAGTTGGTGGCAAGAGACTCCGAAGGAAGTCCACCGTCTCCCCCAAGGGGATATCGTTTGCGCCGACGCGCTAGTCTTCCTGAAGTCGCTCCGCAAAGAATCAGCCGATATCGTATTTCTCGACCCTCCGTTCAATCTTGGCAAGTCCTACGGAAACAACGGCGCGAAAGCTGATAGCTTGACCGACGAGAAGTATTTGGAGTATATGACGGCGGTAATAAATCAGTCAGTACACGTTTTGAGAACCGGGGGCGCACTGTACCTCTATCATATTCCGCGCTGGGCTTTCAGGCTGGCAGGCATACTTCAACCCTCGCTTGCCTTTCGTCATTGGATAGCAGTTTCCATGAAGAACGGCTTTCCACGTGGCAACTTCCTGTACCCAGCCCACTACGCGCTGCTCTACTTTACCAAAGGCAAACCGCAGACATTCAAGAGGCCAAAGATTAGAGCCCCGCGGTGCAGGCATTGTCACAAATACATCAGAGATTATGGGGGATATGAAAGGTTTGTCCGCAACGGAATAAATCTAAGTGATGTGTGGGATGACGTAAGCCCAGTTCGCCACAAGAAGTATAAGCACCGCGTTTCCAATGAGCTTCCTCTATCGATTCCACGCCGAGCTGTGCAGATCAGCGGCGGCCCAGGAAAGGTGCTTGTCGATCCGTTTGTCGGGGCGGGTACTTCTTTGGTGGCCGCCGTCGAAAAGAGGATGCGGTTCGTGGCGTGTGATATCGAGGATTCCTTTTGCGAGGTCACGAGCAATCGCCTAAATTCTTTGCGCACACCACAGGCACCGCCTTCCGGAGGAAGATGAATGCCCACCCCAAACGCTGACCCAGCGAATGAAAACAAAATCAAGGCCGATCCCAGCAAAGCCTTTTTCATTGAGATGCTGATTCGGGACATCAGCCTCGATGAGTGCATTCTCGACCTCACGGACAACTCGGTGCACAACCTGATCCGCGAATCAAATTTGGACGTGATGCAAACGTTGCTCGGCAAGTCTCCGGCCGCGAAGAGGCTGGACGCAAACATTGCAATTGCGACTTCTGCAAAGGAATTTCGAATTGAAGACACCTGCGGGGGCATCACAATTGACGACGCGCGAGAAGACGTGTTTCTATTCGGAAAATCAAAGCGAGAGACGGCGCACACGGGTCTTGGCGTCTACGGAATAGGAATGAAGCGCGCGTTCTTCAAGCTTGGCCGCAACATCACCGTGGAATCAAGGACGGACACCGAGGAATTTCGCGTGGACATAGACGTAGATGAATGGGAGTCGAGACCAGATGACTGGAGTCTGTCTTTCGCGTACGCCAGAAAGCGAGACAAGAACGGAAGGCAACCGGGGACCACTATTACCGTTCGCGATTTAAACACATCGGTCAAAACCTATTTTGACAATATATCCTTCCAGAATGAACTGACGCGGAGACTCGCAAGTACGTACGCGCTTTTTCTGAAGGCGGGTCTGACCCTATCGATCAATGGAAATATTGTGAAACCCAGGCTACCGGAATTGCTTACATCCGGCGACCTCAAGCCGGTGCGAAACTTATTCAGGGCTGGCG
>JBAPOP010000073.1:0-17189 GCA_049279675.1 Candidatus Acidiferrales bacterium
TTTCTACTTTGCACAAACCGGACATTCTCACTTTGCAGCTACATTCCACAGGAGAGCCCTTGACAACGTTCGAGCCTTGATGCGACCCTTGCCGCCTCTGCAGTTAACAAAGGAGTTCACATGCCGACAAAAAGCAAATCGAAGTCCAAGCCGAAGAAGAAGACCTCGAATGTGGAGCGCCTCGAAAGCGCCGGCGTTCTCGTCTCCGAGCAATACACGGATGACGACAAGAGAACCGTCGAGAAACTTTCAGCCACTGAAGTGGGAGTCCTGATCAAGATGAGAAAAAAGCGCGGATCCGCGCCCGAAGGGAAACATCATCTTCGGCCTAACGTTTTCGTTTAACGCGACACGCTACCTAATAACGTCTTCCGGTATCGGCACTATTTCACGAATGACCGGCCTCAATTCATCGGCCACACATGAATTCTCTAAGCCATAGCAAACGGCTGCGCGCGAAAATCCGGCTCGCCGAGCCTTATATGTTGGCGGCCTCGAATGATTTCTGGACGCACCCTAAGCTCGCCCAGATGTTTCCCGAATTTCTCTTCATGATGCATTCGATAATCCGCAGCAGCGTCTCTCTGATCAACGCGGCAGCCGTCTCGGCCCAGCGCCGCGCCGATTCGGATATCGTCTCCCGAAAAATCGTCGAGTACTACACCACTCACGCGCTCGAGGAGACGCACCACGATGAGTGGCTACTCGAAGACATCGTGGCGCTCGGAGCGGATCGCTCGAGGATTCTCACGCGTCTCCCTTCGTCGGCAATCGCATCGCTCGTGGGGGCGCAATATTATTGGGCTCTTCATGTTCATCCCGTATCGCTGTTCGGTTATCTCGCAGTCCTAGAAGGAAATCCGCCCTCGCAGAAACATCTCAGCAAGATTCGCGCGAAGCATGGCCTACCGGCGGAAGGAATGCGCACGATGGTCAAGCACGCGCGCCTCGATCCCTATCATCGCGACGAAATCTACGCGCAGCTCGATGAATTGCCGCTCAACGAAAATCTTTCAGAGCTTGTCGCGCTCAGCGCATTCCATACCATCGAGCACATCGGCTTGGCGCTTCAGGAAATCCTGGATGCTCAGAGTGAAGAAGTCGTGCTCCCCGAAACCGTCGCACACGCCATCCAATAAAAACGACGAAGCTTTCGGTGATTCCCTGCCGTAGTCAAAAGAGGTCGTCGGAAGTCGCGCGCGCGGAAGACCGAATGCAACGAAGCGCGCCCTAGTCAGGCTTCCGCCCGCCGAGCGCTTCGAGCAATTTGTCCCCCATCGGCGAACCCAGCCCCGTGCACGCATTCCATCCGGGGCCCGCGTGGTACGCGCCATTCTCTCCGTGCGTGATTGGCCGGAAGGTACCATTTCCGTTCGCTCGTCCCGCTACCTTATACAACAGCGAATTCAAATGCCCCGAACCCATTCGCGCGCCAATCGCGTGATTGAGCCGCGCGACAAGCGCCGCCCACAGCGGAGCCACCGCACTGGTCCCATACGAAATCGTATCCACTCCGCCCACCACAATCCGGCAACCGGTATGCGGATCGGCAACGCCCGCTACATCCGGCACGCCGCGCCCTCCGCGCTTCGACGCCGAGCGCGGCACTTCAAATTCATCCTGCCAGAACGGCCGCGCGAATTTCTCGCTCACGCCGCCGCCCGTGGCGCCACGCATCCCATCGAACAGCGAATTCCACACCACTTCCGCTTCGATCTCGCTTCCGGAAGCTTTGAGCGTTGTGCCTCCACATCCCAGCGCGTTCGGACTGCTCGCCGGAAAATTCACGGAGGGTTTCCCATCGGGCGAGCCATTGTCCGCACCGGCATCGCCTGACGAAACGCACACCGTTACGCCCACCGTCGATATGTTCTTCAGCACATCATTGATCAGCGCCATGTATTTCGGCGACCAACTCGATTCCTGCTCGCCCCAGCTCAGCGAGAGCACAGTCGGCCGGTGTACCTTGTCGGCAAGCGCCGTCGTCAGCGCGTGGTAAACGCCCTGCTCGCTGCTCGAGGCGAAATAAACGACAATCTCTGCCCCGGGAGCAAATGCGCCCGCAAGCTCAACATCCATCGTCGTCTCGATCGTAGATAGCAACAGGTCTGCCAAGCGGCTCGATCCCGAGCTGCCGCCTTTTGCGGCATCGATCGCGCTTTGCTTTCCACTGTTCAGCGCGGTGACAAACTTCGTGAGATTCGAGAGATCAGCCGGCGCGTTCTTCGTACCATCCGCGGACACGTCGGTAATCTTCGGCATCGGCATCTTCAGCGAGGCAAAGAAATTCTCCAGATCGCTTCGATGATAGCCGCCGCCGAGTTCAATCACCCCGATGCACTGCCCTTCGCCGGACGCATGCTTGGGAAATCGATAGAGGTCTGCGACATCGTGCGGTGAAAAATGAGCGCGCGCAGCCTTTTTCGTGGCGGGCGCGGCCATATGCCGCATCGCAAGCGGACGGTCGTGCAGACCGAGGACATTTTCTACGGAGTCAGAAATTTCTCGCGGAATATGAATCGGGCCGTCGATGCCGCGGTGCCGGCCACGTTCGTGCTCGTACTGCTTCATTTCGACGCGAAACGCTTTGCTGAATTCGCCGGATTCGCCCCGAAGAGTGACGCTATGCCGCGCCGCGGATGTCTCTACGATTTGAAATCCGTGCGCCCGCGCGAAGCTTTCGATCTTGGCAAGGTCATCGGGATGCGCGCCGTGCCGCGCCTCGAACTCTTCGCGGGAAAGATGCCGCCGCTCGCGCGGAAGCAAATTGGCAAGCGTCTCGTCAGAGTGCAGCTCCGGAGCGGGACGCCGCGCTCGAACGACAATCGTGATGGTGATTTGCTCGTGCGGATCCGCGGCGGCAACAACATTCGCGCCAGCTACGGGCACAAACTCACTTCCATGAATCGGAACATGAGAATCGCGAGAAGCCATAGGATTCCTCCTTCTCGCCCGGGACAAGGCAGTAGCAATAATAACACCGGCATTCCTCGCGCCACACCGCAAGCCTAAAAAGGATCATCCGGTGGCCGCGCGATGCCGCGCGTTGACTTGCCGCCAAGCGCGCCCTAAGATTCTCGCCAGTGCCCGACTCCCGCCCAATCTCTGGCGAGACAATCTCCCACTATCGCGTGCTCGAAATGCTGGGTGGCGGCGGTATGGGAGTGGTCTACAAAGCCGAGGACACTCGCCTTCGTCGCCCCGTCGCCCTAAAATTTCTCCCCGACGATCTCGCGCAGGATGAGCACGCTCTCGAGCGCTTCCGCCGCGAGGCTGAGGCCGCCTCCGCCCTCAATCACCCGAACATATGCACGATTTACGACATCGGCGAAGACAAGGGCCGCGCCTTCATCGCCATGGAGTTTCTCGAGGGCTCAACTCTGAAGCATCTCATTGATGGCCAGCCTCTCGAAATCGAGAAGCTCCTCGATCTGGCCACTGAAATCACCGACGCCCTCGAAGCCGCACACACAAAAGGCATCATCCATCGCGACATCAAGCCCGCGAACATCTTCGTCACCGAGCGCGGCCACGCCAAAGTCCTCGATTTCGGCCTCGCGAAACAATTGCCTCGCCCCTCCGACGCCGCAAACGTCTCCACGCGAGGCGACGCCCCAACTCTTGCCGCGAAGGACTTGACCAAGCCCGGCACTGCGCTCGGCACGCTGTCGTACATGTCTCCCGAGCAAGCCCTCGGCAAAGATCTGGACTCGCGCACCGACCTCTTCTCTTTCGGCGTGGTCCTTTTCGAAATGGCGACAGGCAAGCAGCCATTTCGCGGAGATACGAACGCGGCGCTACTCGATTCGATTCTTCATAAGGTCCCCGTCGCGCCGGTCCGCCTCAATCACGATGTCCCCGCCAAACTCGAGGAGGTCATCAACAAAGCTCTCGAGAAGGATCCGAGGCTCCGTTACCAGCACGCCGCGGACATGCGTTCCGACCTCCAGCGCCTCAAGCGCGACTCCGTCGCGATGAATATTTCGGCGGCAACGGCCGCGGCCGCCTCCGATTTCCCAAGAGAAGTTTTCCCGAGCGACGAGTCCCGAAAGGTTGCAGTCTCTCCGCCCGTCGACACCGCCACGAAGCGCAAGAACTGGATTCTCCCGGCGGCAATAGCGGCGATCGTGGTCGCCGCACTCGCAATAGGCGCTTCTTATCTACTCCGCGGCCGCAATACTGCGATCGATTCGCTCGCCATCATGCCCTTCGAAAACGCCAGCAACAACAAAGACACCGAATACCTCAGCGACGGGCTCACAGAGAGCCTGATCAATAGCGCCTCGGAATTGCCAAATCTCAAGGTCATCGCGCACAGCTCCGTCTTCCGCTATAAGGGACGTCCCATCGATCCGCAAGTTGTCAGCCGCGAGTTATCCGCCCGCGCGATCCTTACGGGACGCGTTCTCGAGCGCGGCGACACGCTCTTCGTCAGCGCCGAACTGATGGACTCACAAAATAATCGCCACATTTGGGGCGAGCAATACAACGAGAAGATGTCCGACCTGCTCGCCATTCAGGAAAATATTTCGAACGAAATCATGGCCAATCTTCGCGCGCATCTGGCGGGCGATGAAGAGAAGCGAGTCTCCAAGCACTACACCGACAATAACGAAGCCTATCAGCTATATCTCAAGGGCCGGTACAACACCGAGCAGTTCACAAAAGAAGGAGTGAGCAAAGGCATCGACTATTTCCAGCAAGCCATCGCCAAGGATCCGAATTACGCGCTCGCCTACGCGGGAATCGCCGAAGCCTACTTCGAGGTCTCAAGCCAGTATGTCCCGCCGACTGAGGCGATGCCAAAGTTGAAAGCAGCAGCGTCGAAAGCGTTGAGCCTCGATGATTCACTCGCCGAGGCCCACACGTTGATGGGAATGGCGGACGCCGCCTATGATCACGACTATCCCGCCGCCGAACAGGAATTCAAGCGCGGCACAGAACTCAATCCCGGCTCGCCTTTCGTTCATGAGTGGTACGCCTACTATTTGACGGGCATGGGCCGCAACGATGAAGCTCTCGCCGAACTGAAGCGCGCTCAGGAACTCGATCCGCTCTCCGACAGCGTCGAGGTCGTTTACGGCTTAAACTTCGAGTTCTCGGATCAGTTCGACCGCGCCATCGAGTATTCGCACAAAATGATTCAGGCGGACCCGAATTTCTGGTTTGGCCATTTCTATCTCGGATGGGGCCTCGCGCGCGAAGGAAAATACGACGACGCTATCAAGTCGCTCAACGAAGCCATCCGACTAGGAGCCAGCCCTTATGCACAAGGCTACCTCGGCTACGCTTACGCCCTTTCGGGCCAAACAGCCAAGTCGCGCGAAGTCGTGCAACAAATGGAGCAAAGCTCGAAGCAGTCCTACGTCCCGCTCTATCAACTCGCGATCATCTACGTCGGCCTCGGCGATAAAGAAAAAGCCATCGAGCTGCTGCAAAAATCGTTCGACGACCGCGAAGAAATCATGACTTTCCTCAAAGTTGACTCCACCTGGTCACCCCTCCGCTCCGACCCCCGCTTCCAATCGCTCCTCCATCGCGCCTCCTTGCAATAGGCATATCCCGATTCCATCAGAGCCCGTAGGCTCCCGCCTCCGGAAACATCTCGACGTCAAGTAACTCGCCGCTTGCGAGCACCAGCCCTCGAGTTTAGCCGAGCCGCTTCGCGTCGGATTTCAAATTGAAATTGCGGATGAGTCGGTGCAAGTACTTCGGATGGATTCCTAGTATGCGGGCGGCCTCGACTGGACTGCCGTTAGCCTCGTCCAGCGCCGCAAGAACGAGCTGTTTTTTCGTTTCGTTGAGAGTGTTCTGATATCGCGCTGCCGCAAATCCCGACGATTCCTCTTCCAGCAGCGCGTTCGGCAAGTCTTCCGGGAGAATTTCGTCAGTGAGCCCCATCACGATCGCGTGTTCGATGGCGTTCTCCAATTCGCGAACGTTTCCCGGCCAACTGTATTGCGTCAGCAGAGTCCGTGCTTCCTCGGCGATTCCCTTGAAGCCCCTCTTGGACTTCGCTGCATATTTGTTGGCGAAATGCATGGCCAGCAACGGAATATCCTCAGGATGCTCGCGCAGCGCGGGCAAGGCGACGGAAACCACATTCAGCCGGTAATACAAATCCTGCCGGAACTCACCGGCCTTGATTGCTTCCTCCAGGTTTTTGTTCGTCGCGGCAACCACTCGCGCGTTAAATGGCAGCAAGCGATTTCCTCCGAGCCGTTCGAACTCACGCTGCTGCAAAACGCGCAAGAGCTTCGCCTGCAGGAGCGGCGCCATCTCTCCGATTTCGTCGAGGAATAGCGTACCGTCCTCGGCCGCCTCGAATTTGCCTTTCTTCGTCGCGACGGCGCCCGTGAAAGCCCCCTTTTCGTGCCCGAATAATTCGCTCTCAAGCAAAGCCTCCGGTATCGCAGCACAGTTGATCGCGACAAAAGGCTTTTCGGGCCGCGCGCTATTGGCGTGAACGGCGCGTGCCACCAGCTCCTTGCCTGTCCCGCTCGCGCCGCGAATGAGCACCGTCGAATCGCCGTTAGCCACGCGCGCAATGAACTCCCTCACACGCAGCATCGGCCGGCTCTCCCCGATCAAGTTGCTTTCGGTTTTGACATCCGCGCGCAATCGCTGGTTCTCTGCTCGCAGAGAATCCAGCTTCGATAGATTTTCAATCGCGACTGCCGCAATGCGCGAAACCGAACTCAAAAAATAGGCGTGAGCCTCGCTGAAAGCTGGCGAAGCAGCGGACGAAGTCAAGTAGATCGCGCCAAGGATTCTCTCGATTCCCACAAGCGGCACACACAACACGTGCTCTGCGGGCGCCTTGTCAGCCGAAGCCGCTGAGAAGATCGCACAGCGTTCCCATGTCGCTTGCCGCACCAACTCTTCTCGGATCGCCATTTCTGGCTGTTCCGAGTTCTTTCGATCCCATGTGCAAGGCACGCTCGGTTCCTCATTCGCGTTCGGCTGAAGCACGATCGCGCCCTGCGCGGCCGGCACAACTTCGGAAATCAGCGCGAGCAACTCGAGCTGTAGCGCCTGCAAATCACGGGTGGAATTAATCACATTCGCAATCTTGAAAAATGCCGCCAAGTCGCGCGCCATCCCGCCTACCCACGTGGAATCCTTCGGCAGGCCGGCATCATCAAGGGTAATCGTTTTCAACACGGCGCCCGTCGAATCGCTCCCGGCGCCGGACGAAAGCGCGCCAGCATCATCAGCTTCGGTGAGGAATACGAATTCGCTACTCCCGACACGAATTCGGTCACCATGCTGAATTGTCTCGCGGCTTACTTTGGTTCCGTTGACGAAAGTCCCGTTGTGACTATCGAGATCGGCGATTTCAAAAGCGCCGCTCGATATCTCGCTAATCGAGCAATGTCGGCGCGAAGCCTTAACGTCGCTCACTTCCACTCGATTGGACGTATCCCTCCCCAGAAATAGCGGGCCATCTGTGAGCTCCCACACCATTCCTGTGGGCGCGCCCGATATCGCATGTAGTCGCGGGTTAATACGTCCTCCTTCGGCGCCCAGTGTAGCCGAAATTGCCAAACGAGTGCCGCCGATTCCATTCCGTCGGCCACGGTAGCCGAAAAGCTACTCGCGGTAGCCGCCGAGCTACCAGTTGGCGGCTCTCCGAGCACACCTCGCAGAGTACCGTCCGCGTATGTTGCAGAAAATTCAGCCCAATAGCCGAACGGGAGCCCAAATTCGCGTTTGGCTAGGGGCATGCATTATCTCCATATGTCATCGCAAACAAACAGCAAAGGTGCTGAGAGTTTGAGAGACAAATTCAGCTTGGGTTCCGCTGAAAGGAGCCCCGAGGAGGAAGTCATGAAACGCAACGTTATCGGGATAGTTTCGCTTGTGGCTCTGTCACTGCTGCTCACCGCGTCTGGTGCATCTGCTCAATCTCGTTTGAAGGCCGATGTGCCTTTCGCTTTCGCCGTAGGAACAGCGCAACTGCCTGCCGGCTGCTATCAAATTATCTCCGGACAAACGGACAGCACGATCATGCTCCGCAATTGCAAGACCGGGGCCGCCGTCGTCTCGCAAGTCCGCCCGGAATATCCTAGCAACACCAAGTCCCAGATGGTGTTTCACCGCCTCGGCAGCAAGTATTTCCTGGCTGAGATCTGGGGAGCTGCGGGAAACTCCGAGGTCACCTTGCCAGCCTCCAGACAAGAGAAGGAGCTTCAGTCGGCTATCGCCACATCGAACTCCACCAAAGAGGTCGCGATTGCTCTCAACTAACGACCAGAACAGCTCGGACCCAAGCGAAGAGCCGGAACCCTCGTTCCGGCTCTTTCTTTTTGCCAAGCCCTGAAGCGTACCCAAGGCGATCTTGGTTAGCGATTGAAAACGTCCGCAATGGCCGTTTCCCGATGGGAGCGCGGGGAGACTGCACCTCCCGCAGAAATTTACATCCGGCTCGGCAATCTTGCGGGTGATCCGCTCTGCTGGTTGTTTTCGGGACTCGCTGGCTTCAGCACCGCGGATGTGATGCGCGTCCTTCGGTCAAAGAAATTAGCTCATCGGCAGACGAGGGTAGACTTCTCAAATACAACCGTCGTAGTATCCGCTCTGTTACCTACGCAGGCGGCGTCCGCCTTCCCGGCGATTGAGTCGAAAGAGAAAATGAGCTACGTAGAATCGAACTTGGTTCCCGGCGAAACCGTAATTTACCAGACGCGCCTCCATTGGATCGTGATGCTGTGGCACATCATCCTGGGATGCTTCCTCTTTGCGCTTCCGGGGGCACTACTTTTGTATTACGCGCTCACGCGCGATGGCATCGACACGAGATCGATGCAGATCATGGAAGGTGGCGGCATTGCGTTGATCGTTGCCGGCGTCGTAACGATCATCGTTGGCATGGTGCGGCGGAACGCGACAGAGATGGCGGTGACGAATCGGCGCGTGGTGATCAAGACGGGCCTCGCCAGCCGCAAGACGATCGAGATGATGCTGAACAAAGTCGAGAGCATCGAAGTGAGCGAACCGGCCGCCGGAAGGATGCTAGGTTACGGATCGATCGTGGTCGTTGGTACGGGCGGCACTCCCGAGCCATTTCACAAAATGGCGAATCCCCTGGAATTTCGCAGCCAAGTCCAGCAACAAATCGAAAAGCTCCCGCGCTAGCACCTCGTCAGACAATCGAGCAAGATTGCCCTCGTAGCGCCGGCATCTTGCCGGCGTTTTTTTTGTTCAAAAGCCCAAATCCTACTTCAAATCCTTTCCCGTACTCGTCACCACGAGCTGTCCATGCTTCACCCCGCGGAGACTGAGGATATGGTTCGCAAGGTCTCTGATCGCCCCGCTTCGGCCCTTCATGATCACGACTTCGAGGCAATTATGATGGTCGAGGTGGACGTGGGTAGCAGCAAGCACCTTGCCGCCGGCGTGGTGCTGCGCGTCTACCAACTTCTCGGTCAGATTGGGGCGATGATGATCGTAGACGATGGTCAGCGTCCCGACGACCACTTCGTTCTTGTCGGCCGCCTCGGAAACCAAATGGTCGCGAATCAGATCGCGGACGGCTTCAGATCGATTGTTGTAGCCTTTTTTTAAGATCACGCGGTCGAACGCCGCCAGCAATTCCCGATCAAGCGACAATCCCGTACGAGCCAGCTGTGCCATAGCGAGTCCCCTTCTCTCCGCTCAATTAAAGTAGGCGGCCGAACAGCGAGCATTTATCTATAGCACGATTTTCGAACGCGAATGTATCGCTTACCGGCCCGACCGGCTGCGTGTTCGGTACGGAAAAAGAGCAGGATCAGGGAATCCCTGATAGCACGATTTTACAGAACGTGATACTTACACCGCCGCACACAGTAACACGTATTTTAGAGTCGTGTGTGGGAGGCCAATGCGACCGACGCGCGGCACAGGCAGGCTGAACACTGGTATCGCCGGACTTGTACTTTTCGTCGCTTCGACAATTTCTTTGTGGGCAGCGGCAAACGGCAGCCTCACAGGCACGCTTGCCGATCCGAGCAGCTATCGTGTGCCGGACAAGCTGCGACTATTCGCCCAAGGAATCAGCCAGTTGTCAGGAACTGTCGTTGATACGTCTAGCGCTGTGATTGCCAGGGCTACCGTGCAGGTACGAAGCGCGAATGGTGCTGTACAAACAACGACGCAGTCGGACACGAACGGCTGCTTCAGTATTTCCGGACTCCCGGCAGGTAATTACCGCCTCGTGGTATCTAGTCCCGGTTTTGAAACCAAAGAAATCCCCGTCACCATAGTAACCGCTGAGCAGCCGGCGCCCCTGCGCATCTCTCTAGCTGTGAGCTCCGTGAGTACCACCGTAAAAGTGCAGGGCCGTGAGGACGACCTTGTCGGAATCGCTAGTTCCGCCACCCAGGGAACAGTGGGCGCGGCGGAAATTGGAGATCGCCCGATTCTTCGTCCGGGAGAAATTTTGGAAGCGGTCCCCGGTCTCATCATCACTCAACACGCTGGCGGCGGCAAGGCCAACCAGTATTTTCTTCGCGGCTTCAATCTCGACCATGGCACAGATTACGCCGTTTTCCTCGACGATATGCCGCTTAACCTGCCGTCGCACGCGCATGGCGAGGGGTACTCGGATATGAACACCGTCATCCCGGAGTTTGTGCAGCGGGTGAATTACGAGAAAGGTCCTTATTACGCTGATGTCGGCAACTTTGGCTCAGCTGGATCGGCCCATTTGGAATTCTTCAAGGCGCTGCCCGAGAACTTCTTCCAGGTGGAAGGCGGGATGTATGGCTTTGGGCGGTTCGTTTTCGGCGTTTCGCAAAAGCTCGGCAAGGGCAATTTGCTTTACGGCGGAGAGGCATATCACGAGGACGGTCCCTGGGTGCATCCCGACAACTATTACAAATTTAACGGCCTTGTAACCTATAGCCAGGGCGGAGACGCCAATGGTTTCAGCTTCACGGCCCGCGCATATCGTGGAACATGGCACTCGAGCGATCAACTCCCCGTTGACGCAATTCCCCTCGTTGGTTACTTCGGCACACTGAACCCGGCGGACGGTGGCGAGTCACAGCGTTACAGCTTGCAAGGTGAGTGGCATCGCCACAACGAAAATTCCGAAACGAAAATTACGGCCTACGGGTTTTATTACGATCTCAATTTGTTTTCCGATTTCACTTACTTTCTGGATGACCCCAATAAGGGTGACCAGTTCGAACAGCACGACAAGCGCTGGGTGGCTGGTCTGGACGCGCACCACGCCATTTTCAGCCAATGGTTTGGCCGCAAGGTGGAAAATACGTTCGGCCTGCAGATGCGCAACGATTGGGTCCACAACGGCCTGTACCGGACGGAAGATCGTGCGCGCACAGACAAGAATGATATCAACGCCTGTAATGACGAACCCATCCCCGAATGCGTTACCAATCCGAATTTGACAGCCACATTGCCCGCGGACACGGATTTGAATAACTTCAGCGACACGATGCTCGGTTTTTATGCGGAAAACAAAATCCGGTGGTCGGACAAATTCCGCTCGGTCCTCGCCTTGCGCGGCGACGAGGCGATATATAACGTCACCAACTTGACTCCAGATTATGTCGCCAGTGAATTGCCTGGCAGTCCGGTGGTCAACTTTGCGGCGGCCAATTCCGGCTCGGCCACCAAGTTCCTCCCCAGCCCAAAAGGGACTATGATTTTCGGCCCGTGGGCGAAGACTGAGTTCTATGTACAGGGTGGATTCAGTTTTCACAGCAACGACGCGCGCGGCGCGACGCAAAGGATTGAACCGATTTCGCCGGACTATCCTTTCCCAACATCCTCCATCCCAATTCCCGCTCTAGTCCAAACCAAAGGCGGGGAATTCGGTGTGCGCACCTCGGCCGTCCCACATCTGCAAAGCACGCTTTCGTTCTGGTATCTATACAGTCATTCCGAACTGCAGCAGGATGGTGACACCGGAGGCACGGTCCCATCAGCATCGCCGAGCAACCGCTATGGAATCGAATGGGCGAACTACTACACGCCAACGGAACATTTGGTTTTTGATTTAGACATGGCGGACTCTCGCGCCCAATTTCTGCAAATAGACCCAGATGATGCGGCGTATACCAACGTGGGTGGCGGCCAGTATCCTGTACAAGGCCCGGGAGGCAAGCTTGTTCCCGAAGCCGTTAGGGTGGTGATTTCATCGGGCATCACACTGCATGATTACAAAGGCTTCACGTCGACACTCCGCTTGCGCTACTTTGGCCCGCGCGATTTGACGTCCGACGGTATAAATCGCTCAGCTCCCACGTTATTGGTCAATATGGGGCTCGGCTATCGATTTAATGAGCACTGGAGCATTTCGGCCGATTTCTTGAACTTGCTGAACCACCGCGCTGACGACATCACCTACGCCTACATCTCGCGGATCACGCCAACCGCTGCGCCGGAATTCACAAATGTCTTCCACCCCACCGAACCGTTTCAGGTGCGATTCGCGTTGCACTACCGGTTCGGGAATAATTGATTCACAGTTCAACTTGTGCGGCGGGCTGTCAAGCCGAGTGGCGAAGTGAGCGCAGAGCGGCAAAACCCAACAATCCGGCCGCGATGATGGCGGCGATCCAAAGAATCGCGGGATGGCGCTCGCTCCACGGCCGCGGATCTTCGTAAACGTCGTTGATTTGCTCAGCGCCAAGAGTTGCATCTGGCAGTTTCAGGAAGTTTTCCACCCGAACAGTACGCTCGATATCGTATTGCGGCGGCTTCGCTTCGCTTTGGCCGTAGAGAAGCAAATAGCGGCGCGCGGGCGCGGCGCGAAAAACAAGGCGGCGCGGCGTCATGTAAAGAGTCACTCGCGCTCCGGCGAGTGGCGAGTTACTTCCGTTCGCGACACGGACGCGCCAGTGCGGCGACCATCCGCCGCTGAAGCCGACTCGAAGCCATTCACGCAAAACATCGTCGTGATGGAACCGGTAGATTTCTCCGGCGCCCGCGTTCGACCAATCCTCGCCGTCTTCGCTGGACTCGACTGAGACCGAGCGCGAAAATTCGGGTTCATCCGTTTCGAAACAAGCTTCGTTTACCGGCAACTCAGCGGGGAGATCGGCGCGCCACAGGCTCTCTTGCGAATTCGTCGATTGCGCCGCAGCGAGCGGGACAGAGATAGAAACGCGCTCCGCCGGCGTCGTCACTTCGTAGAGAACCTCGACACTCGTCATCGGGAAGCGATGGGAGCCCTCGAGAATGCGCAGGCGAATGTAACGCGCGTTGGTCTCCGAATAGTAGAGTGTCTGAACTCCTTGCAGGCTTTGCTTGTTAAATCGAAATAGCGGAGCACGATCGCAAACGATCCGCCACTGGCGCGCGTCGTCGCTGACGGCGGCCTCGGCCCAGGCAATGAAATCGGTTTCGGGCGTGTTCACCTGAATTGCGTTGTGAAACTGGGCATTCGCGCCAACGTCGAGAACAAATTGAGTGAATTCTCCAGGCGCGAAACTTTGCTCGTGGGTGCGCACCGGGCGGCGGTCGGTGTGCGTGTGTCCCGATGGAACCGCCAGAACAAACGGAACTTCCCTGCCCTGATCATCGACGATCCGGATGTCCGCCAATTGATTCGAGGAGTGCACGTAGACATCTTCGGGAACGACGATGGCGGCGAGACCCGGGGCATTCTCGGCGAAAGGTTTTACCTCACGCGAGTAGCGCCAGCTACGCCAGGCCTGAGGCCACGCGGTTGCGACGCCAGCCCTCAAATTCTCGACCCCGAAAAGAATTCCGATTGCGAGGACGCACGCGCAAACGGAAATCAGCCGCGAGTTCGATCGGAACCGCGGCTCCGTGAATCGCGATGATTTGGTCACGATTTCGCCTCTTGTTTCTGTGCCGCGAGCTTGCGTTGGTAAAGAAACGAAACGAGGAGAAGGAGCAAACCCAAAACGAGAAACGACAGAATGCGATAGAAGCGTTGCAGAAATGACAAATCAAAGAGAAACACCTTGCCGACCACCAGACCGAAAAGCGCGAGCGCCTGCCAGCGAAGGAGCGCCGATTTTCGCGCGAGCCCGACGACGATCAGACCCGTTGCATAGCAAGTCCAGAGAATCGACAGCCCCAATGATTGAGCGAGGCCGCGCTCGAGATTGATCGTCTGCGTCCGGCCCAGCGCGTCCCAAACTTCGAGGGAAAGCGCGAGCAGCGCAAAGCCGTTTGTGGCGACTGCGAGCACCGTGAATGGAATCTTTTCGCCGTCGCCCAGTTCATCGCTCGCGCCAGCCGCGAAGAAACACGCAGCCGAATAACACGCGACAACAACGGCAAATGTGGCAAATCGCGCGTTGAAGAGAAATGTTGTCGCGGGAGCATCCCACATCAACAGCCGAAACGCGGTGACTCCGAACAAAAGCAATCCAGACGCGCGCAGATACCAGAGGCGGCTGCGGAATCCGCTCCAGACTAGAATTGCACCTTCGATGGCCAGCGCGACGGTAATCCATTTGCCGTCGAGGCGCATCGGGATCGCCAGAGTGGCGTACATCAGGGCGAGCCCGGCGAAAAGAAATCGCTCGGTCGGAGGCACGCCCTCGCGCGGCGCGGGCAGCGCGCGGAGCACAACGAGATGCGCCGCCGCGAGCGCAAGTACGGCAAACGTGATCGCCCAGCGATTCCCCGGCCAGAGCATTTGATGCAGCGCGACGAGATAAATAAGAGCGTTCGCGGGCACGATCACGACTTCTTCGGGCGAGAGGCCCTTTTCATCGCGGCTGTGAATCACGGGCAGGGCCGCGAATGCAATGAAGAACAGCGTCGCGAAGAGCAGCGTAACGCCCAATTCTTCGACGCGATAAAATTCACCAAACCATCCCCAAAAATAAATTTGCGTCGAGACAAACGCGATCGGTGCAAGCCACGCCCAGCGCCGCGCTCGCTGCAGAACCAGGAGGCCGATGACCAGCAACAGAACATACGTAAAGAGAGTGATCTCCGCGTTTTTGCCGGTGCTCAGAAGTTGCGGCGTGAGAAATCCGCCGACGAGCGCCATCACCGCGATGCGCTGCGAATTGCGGCCGACAGCGATCGCTATCATCGCCGCCGTGACGACGATCATCGCGGCGAACGCGACGCTCTGATCGAACAGCCGGTAATAGTGCCAGCCGCCCCACAACGACAGATACAAGACCGCCGCGCCGAGGCCCGCGATGCCCTCGGAAAAGTATCCATAGCCGCGCTTCAGTAACCGGTCGCTCCACATCAACAAGCCCGCGCCGAAGAGAAGGCCGATGGCGATGCGGCCGTGCGGGCCGACCCAATTGTTGTCGAACGCATATTTCAGGAAGAACGCGACGGCGCAGAGGACGGCAAGAATGCCCGCATAGTTCAGCCATTTTCCGGCAATCACGGATTCGAAGTCGGTTGAGCTGGAACTGACGGCGGAAGCGGCGTGAACTCGCGCGGACTCGGGCGGAGGCGGGAACACCGGATGGCTCGGCGGCGACACAGCAACGGGAACGCGAGCGGCCGGCGGACTGTCTAACGAAATTGCGGCCGGCGCAGGCAGCGGAGTTTCGATCGGGCGGTCGGTCGACGCAGGAGAGCCCGCGCTCAGCTTGGAAGCGAGATGGGAAAGTCGCGTCTCAATTGCGTAGATTCGGCCAGTGAGGTTTGCTAGTTGCCGCTGAAACTGCTGTTCGGCTTGGTCGCCGGGTAGCCGTCCGGAGCTCTGCCGCGTTTCGAGGCGGCGAACTCGGACAAATGCCGAAATCGCGAGAATCGGCACGACGACGAGCGCCAAAATCGCGATCGCGAACACGAGGTATCCTATCGTTTCGCCTTGCATGTATTTGTGATGGCGCGTCCCGAATCGCGGGTATTAGAGCACAGGCGAGAACTAGGGGCAACGCGAGCGTCCTTATGAAATCCACGCGCCACAATATCGATTTTGCATTGGATTTTCCGTGTTAGCGCGCGGGATGGTGTAGCGATTAATTCATCGCGGGCGGAATTGACATCTTCGCCGTTTTGTCCAATCCTTGAATGTTCCAATCGACTCTGGAGAAAATCTAAATGGCAGCAGGCGGAAAAATTGGCATCCTGACGGGCGGCGGCGACGTTCCCGGCCTCAATTCGGTCATAAAGTCATCCGTGTATCGGGCGAGCGAGATGAATCGTGAGGTGGTCGGCATACGCAGGGGCTGGGAGGGACTGACGCACCTTGACGCCTCAGAGGAAGTGGACGCGCGCTACATCCGGCATCTCACTCGCGAGAGCACTCGCGCGATTGACCGCAGCGGCGGCACGGTGCTGCACACGTCGCGAACGAATCCCATGCGCATCTCGAAGAACCGGTTGCCGGCGCACATTCCGCAGTCGGAGCTCGATAAACTCACGACTGATGGAAAGACGTATAACTTCACCCCGATCGTGCTTCGCAATCTCGAGCGGCTAGGCATCGGCTGCCTGATCGTAATCGGCGGCGACGACACGCTCGGCTTCGCGGCTGCGCTCGATAAAGTCGGCGTTCCGCTCATGGCGATTCCGAAAACGATGGACAACGATGTTCAAGGCACCGAGTACTGCATCGGGTTCTCGACGGCGATTACGCGCGCGAAAGAATTGATCAACCGGCAGCGGACGACGCTTGGTTCGCACGAGCGCATTGGAATCTTCCGGATTTTTGGTCGCGATGCGGGATTCACGGCGCTTTATACGGCGTACGTTACTTCGGCGCGCTGCGTGATTCCCGAGTATCCGTTCGACATCGATCTGCTAGTCAAACTTCTCGTCGAAGACAAGCGCAATAATCCGAGCAACTATGCATTCATCATCGCGTCCGAGGGCGCCGTGTGGACAGGACAGAAAGCGGAAGATTTCGGCGAAGCCGACGCGTACGGCCACCGCAAAAAAGTGGACATCGGCCACGCTCTCGCTGAAATCCTGCATCAGCGCACGGGCGAAGAAACGATGACTAGCGACCTGACTTACGATCTGCGAAGCGGCGACCCGGATGCGGTGGATCAGGTGGTCGCGACCACGTTCGCAAACGTAGCGTTTGATCTTATCGGGGACAAAGTTTACGGACGAATGATGGCCATACGAGAAGGGCGATACTCCCATGCACCGCTTCCCGACCACGCGCTTGGGCCGCGCACGGTAGACATCGAAAACCTTTACAACACCCAGCGCTACCGGCCTCGTTATGCCGGCAAGCTTGGCGCCCCGGTGTTCCTCATCACTGCTTAATTTCG
>JBAPOP010000074.1:0-3217 GCA_049279675.1 Candidatus Acidiferrales bacterium
GCCGAGCCGGGAAATGACCGGCCTGCGATCGTGTATGAGATGCGCCGGAATCGCAAGATCCGGATACGGCACGGAATCCGGCGCGATCGGCTTGCGGTGCTCGCGCTCCCAACGGCGCGCCGTGATCAAATGCGCGCAATCAGAAGGACAATCAATCGACACTTCCCGCTTCTCGCCGCAACACACTGCGCAGATCATTTCGCCCTTCGCCGGACAATAGCGCTTCGCTTTTCTTGTTTCGCAGAGCGGACAGATCACAAGGATTCCTTCAAGTGAACACTTCGCAACTACGAACCTACGGGATTTCGGACTGCCAGCCAAGAGGTACTTGCTGTGGCGGACGGCAAATTCGATTAAGCCGACATGGATTGCGCGGAAGGGATGCGTTTCTCGGCGAGTGCGACGCCGTGCAAAATCATGTCAATCACGTAGTCGTCCCCCGGCTCGGAATTAATCATGAGATCGTAAAGCTGCCGGCACGGCCAATCGGCGCCGAAATAGCGCTTGATGAATTGGCCGCGTTCCTTGTCGATCGTCTCGACCAGTTCCCGCGCTTCGGCTTCGCTTTTTCCGAGCGTCCGAATCCTCCGGATTTTCTCTTCCGGCGAAGCGAAAACGAAAACATGAAACGCATCGGGGCGATCGCGCAGGATGTACGGCGAGCCGCGCCCCACGATAACGCAATTACCTGTCGCGGCTGCATCTTCGATCACTCGGTGGAGCAGAGCGACCATCTGGTCCGTGTCGAAGCTCTGAATGCCGGAAAGGGGTAGACTGCGCTCATAACTTCCGCGCGCGAAGACTTTAAACAAGCGATGCAGCAGGGGATCGACGCACTCATCGTGGCGTGCGGCGGCTTCCTGAGCCACGTTCGCGCGGCGTGCGATCTCGCCGGTGAGCGCGGCATCCCACAATTTCCAATTCAAGCGCTTGGCAAGCTTTTCCGCGATCAGCGCGCCGCCGCTGCCGTACTCGCGTTCGACGGTAATGGTTCGAATGGGCATGGCCTTCGTCCGTTCCGCCTGGCCTGCGCTTCCGGCCTATCTTCTGTGCCGGATTATAAGCCCATTTTCCTCCGGCGTTAATGCACCGCCATGGGCCCGCCGGGCTTTGGCTTTCTGATGAGGAAAATGAACGGAATCATGCAAAGCACCGCGATGCCAAGAATCCTGAAATTATCGATATAAGAGAGCAGCGAAGCCTGCTGCTGCAGCCCATACGAAAGCATGGCATACGCTTGCTGGGTCGCGCGCGCGGGAGATGATCCGTGCGCTTCAAATGTGCGCGTGGCGCCATGCACCGCTGCTTGAAACTGCGGGTTCGCAGCCGCTGCGTGCGCCGCGAGGGTCACCTGATGCACCTGTGCTCGCCGATCGAGCATCGTGGCCACAAACGAAATTCCCACGCTGCCGCCGACATTTCGCGAAAGATTGATCAACCCGGAAGCCGCGTTGTTTTTCTCTCGCGGCAGGTACGCGTATGCCGTTGTGTTGATCGGCACAAATAGGAACGCAAGGCCCAAAGACTGAATCACGCGCGCCATGACAAGCGTTCGGTAGTCAACTTGAAGATCGAAATTGGTCATATGGAATAAGGAATACGACAGCATGAGCATCCCGAATACCAGCAGTTTCCGCGCATCCACTTTCGTCAGCAAGAATCCCACAATCGGCATGCACACCATGATGACCAATGCCCCGGGAGTAAGCGCGAAGCCTGCCTGTTCCGCCGAGTAGCCCATCAGCGTTTGCATGTACAGCGGCAGGAGCACTGTGGTTCCATAAAGCGAGATGCCGAGGACGAACATCAACGTGTTTCCAACTGCGAACGAACGGTCCTTGAACAAACGTAAGTCGATGATCGGATTCTTATGGTGCAGCTCCCAGAAAACGACGGCCACGAGGCACACGACGCAAATGATCGTCAGCGAGAGGATGAGGTGCGACCCAAACCAATCGTCGCGCTCGCCCTTATCCAGAATGATCTGCAATGTCCCGAGGCCGACCGCAAGTAATCCAAGGCCAAAATAATCGACGCCGTGCTGAGGCTTGTTCAGAGCCTTGAGATACGGAGGATCTTCGATGAGCCGCGACGTGAGAATAAGCGAAAGAATCCCGATCGGCACGTTGATGTAAAAAATCCAGCGCCAACTGTAGTTGTCGGTGATCCAGCCGCCAAGAGTTGGGCCGATCGCCGGAGCCATGACGACGGCCATGCCGTACACAGCGAACGCCATCCCGCGCTTTGCGGGCGGAAACGTGTCCGCAAGAATCGCCTGCTCGCTGGGCTGCAGGCCTCCGCCGCCGGCGCCTTGTAGAATTCGGCAGATGATCAGCACACCCAAATTCGGTGCGAGTCCGCACATGAACGAGCTGATGGTGAATAGTCCGACGCAGAACATGTAGAAGCGCTTGCGGCCGATCACCGAAGACGCCCAGCCGCTCAACGGCAGGACGATCGCGTTCGACACGAGATAAGAAGTCAGAACCCATGTGCTTTCGTCCTGGCCTGCGGAAAGGCTGCCCGCGATGTGCGGCAGCGCGACGTTGGCGATGCTCGTGTCGAGCACTTCCATGAACGTCGCGAGCGTCACCGTCAGCGCGATGATCCAGGGATTTACCGCAGGCCGCCAGATCGCCTGGTTCGGATCCCAAGTTGTGGCCGCGGCGCTCACTTCACCTCTACCTTAGGTGTCACAGACATGCCCGGACGAAGCAGATGGTCCTTGTTCGAGCCGGGATCGAGCACGATTTTCACGGGCAGGCGCTGCACAACCTTCACGTAATTGCCGGTAGCGTTCTCCGGTGGAAGCAGGCTGAATCGCGAACCGCTCGCGCCGGCGATGCTGTCCACGTGGCCCTTGTATTTGTGGCTGAACGCGTCCACGGAAATTTCAACGGGCTGTCCGGCTCGCATTTTGCGCAGTTGCGTCTCCTTGAAATTCGCGGTCACCCACACGTCTTGGAGCGGGACGATCGAGAGCAGTTGCTGGCCCGGCTGCACGTTCATGCCGATTTCTATGTTCTTGTTTACGACGCCAGCGACCGGCGCAACGATCGTGCAATACTGCAAATTCAGTTGCGCTTGTTCGAGTTCCGCTTTCTTCTGCGCCACCATCGCATCGGCGGAGCTGAACTGCGCCTTGCTCACTGCCACTTGCTGCGGTGCCAATTGCGCTGTGCGCACGGACGCACCCGCCTGAACCAGCCGGCTCTGC
>JBAPOP010000075.1:0-14357 GCA_049279675.1 Candidatus Acidiferrales bacterium
GCGTCCCCTTGTCTTTCAGAATTTCAAGCGCCGCAAGACGCCCCGGCGCGCCCATGATTCCGCCGCCGGGATGCGTCGCCGAGCCGCACATGAAAAGATTTCGGATCGGCGTGCGATATCGCGCCCATCCGGCCACCGGACGCAGGAAGAAAAGCTGCTCGAGCGAAAGTTCACCCTGGAAAATATTTCCTTCGGTGAGCCCGATCGAACGCTCGATATCGAGCGGCGTAATCACCTGGCGGCCAATGATGATGTTCTTCAGATTCGGCGCGTGCTCGCTGATCGTATTTATCACGGCGTCGCCGAAAGCGTCGCGCTGCTCGTCCCAGTCGAGGCCGGGCTTCAATTTGTACGGCGCGTATTGCACGAAGCAGGAAAGAACGTGCTTGCCCGGCGGCGCGACGGAAGGATCGGTGAGGCTCGGGATCACCATATCGATGTACGGGCGGCTCGAAAATTCGCCGTACTTCGCCTGGTCGTACGCGCGCTCCATGTATTCGACGCTCGGCGAAATCGACATCGCGCCGCGCAGATGGCGGCCCGCGCCGGGAAGCGATTTGAATTCCGGCAGTCCGTCGAGCGCGAGATTCACTTTTCCCGACGAGCCGCGATATTTGTAGCGGCGAACTTCTTCGAGGAAATCGCCGGGAAGCTCGCTTGAATCCAGGAGTTTCAAGAATGTGAGATTTGGATCGAGGCTCGAAGAAACGACCGTCGCGCGAATTTCTTCGCCGCTGTCGAGGACGACGCCTTCGGCGCGGCCGTCTTTGACGAGGATTCGCGCGACTTGTACTTCGGTGCGAATTTCGGCGCCGGCCTCGAGCGCCGCGTCGCCGATCGCATTCGAAATCGCGCCCGTTCCGCCGCGGCTAAATCCCCACGAGCGAAACGCGCCGTCAATTTCGCCCATGTAATGATGAAGCAAAACGTAGGCCGTGCCCGGCGAGCGAACGCCAAGAAAAGTTCCGATGATTCCGGAAGCCGACATCGTGGCCTTGAGCACGTCGGTCTCGAACCACTGGTCGAGAAAATCCGTCGCGCCCATGGTCATGAGTTGGACAAGATTGTAACGGTCCTCGTGATCGAGCGCTTGGAAGCGCCGGCCGAGGAAAAGAAGCTTCTTCAGTTCGCGCGGATCGAGCGAAGTGGGATCGGGCGGGACCATGCCGAGAATCGGCTTTACGAAACGGCACATCCGCACCATTTCCTTGCCGAATTCGTCGTAAGCTTCCGCGTCGGTTTTGGAGTGGCGCGCGATTTCGCGGCGCGTCTTTGAGTGATCGTTCACGCGCCAGAGATAATCGCCGTTCGGCATCGGCGTGAACGTGCCGTCGAGCGGAAGAATTTCGAGGCCGTGGCGCGGCAGATCGAGATCGCGAATAATTTCCGGGCGAAGCAGCGAGACAACATAGGAATACACGGAGAACTTGAAGCCGGGAATAATTTCTTCAGTGACCGCGGCGCCGCCGAGAACATGCCGCTTCTCAAGCACGAGAACTTTGCGGTCCGCGCGCGCAAGATATGCCGCGTTCACAAGGCCGTTGTGGCCGCCGCCGATGACGATCGCATCGTATTGAGTTGGCATGGGGAAAAGCCGCGCGACGACTCGAGCGCGCCGGGCTCGTTCGAAGCCGTGACATTTTACAGGCCCCCGCGGTTTGCGCCAACAAAGAAGCGCGGAGGCGAGCTGACTTCGAGTCACGGCCGCACGGCGCAAGAATTGCACGCAAACCATCGCGGCGGAAGGGACGGGGATTCCCGCGAGTTTTCCATTTCCGTTGTGTTGCAGGAAGAGTACTGCGGCACTATAATTTGCGGGCCTCAATCGCAACGTTGAGCGAGAATCCGGCCGCCTTCGGGCGAGCCCTACGGATGCTGTGATATTGATTCGGCCGGAATCGCGCGGATTGCCGTTGTAGGGTCCGTCGGAAGACGGACCGCTTCTACTCGCGCAGCAGCGCGATGCTCGCACGAACGCGGAACAAGGAGAGAAAGTGCCGATCGGAACTGCGTTTCACGACAGAACTTTGCCGCTTTGCGAGAGCCTGAATTATCGCGATTGGTCGGGCTACTACGCCGTGAGCGTGTACGAAATGCACCACGAGCACGAGTACAACGCAATCCGCAACGCGGCTGCGCTCTTTGACGTCACTCCGCTCTTCAAATATTTCATCTCGGGCAAAGACGCGACGAAATTCGTGAACCGCGTAATTACTCGCGACATCAACAAAGTGGCCGTCGGGCAAGTGATCTACTGCTGCTGGTGTGACGAAGACGGAAAAGTGATTGACGACGGCACGATCTCGCGTCTCACGCAGGATACATACCGCTGGACGGCTGCCGATCCGAGCCTGCGCTGGTTCCAGCAGAATGCGCTGGGACTCGACGTCAACATCGAAGACATTACGGATCAAATCGCCGCGCTCGCGCTGCAAGGGCCGACGTCGGGGCGCTTGCTGCAGCGCGCTGCCACCGCTGACATCACGAATCTGAAATATTTTCGCTTCACGCGAGGGAAGATCGGCGGCGTGGACGTGGACATTTCGCGAACCGGCTACACCGGCGATCTCGGCTACGAAGTGTGGATTCCGTGGGCCAATGCCGGGACAGTGTGGGACGCGCTGATGGAAGCGGGACAGCAATTCGATATTCATCCAGCCGGAATGCTGGCGCTTGACGTGGCGCGGATCGAAGCCGGGCTAATTTTGATCGAAGCGGATTATTTCAGCAGCAAGAAAGCTCTGATCGAATCGCAGAAATATTCGCCGTACGAAATCGGACTGGGGCGCCTGGTGGATTTGAAGAAAGAGCATTTCATCGGCCGCGCGGCGCTCGAAGCAGAAAAGCAGCGGGGCCCGAAGCGGCTTTTGATGGGCATCGACGTCAATTGGGACGACGTCGAACGGCAATTCGAGACGGTCGGCCTCGCGCCGCAAGTGCCGAGCACGGCATCTCGAACGGCAGTACCCGTCTATCGCGGCGGATTGCAGGTCGGCAAAGCAACTTCGAGCACGTGGTCACCGACGCTCAAGAAAATGATCGCGCTCGCCAGCATCAATCGCGAGCACGCCGCGGTGGGAACCGAATTGCAAATGGAATTAACGGTGGAGGCGGTGCGGCAAAAGGTTCGCGCAACGGTGCGCGAACTGCCGTTCTTCAATCCTCCTCGAAAGATGGCGACACCCATCACATAGCGCACCGCTGGGGGCGGCGGGCGCAAAGGACAGAAAAATGATTGACGAAATATCGCGCGCCCTCGGCGTGAGCAAAAGCTGCGCTCGCGCCATTTCAGGCGGAATTATCCGTATCGCTGTTATTTTGTTCGCCATGCTCGCCGCGATTCCCGCCTCGACGTTTGCCCAGGAGACAGCGATGGGAAAGTGCCCGCCGGAAACGCGCAAAGACGACGTGGTGGACACGATTCACGGCGTGAGCGTCACCGACCCGTATCGCTGGCTCGAAGACCAGAAGAGCCCCGAAACGCGCGCATGGATTGAGGCTGAGGACAAATGCACGGCCGCCGTTCTCGACGCCGTGCCGGGCCGCGCGGAAATCTCGAAGCGATTTACGGAATTGATGAAGGTCGAATCGGTGGGATTGCCGCGCGAGCGCCACGGCGTTTACTTCTTTTCGAAACGCTCGCCCGATCAGCAGTTGTACATCATTTACAAGCGCGAAGGCCTGCACGGCAAAGATGAAGTGCTGATCGATCCTCATCCGCTGAGTCCGGACCACTCGACGAGCGTCGGCTTGATGGACGTCTCGAGCGATGGCTCGCTGCTGGCGTACAACGTTCGAACGGGCGGACAGGATGAAGTTACCGTGCATTTTCTGGATGTGAAGACGGCGAAGGCGCTGCCGGATGAATTGCCGCACGCCGATTATTTCGGACTATCGCTCGAGCCCGACAATCGTGGCGCGTACTACACGCGTATGACTCCGGACGGCCCGCGCGTGCTTCATCACGTGATCGGCACGGACGCGAAGACGGACGCGGAAATTTTCGGCAAAGGATTCGGAACGGACAAGATCATCTCGTCAAAGATTTCGGAAGATGGCAGCTACCTCGTGATTGATGTCATTTACGGGTCGGGGAGCACGCGAGCGGAAGTCTATTTGAAGGACCTGAAGAGCAGCGAACCAGTGAAAGCCATCGTGAACGATTTGGATTCTCTCTTTTTCGGCGACATCGAAGGCGGCACGGTCTACCTAATGACGAACTGGAAGGCGCCGCACTGGCATATTTATTCCGTGGATCCCAAACGTCCAGCGCGGGACGCGTGGACTGAAGTAATCCCCGAATCGGACGCCACGATTCAGAACTTCGGCCTGTACGGCGGAAAGATGCTTGTCGAGTACGTCCGCAACGCGACTTCGCAATTGCATCTCTTCGAAGTGAACGGCAAATCCGTTGGCGATGTGGCGCTGCCAGCCCTCGGTTCGGTTAACGGAACGACGGGACGATGGGAAAATGGCCACGTGTTCTTCGATTTCCATTCGTTCAACATGCCCGACACAATTTTGTCCTACGAAATCAAGACGGGGACACTCGACACATGGCAGAAATCTTCCGTTCCGATCGACAGCGCGAAATACACGGTCGAGCAGGTCTGGTACGAATCGAAAGACAAGACTCGCGTGCCGATGTTCCTTTTTTATAAGAAGGGACTCGTGCGCGACGGCGCGCGGCCGGTAGTCCTCACGGGGTACGGCGGATTCAATGTGAGCAATACGCCGTCGTTCAGCGCACTGGGAGTGGTCCTCGCGGATCAGGGCGGGATTTACGCGTTGGCCAATTTGCGCGGAGGCGGAGAATTCGGCGAGGCGTGGCACAAAGCGGGAATGATGGAAAATAAGCAGAACGTTTTCGACGACTTCATCGCGGCTGGCGAGTGGCTGATCGCGAACAAGTATACGAGTTCGTCGAAGCTGGCGATCGCGGGCGGCAGCAACGGCGGACTTCTCGTTGGCGCGGCGATGACGCAGCGTCCCGATTTATTTCAGGCAGTGGTCTGCCTCTATCCCCTGCTCGACATGGTGCGATTCCAGAAATTTCCGCCGGCTTCGTGGTGGGTGCCGGAGTACGGTTCGTCGGACGATGCCGCGCAATTTAAATACATTCTCGCGTATTCGCCGTATCAGAACGTCAAGGACGGCACGAAATATCCGGCGACGCTATTCGTCACGGGCGATGGCGACACGCGTGTGAATCCGCTTCATGCGCGGAAGATGGCCGCGCGCGTTCAGGCGGCAAATGCATCCGATCATCCGATCCTGCTGCTCTACGACACGAAGTCGGGCCATTCCGGAGGCCGGCCGCTGAACAAGGAAATCGAGGAGAACTCGGACATCGCCAGTTTTCTATTCTCGCAGCTTGGAGTAAATGCGAAGTAACGCGGGCGCGCCTTGCCTGCGTCTAATGACACGAACATTCAAGGGGGCATTCCATTGGGACTGATGAATCGCAAGATTCTTCCGCGCGTGTGCGCCGCGTTATTTTTTGTTGTGACTGCCGGGGCAGCACAGGCCTCGGCCGCCCCACCGCCGCTGGGTACGATCAAACTTTGGGTGGATGCGACGCAGGCGCCACAAAAGATTCTGCACGCGAAAGAAACGATTCCCGTTCGCGCGGGCGCACTGACGCTTTATTACCCGGAGTGGATTCCGGGAGAGCACGCGCCGGACGGCCCGGTGGCGAATCTTGCCGGACTGAAATTCAGCGCGGGCGGAAAAGAAATTCCCTGGCGGCGCGATTTGGTGGACATGTTCGCGTTCCATCTTGATATTCCGGCCGGGGCGGATTCGCTCGATGTTCAACTTGATTTCCTGCTGTCCGCGCCAGCGACGGGATTTTCGGCTGGCGCATCGGCAACGGCGGCGCTCGATCTGCTGAGCTGGAATCAAGTGCTGCTCTACCCGAAGGGTTACACGGCGGACGCGATCACGTTTGACTCGAGCTTGCGGCTGCCGGAGGGCTGGAAGTTTGGAACTTCCCTGCCGGTGGCAAGCGAGACCGGCGGCGAGATTCATTTTTCGCCAGTGTCGCTCGATATGCTCGTGGATTCGCCTGTGATTTCAGGGCGTTTCTTCCGCGCGATCGATCTATCGCCGGGGCAGACGCCTCCGCACGAAATCGATCTCGCGGCAGACAGCGCCGCTGCCATTGCGATGCCGCCCGAGCTTCAATTGCACTTGCGAAATCTGGTGACCGAGGCGGGGGCGCTTTTCGGATCGCGCCACTATCGCGATTATCATTTTCTGCTGACGCTTAGCGACGACGTGGCGCATTTCGGACTCGAGCATCACGAGTCCGATGATTCGCGGCTTCCCGAGCGTTCGCTAATCGACGAAACTTTGCGCGTCGACGGCGCGGGACTGCTGCCGCACGAATACGTTCACTCGTGGAACGGGAAATACCGCAGGCCGGCCGATCTCGCGACGCCGGATTTCCAGCAGCCGATGAAAGACGATTTGCTGTGGGTCTACGAAGGGCTGACGGAATATCTCGGCAACGTTTTGACGGCTCGCAGCGGACTTTACACGCAGCAGGAGTATCGAGAGCACCTCGCCGACATCGCGGCAACCTACGAATACCAATCCGGGCGCACTTGGCGGCCGCTACAGGATACGGCCGATGCCGCGTCGCTTCTTTATTTTGCGGGCGGTGATTGGGAGAACTGGCGGCGCGGCACGGATTATTACGACGAAGGCGAGCTCATCTGGCTCGAAGTGGATACGAAAATCCGGCAGCTCACTCAGAACAATAAATCGATGGATGATTTCTGCAAACTGTTCCACGGCGGGCCTGGCGGAAAGCCGGATCTGAAGACGTATACGTTCGATGATGTTGTCGCGGGGCTGAATGCGATAGCGCCGAATGATTGGCGCAAGCTGCTCACCGAACGCCTGACTTCGCTCAGCGCGCACGCACCGCTCGGCGGAATCGAAAATGGCGGATGGAAGCTCGTCTACAACGAATCGCCAAATGAAGTCGGTGCGGCGGCGGAAGAAACGTACCATCATTTGAATTTGCGCTATTCGATTGGATTGAGCGTCAACGAAGAGGGCGCGATCGGAGACGTAATTCACGGATCGCCCTCGTACGATGCGGGGCTCGGGCCGGCCATGCACATCACCGCGGTGAACGGGCGGCAATTTTCGTCGGAAGCGATGGTCGAGGCTATCGAGGCGGCAAAATCGAGCTCGACGCCGATCAGCTTGCTCGTCGCGAACGGCGTGTACATGAAAACGTACGCGGTGGATTATCACGGCGGGCTGCGCTTTCCGCATCTCGAGCGCGTGGAATCGCAGCCGGATTTATTGGGCGACATCGCCAAGCCGCACGCGACGCAGTAACGCATTCCGAACAGCATGGACCAACACGCGCAACCACAATTTATGTCGCCGGATGAATACGGGCGGCAAATGCCCGGCTTCACCGTCAATTTGATCGTGCGGGACATTGGGCGGTCGCTTGCGTTCTATCGCGATGTGCTCGGCGCGGCCGTGCAGCATTCCGATGCGGATTTCGCGGCGCTTCGAGCGGCGCAGCTCGAATTCATGATTCACGTCGATCACACCTACGAGAAGCACGCGTGGAATCAGGAATTGAGGAACGGCACCCGGCGCGGACTGGGAGCGGAGCTGCGGCTTTTTCACGTGGACCCGGATGCAGCGGAAAAACGGGCGCGGGCGGCCGGCGCGAAAATTCTGCAACCTTCGCAGGACAAGCCGCACGGCTGGCGCGACGTTATTATCGAAGACCCCGACGGCTATGCGTGGGCCATCGGCATTCCGAAATAGTCCAAATTAAATGTTTTTGCGCCGCGCGCCGCTAGTAACCTTCGCTCTCGCCTTCGCCGGAGATCACGACTTTGCCCGCAAAACGGCGATACGTGAACACGGCGTATCCCGTCGCGAGCGCCATCCCGATCACCCACCACACGAGACCGACGCGCAGGCCATGCTCCGGGCCGTGCGCTGAATACACGGTCAGACCGTATCTCGGATTCGTCGAGGCGGGCAGAACGTAGGGATAAAGGCCAGTCGCGGCGCTTGTGAGCATGCCGAGGATGTACGCGCATGACGAGAGGAATGCCTTCAGCTCGTCGCGCAGGCGCAGAAACCAGTGAACGCCGAGAAGGCCTGCTACGGCGAGCACTGGAAATACTAATCCCCAGGGACGCGCGCGCAAACCGAACTCGAGTTGCGGCTGAAGTTTGAAACTTGCCAGCGTAATCGCGATTGTTAGAAATGCGACGAGCCACCACGCTTGATTCGCGAGGCGCGAGGCGCGGGCGGAGACTTCGCCGCTCGTCTTGAGCGCCACCCAAAGCCCGCCATGCATCGTCAACGCGGCGAGTGCCGCGACGCCGACAAGCACCGTGTACCAATCGAGAATTCCCGCGTTCGCGCCTGGAAGAAAATTCGTCCAGAGCGGCTCGAAGAAAATCCCGTGGGAGTCGAGCGGTACGCCGCGAATCACGTTGCCGAGCGCAGCGCCGAAAAACACCGCGAGCAGCAGGCTCGACATGCAGAACACCACGTCCCAGAAAGCGGCCCAGATCGGCGAGGCGACGTGGCTGCGGAACTCGACCGACGTTCCGCGCAAAATTAGGAGCCACAGCACCATCATCAGCGGCAGATAAAAGCCGGCGAAGCTCGACGCGTAGAGCGCCGGAAATGCGAAATAGAGGACGCCTCCTCCCGCGATGAGCCAGACTTCGTTACCGTCCCATACGGGGCCGATCGAGCCAATCACAGCGCGGCGCTCGGCGTCAGTGCGCGCGATCCAGAGATGAACGATGCCCGCGCCGATGTCGAAGCCATCGAGGACGACGTACATAGCGATCATCACCGCGACGAGTGCGAACCAGAGCGTTTCCATCTCAGGCTACCTCGCTTCGTTGCGGATGGGACGGCGAAGTGGGCGAGGAATTGTGCCCCGCGGGCCCTTCGTCAATTTCGCGGTAGATTAAAAAAAGGAACAGCACGCTTAGAACCACATAAAGGCCACAGAAGCCAAGCAGCGTGAACCACGCGTTGCCTGCCGACACTTGCGTGGAAACGCCCGCGCTCGTCCGCATCAGGCCGTAGATCAGCCACGGCTGGCGGCCAACTTCCGCCGTGATCCAGCCGGCTGTGTTGGCGATGAATGGAAATGGAAACGAGAGCATGAGAATCCAGAGCGTGGCCTGCGATGTGTAGAGCGTTCCGCGGTAGAGCTTGAACGCAGCGAAAAGCAGAATCGCAATGAAGATCGTTCCGAGGCCGACCATGATGTGATAGCTGAAATAGAGGAGCGGAATGTTGTCGGATTCTTCGTTCTGCGGAAACGCGTCGAGGCCTTTTACTTCCGCCGTCCAGACACGGTACGTAAGGAAACTGAGCGCCTTGGGCACGATCAATGGATTGTCGAGGCGACGCTTTTCCATGTCGGGTTGGCCGAGAATCGCCAGCGGCGCGCCCGGCTCCGATTTGAATAAGCCCTCCATGCCGGCGAGAGTGGGAGGCTGATGGGCGGCTACCATTCGTCCTTGAATGTCACCGGTGGGAGAAAGCTGCGCAATCGCCGCAATGACGCCAACGATGATCGCGACGCGGAGAAAGAGTTTGCCGAAATCGGCGTGCTGCTGCGACAGCAGGTAGAATGCGCCGACCGCGGCCATCGCGAAACAGCCCGTCTGCACGGCGCCCAGCATCGTGTGCGCGTACTGCGCGAGCGCCCAGGGATTCAGGACGAGCGCCCAAAAGCTTGTGAGCGCGTACGACCCGTTCGCTTCGATCGCATAACCGACGGGATGCTGCATCCAGGCGTCGGTGGCCACGATGAGATAGCCCGAAAGCCACGAGCCGACGAACATCATCATGGATGAAAGCCAGTGAAGCTTTGGGCCGAGACGTTTTTCGCCGAAGAGAAAAAGTCCGAGGAATGATGACTCGAGGAAAAATGAGAAGACGCCTTCCATGGCGAGCGTCTGGCCGATGACGCCACCAGCCAGCTTCGAGAAAGCCGACCAATTCGTGCCGAACTGAAATTCCATCGGAATGCCGGTGACGACGCCGAGCGCGAAACTGATACCGAAAATGCGGCCCCAGAATTTCGCGGCTTGGTTCCAACGAGCATCGCCCGTCCGGAGCGCGATCGATTTCATGATGAAAATGAGTAGCGCGAGCCCCATCGTGAGCTGAGGAAAGATGTAGTGAAAGGTGATCGTGAAGGCGAAATGAAGGCGATGCACAAATAATGCGTCCGACAAGCGAGACCTCCATACGGCAGGCCGTTTTGACGCACAGAGTTTATCGCATCAGCGGGAATAAGTTGTGACGTGGATCACTCGAGGCTGTGACGCAACTGTCGTCGTCATGTCTCCGTCATGCTTCGTACGGCTTGGAAATCACGCGCGAAAGTGAGAACATCCAGCTTCTTTGCCGATTAACCGATAATATTGGGACGAATCAATCCGGGAGGACAAGTCTTGCGCCTGAATCGTGTCTGCACCATTTCTTTGGCAATTATGATGTTGAGCACCGCTGCGGCGGCGCAAACTCCGAAGCGCGCGATTACGTTTGACGATTTGATTTCGATGCGGCGCGTGAGCGATCCGCGAATCTCGCCCGACGGGAAATGGATCGCCTACACCGTCGGAGTGGCCGACAAGGAAGCCAATCACACGGCTTCCGATATTTGGATTGTGCCGACGACGGGCGGCGAGCCGCGGCAAATCACGCGGGGGGGAAGCGACGAGCGAGCGCGCTGGTCGCCGGACGGCAAGAAACTTGCGTTTCTTTCCGGTCGCGACGGCAACACGCAAGTCTACTGGATTTCGCTATCGGGCGGCGAAGCCTCGCGGCTCACTTCCCTTTCGGACGGCGCCGACAATGAGTTGTGGTCGCCTGATGGCAAGACGATCGCGTTCGTCTCGCGCGTGTATCCCGATTGCGCGGACGACGCGTGCAACGCGAAGCGCGACGCTGATAAAGCGAAGAGCAAAGCCCGCGCGCGAATCTACACGAAACTTCTCTATCGCCACTGGACGCAGTGGTGGGACGGCAAGCGCAGCCATTTGTTTTCCGTCGCAGCCGACGGCGGCGTGCCGCAGGATCTGACGCCCGGCGCTGATTACGATGTTCCGCCGTTCAATCTCGGCGATCCGGAAGCGATCGCGTACTCGCCGGATGGACAGGAACTCGCGTTCACCGCGAACACTGATAAAGACGAAGCGTTGAGCACGAACAACGACATTTTCGTTGTTCCGGTGAAAGGCGGCGCCGCGCCGAAGCGCATCACCGATAATCCGGGCGCCGATTGGGGACCGGCTTACTCGCCCGACGGAAAATGGATCGCTTATCGCGCGCAGCTCACGGCCGGCTTCGAATCGGATCGGTGGAGGCTCTTCGTTCACGATCGCGCTTCGGGGAAAAACATCAACTTGACCGAACAATTTGACGAAGACGTTTCGGCTTCGAACTGGTCAGCCGACAGCAAGTCGATATTCTTTCAGACGGAGGATAAAGGCGAGATGCCGATCTATTCGATTGGCGTCGGCGGAGGAAGCGCCCCGGTAAAGATTCTGGCGGACGGCTACTACGGCGAATTCGATATCAGCCGCGACGGCCACACGATCGCGTTCACGCGCAGCAGCCTGGAATTTCCTTCGGAGATTTTTGTCGCGGCCGCTGATGGCCACGGAATCCGCGAGCTCACGCATCACAACGGCGCCGTCCTCGCGCAGCTCGACATCCCGAAGATGGAGCCTTTCTGGTACGCCGGCGCCGATGGAACGCAGATCGAAGAATTCATCGTTCGTCCGCCGAACTTCGACGAAACAAAAAAATATCCGATGCTGCTGCTGGTCCACGGCGGCCCGCAAGTGCCGTGGAGCGACGCGTGGAGTTACCGCTGGAACGCAGCGTTCTTCGCCTCGCCGGGATACGTGGTCGTGATGCCGAATCCGCACGGCTCTCCCGGTTACGGCTCGAAGTTCACGGAAGAGATCAGCAAAGACTGGGGCGGCAAGGTCTACACGGACGTCATGGCCGGAGTCGAGGCCGCCGTGGCGAAGTATCCGTTCATCGATGGCTCGCGCGTCGCTGCGGCAGGCGCTTCTTACGGCGGATTCATGATGGACTGGATCGCCACTCACACGGATCGCTTCAAATGCATTATCAGCCACGCAGGGCCTTACGACGCGCGCAGCATGTACGGCGCGACGGAAGAACTTTGGTTCGAGGAATGGGAATATGGCGGGACGCCGTGGGCAAATCCGGAGCTATACGATAAGTTTTCGCCGGAGAAGAATGCGGCGGCGCTCGGAAAATTCAAGACGCCGACGCTTGTTACCGGAGGCGAACTCGATTTCCGCGTTCCTTACACGCAGGACCTCGAATTTTTCACCGCGCTGCAGCGGCAGGGCGTGCCGTCGAAGCTGGTGATTTTCCCCAATGAAGGCCACTGGATCCTGAAGCCGGCGGATAGTGAGCTTTGGTACAAGACGTTTGCCGACTGGCTCGCGACGTATCTGAAGTAATCTTCGCGATGCCTTTGTGGATTTCGAAAATGGAAACGGGGCGGAATGGAACCGCCCCGTTTTCATTTTGCGTTATTGCTGCTTCTGTGGCTCCATTCCCGAATCGATTTTTATCGCTTCGGTTTTTCCTGCAAAGTGAATCTCGCTAACGTTGTTGCTCTCGATGAGCACCTCCGTATACTCCGCCTTCTGATTCAGATGGACCCAATGGCACGGCACCGTCGCGACGACGTTTCCGGCTTTGAGGACCTCGAGTTGGTTGCCGCCTTCTTCCGCACGGATTTGATAGTCACCGGGAGTAATCGTAGATGACCCGATTGTGGCTGTGTCGGTTACGGTCCATTGCGTTGAGTCTTTGTGAGCCGCCCACGAAGGTACGGCCAACGCCAAAACCACGACTGCACTCAAAATGAAACTGCGCACACCTCTATCCATTTCAATAATTCCTCCTTTCGATTGGTCTGGCTCGCGGCAGGAGCGTGGGTTGCTGCTCCAACGAGCCAAGCGCGTGATGTCAACTGCGCTCACTTAAAGAGACGCTGCGAGATTGAACGGAGTTGCAAGTAATTAATTATTTTTATGCGTGAGTTTGAATATGAAATTGCGGAAAGATGAAAACCATTTAGCGGAGATGTGCTTCCAAAATGCGGTTGTAGCGTTCTAGCGTGGCTTCGACCATGCGATCGGCGGTGAATTTTTCGGCAATTGTAGCGCGCGCGGCGGCGCCAAATCGTTTTGCTTCATCGCGAGAGCGCAGAAGACGGAGAGTTGCGTCGGCGAACGCGGCGGGATCTGGCGCGGCGACGAGAAGGCCATTGCGCCCGTGCTCGATCATCTCGGGCACGCCGCCGCTGGCCACGCTGATCGCCGGCAGACCATAGGACATCGCGGCTAGCATGGACGTTCCGAGCGGCTCGGCGAGTGACGGGAATAAGAAAATGTCGAGCGCGCGATAGACGTCCGCGATTCGCTCGACAAAACCGGCGAAGATGACTGCGTTGGCGGCCAGGCCAATTTTTCTTGCGAGTGATTCGAGGTCGCGCCGGCATGGGCCATCGCCTGCGAGAATGAGACGGCAATTTGGAAATTCGCGCAGGATTGCGGGCATAGCGAGGATCAATGTTTCCTGCCCTTTTTCGGGGAGAAGGTAGCCGACGCAACCAAGAAGGATTTCGTTGGCGGCGACTCCGAGACTTTCGCGCGCTTGTTCGCGCTCACCTGCCGCGGGCGGCGCGGGAAGTTCGACTCCCTCGTAAACGACTTCTACATTCTGCGGATCGATGCCCGAGCGAATCACGCTTTCGGCGATGAATCGCGATACCGCGAAAATGCAGCGCGCGGCGCGATAGCGTGCAAGAGCGATTCGGCCGCCGGTGAGTGGATTTGCCACGCGACGCTGCGCCACGAGCGCCGAGCGGCGGTGCGCGCTCGCGAGCCAGGCGATGGTCAGGCCGTGGGGATCGTGCGCGTGAATGATATCGATGCGGCGCGTTCGCATGATTTTTCGCAGCAGGCGCGCGCCGCCGGGGCGAACGCTGCGCAGAGGAATCGCGTGGACGATGAAACCGTCCGCGAGGGCGCGCTTTTCGAGCGCGCCGCCAGCGAGTGCGAGTAATTCGACGGCATGGCCGCGCGCGCGCAAGCCTAGCAGCGTGAGAAGAACTTGATTCTGGCCGCCGCGCCAGTCGGGGCGCGTATCAATATGTATGGAGGAAATCGGCATCGCGGTGCGAGAGCGGCTCCGGTGAACGCCGGAGTGTAGCATTCGCGATTTCAGGCGTCGAGGCGAGGAGAGAGGCGGCGCGTGTTTCGTGGCCACCTCATCAC
>JBAPOP010000076.1:0-123431 GCA_049279675.1 Candidatus Acidiferrales bacterium
GGTGGTGTCCGCGCTCCGCGGCGTCACCGACCGTCTCTACAGCGTGACGCGCGCGCTGCGCATGCGCGATGCCGCGACGGCGCTGGCCGAAGCGGAAGAGATCGCGCAGCTCCACGTTCACGTTGGCAGGCAACTTTTTCCCGATGCCGAACAGGAATTCCAGTTTCGTCTCGAATTGGCCGAACTCGCGCATGCTCTCGATCTCGTTGTCCGCCACGCGGGTCACGGCGAGTCGCCGCTCGAAATGACGGATGAAGTCGTTTCCTTCGGCGAGCGGCTGAGCGCGCGAATTTTCGCGGCGGCGCTGCGCAAGCTCGGCGCTCGCGCGGAGGCGCTCGACGCGTTCGAATTTATCGTCACCGATGGCGATCGCGAAGATCCGCACCCGCGGCTCGATGAGTCGTACCAAAAAACGCGCGAGGCGCTTGATCCATTTTTCGTGATGGGCACGATTCCGGTCATTACCGGCTTCGTCGCCTCGACGCCGGACGGCCGAATCACCACGCTCGGACGCAACAGCTCGGACTATTCGGCCGCCATCGTGGCTTGCGCGCTCAGCGCCCGCGACGTCACCATCTGGAGCAACGTCGCCGGATTTTTCAACGCCGACCCGCAACAGAATGCGGACGCGCAGTGGATCGCGCGACTGAGCTACGACGAAGCCATGAAACTTTCGCGGAATGGCGCGCGCGTCGTCCATCCGAAAGCGTTTGAATTCCTAATGCAGGAGCGCATTCCGTTGCTCGTGCGCAGCGCGACGAACGTCGATGCTCCCGGCACGTGGGTCGGCGAGATCGAGCCTGGAGGGTCGCGATGATCTGGAGAGTTGAATGACGCAAACTAAATCAAAGAAGGCCGGCACGAGTTCGGCGCCGCGCGAAGTCGGCAAGAATGCGCGCATCGCCGTCATCGGCGCGGGCAAGATGGGCGGCATTCTGCTTCAGGCGTTTCTGAAGCGCGGTCTATTCACGCGCGAGCAAGCCTGCGCAACCGTCCAACATCCCGAGAAGGCTGCTGCGCTTTCGAAATCGCTCGGCATTTCCGTTTTCACGGACAACGTCAAGGCGGTGCGCGATGCCGACATCGTCCTACTTTGCGTGAAGCCGCAAGTGGTGCGCTCGGCGCTCGCGCAGATGCGCCGCGCGCTTTCGCCCGCGAAGCTTGTCGTGTCGATTGCCGCGTCCGTGCCGACTTCTTACATCGAACAATACGTGCCGGCTCGAGTCCCGGTGATTCGCGCAATGCCGAACACTCCTTGTCTCGTCGGCAAGGGCATGACGGCTGTTTCCGGCGGCTCGCATGCGACGCCCGATCACCTCGAGACCGCGCGCAAGCTTTTCGAAGTCGTCGGACGCTCGGTGATCGTTGACGGCAAGCACATGGACGCCATCACCGGCCTCTCCGCGAGCGGCCCGGCGTACATCTACATCATTCTTGAATCGTTGGCGGAAGCTGGAGTAAAGGTGGGGCTGCCGCGCGATATGGCGACGCTGCTCTCAGCGCAAACGGTTCTCGGAGCGGCGAGCATGGTGCTTGAGACCGGCGATCATCCCGCGCTTCTCAAGGAAGCCGTCACCACGCCCGCAGGCTGCACGATCGACGGCATTCTCGAACTCGAAGACGGCAAGCTGCGCGTCACGCTCATTAAAGCTGTCGTCAAGGCCGCTCAGCGCGCGAAAGAGCTCCTCATCCAGAGTTGATGTCAGTCGAAACTTCTGAATTGTTTGCGTGAAATACTTCAGGCTGACGCGAGTACGCGTTCGAGGGCTGCGCGCAGATGCTTTACGTCCGGCTCGACGCGCAGGAGTTGCCGCGCCATATCTACTTCGCTGCGGCGCCGCAAACTGATTTCCGGATCTTTGAGCTGGTGTCCCGTAAGCACCGCGACGACGTCGGCGCCGCGCGGTATTTTTCCACTGGCCACAAGTTTGCGAATTCCCGCTATCGTTGTGGCTGAGGCGGGCTCGCAGCCCACGCCATCGTGAGCCAACGCCGCTTTCGCCGCGAAGATTTCTTCGTCGCTCACCGATTCCGCCAATCCGTCGGTCGCGCGAATCGCGCGCAGCGCTTTCTTCCAATTCACAGGATTGCCGATGCGAATCGCTGAAGCTTCCGTGCGCGGTTCAACGACCGGAATCATTTCCGTGCCGCCGCTTTCGATCATTCGATAGAACGGATTCGCGCCTTCCGCTTGCGCCACGACGAGCCGCGGCATCTTCTGGATCAATCCCATTTCTTTCAACTCGATGAGGCCTTTGCCAATGGCCGAAATGTTTCCAAGGTTTCCGCCGGGTACCACGATGAATTCCGGCACGCGCCAATCACGCTGCTCGAGTATTTCGCACACGATCGTCTTCTGCCCTTCGAGGCGGAAGGGATTAAGAGAATTCACGAGATACAAATTCATGTCGTTCGTGAGCGCGCGCAGAAGCCGGAACGAATCGTCGAACGTTTCGCCGATTTCGATCACCACGGCGCCAAATTCGATGGCCTGCGCCAGTTTCGCCGCGGAAATTTTTCCGGCCGGCACGGTGACGACTGCTTTCATCCCGGCGCGCACCGCGTACGCGCTCATCGAAGCGGACGTATTGCCCGTCGAGGCGCACACGGTCACGCGGCTGCCGAGAATCGCGGCTTCTGTGATGCACGCCGTCATGCCGAGGTCTTTGAACGAGCCAGTAGGATTATTCCCCTGGTGCTTGATCGCGAGGCGCACGCCGCCGGCCCACTCGCCCGCGCGCGGAACATCGAGAAGCGGCGTGCGGCCTTCGCCGAGCGTGACGACGCTGCGGCCTTCCGGCACGAACGGAAGCAATTCGCGGAAGCGCCACACTCCGCTCTGATCTTCAATCGCGCTGCTCGATTTTCGCAGCTGCCACGTCCGCTGCAGCGTCTCCGGCGCCACACGCGGCGCGTCGTACCGGACTTCGAGCATTCCACCGCAAGCTTCGCAGCGGTATTCCTTCAGATTAAGCGCGTGCTTGCGATGGCAGCCGTTCTCGATGCATTGGAGAAACGCCGTCGTCATCCGTGTTCCTTCAGCGAAATCTCGATTCTCGCGCTCCTTCGACGCTAGCATGTCGCCGAATGCGATGAAAGAGGGTAGTGGAGTTGAATTTTCGTAAACGAGCTGAATGTATGACTCGCGCATGAAGCAGAAGGAAATGTAGATTCCTCGTCGGCCGGTGACGAACTCGGGATGACACTTCTAAGTAGCGTCAGCGCGCTTGGCGCGTTCAGAATCTCGCGAAAAATCAGGCGCGAACGGAATCGTGAAGCAGTTGAATAAAGCGCTCGCGAGACGCTTCCTTCACGACCGTCGTATTCGCCGGTTTGCCGGTGACGCCGAGTTGATCCACAACCGTCTGGCCGAGGGTGAGATCGCTTTGAGTGTCGATCTGAACGTAACGGCGCTCCGTCCTCGTCGCGATGGTCGGATCGATTGCGACGGCCATTGCGATCGGATCCGGGAGGTCGAATCCCGCGAGCTTGGTCCTCGTGAGGGCAAATTGCGTCAGCGATTTCTGGATGTCCACGCAGAATTTCGCGAGAGGAGTGCCGATGTCGCGAAGCTTCGCCGTTTCCTGCGGGTCGAATACGGCCGATTCTACGGAAATATCCCAGCCGACCATTTCGATCGGCAGCCCCGACTCGAAAACGATTTTCGCGGCTTCCGGATCTTCCCAGATGTTGTATTCCGCGACGGGCGTGACGTTGCCGACGCCGCCAAATCCAACACCGCCCATAATCACGCAGCGCGTCACCTTTTGCGCGATCGTCGGATCGATTTTCAGCGCGAGCGCGATATTCGTCAGCGGGCCGAGAGTGACGAGCGTGATTTCTCCGGCATGACGATTGATCACGTCAATGATGGCCGGAACGGCGTGGCCGGGCGCAGGAGTCCTTCCTGTGAGCGGAAGGCCGATGTCTCCAAAGCCGTCATTGCCATGCACATATTCGGCGGTATGCAGCGGACGAAGCAGCGGCGCACCGCATCCGCGATAAACGGGCGCGTGAGACCCGCACAGATCGCGCGTGTACAACGCGTTCTGCAGGCCCTTCTCGATCGGCATGTTTCCGGCGACGACGGTGATGGCTTCGACGCTTACCCCCGGATTTCGCAGCGCCATCACTAGAGCGACGGCGTCATCGGACGCTGTGTCGGTATCAATGAGAAATCGGCGCGTCCTGCCCGCGTCGTCTGGCACCGCGTTTATTCGTGCTGGATCTGTCGCGGCACCCGTTCCGCGGGCAAATGCCGTCAGCCCGAGAAGCGAAAACATGTGCAAAAGATTGCGCCGCGATATTTCCGTGAAGCTGCGTGAAATCATGACTCATGCCCCCGAGTGATTCTCAAAAGACGCCAGAGTATACACGCGTTTCTGCGAACACAAAGCCAGCGATGGGCAGACCGGCGCACGATAGTTTGCGCGTTACTTGATCTGCGACAATAAGCGAGTACTTTGCCGTCGGGACATGTGTATCCGTGTAAGTACTAACTTGCTTGAGAAGTATCTGGCGGAATATGCTCGACCCCGATCCCGATGGCCAGTCGACAACAGTTGCAACTCCTCTCCCATGCCAAGCTTCAGGAGGCTGAGGCGCTATTCGCCGCGGGATTTTTGATGGCTCTGCGTATTTATGCGGCTACGTCGTGGAACTTGCTCTGAAAGCGGCGATCTGTGCGACACTCCAGATAGAGGAGTATCCGGAAAAAGGGAGCCGGCTCAAGGAAGCATTCCGGACGCACGATTTCGATGACCTGAAGCTTCTGGCGGGCCTGGAGCACGTATTTTCTGCAAGCGGGCCGGCCTTACTGAGCAATTGGTCGATTGCCATCAAGTGGAAGCCCGAGCGACGATACGAACCCCCGGGAAGCTATGATCGAGCGGGCGCCGAGGAAATACTCAACGCGATTCGAGGGAAACCGGACGGAATACTGGAATGTATATCTTCACGCTGGTTGATGATGTCGAAAAGGTAGTGGAGAAACTCCGTGAGCATCACGGAGAATTCACATTGGCGATGCTATACAACAATTCTCTGGACGCAGACACCAGCTGGAATCTCATCGTCTCCGGCCCCTGGACCGATGTTCTAGGTGTGGGTGAAGCAACGCGCGTTATCGCGCGAGCACTCAATCAAGGACTGGGAGCCGAGAGTCAGCACGCTATCTCTCGAGTCACTGTCCTGAAAACATCCGATCCGTTTGTGCGCGACATGACGCGGCTGTATCCAGTTCGCGACGGCGCTCGTGTTCCGGTGGCCCATGTAACGGCGGGCCAAATCGCCGAGGGTAGTGGCTTCATTCTTTACTCGCAAATCATTCCATAGTTGCCACGTGGCGTCCTCTCCTCGCCTAATCGCGATGACCATGAGCGGCGTCAAACATCAACGTCTAAGCCCGCGAGAGTGAAATTGGAGACGCGCAGAATCATTGCGGCTACGGCGTCGCTGTGGCTGATCGTCGCCGTGGCGCTCGCGTGCCGCGTCGCGTACGCGTACCACGAATCGCGCGCGATTCCGGCCGAAGCGCTCGCCTCCGTGCCGTTCCAGCAGGAGACCGGCAATATCGCGATGGCGCTCGCGACGGGCAAGGGATTCAGTTCGCCGACAAGGAGCGGCACAGGGCCGACCGCCTGGCTCACGCCTGTCTATCCAGTGCTCATCGCGGGAATTTTCCGCGTGTTCGGGGTGTTCACGCTTCAGGCGTTTTACGCGGCGGCCGCGCTGAACATTCTTTTCTCTGCGGCCACTTGCGTGCCGATTTATTTTGCCGGCAAGCGAATCGCGGGAATCGGCGCGGCGAGCCTCGCGGCGTGGCTATGGGCGCTATTTCCAAATGCAGTCGTAATTCCATTTCAATGGATCTGGGACACGTCGCTAGCGGCTCTGCTGGCCGCCACGATTCTGTGGGCGACTTTTGCGCTCGCCGAATCGCGACGAATTCGCGATTGGTGCACGTATGGCCTTCTATGGGGTTTCGCGCTGCTCACGAATCCCGCGCTCGGCAGTGCGCTGCCGTTTCTGTTGGTTTGGACTTGGTATCGCGCGCGACGCGAAGGTAGTGGAAGCGGACATATCGGACGGCCCGCCGTGGCGCTCGCGGTCGCGATTCTGTGTTGCTTACCGTGGACGCTGCGCAATTACGCCGAATTCCACCGGTTCATTCCGTTGCGCTCGAACTTTCCATTCGAGCTTTGGCTGGGCAACAACGAAGTGTTCGACGACCGCTCGCCCAACATCAACGCTCGAATCACTCGCTACGGCGAGGCGCGGCGATACGCGCAACTCGGCGAGACGGCGTTCATGCAGGAAAAATGGAATCTTGCGATCGATTTCATGCGAACACACCGGCGGCTCGAGCTCCGCCTCTCGAGATGGAGATTCTTGAGTTTCTGGGTCGGATCATTCCACCCGATGCAGGATTTCGAGACCGTGGACTCGCTGTGGCTCCGGACAATTTTCGCGCTGAATTTTCTCACGGCGATTGGCAGCGCGATCGGGATCGTCGTTCTATGGCGCGCACAAAGCCCGTACGTGCTTCCCACCGCAGTGTTCGTCGTCGTCGTTCCGCTCGTGTATTACGTCACGCACGCGTCGCTGCGTTACCGGCATCCGATCGATCCGATTGTTTTGACGCTGACGGCGATCGCGGTCGTAGGCGCGAAACGAAAGGAAGTTGCAAGCGCGGTGCCCGCGCTTGACGATCGCGGGACTATTTCTTGAGAAACGTACGGACGGGCTAGGCGCGCCGGACTTGGGCTCCGGCGTTATCTGCTTTGAGATTGGATGCCCGAGCGCTGATGCCGTGGCGGCGGAAAATATCCACGAGCGCGTCGCCAATTTGCGCTGAGCTGTGGAGCGCGATTGCCATCACGGACGAGCCCGCGCCGCTCAAAAAAATTCCCGCGAGGCCTTCGCAGCGATACTCGAGGCATTCGGCGATCCCGGGAATGAGCGGGCTGCGATACGGCTGATGCAGGCGATCGCGGAAAAGTTCCGGCGTCAAATCGCCTCCAGAAAAAAAGGCCGCCGTAAGAAGAGCCGTGCGTTGGATGTTCTGCACGATGTCTTCCCGCGAATACTGCGTCGGCAGCGCGGCGCGAGATTTCTCGGTCGAAAGCGGCACATCGGGCGCGACGGCGATGAAATCAATCTTTTCCGAGACGTCGGTGGTGCTCACCAGAATATCCGCGAGATTGTCCGTCGCATTGTGCGTGACCGCCGCAACTACCATCCCGCCATACAGCGCTGCCGAAATATTGTCCGGATGTTTTTCGAGGGCGAGCGCATGCCGAAGAATCTTCTTCGGCTCGAGCGTCGCGCCGCAAAGCTCCGCGCCAAGAATAGTCCCCGCGATTATCGCTGCGGCGCTCGAACCCAGGCCCGAACCGATCGGAATCTGATTATCGATTTCGATTCGCGCGCCCGGCAAGACTCCGTCAGTCGAAGATGCGATGTTTCGGATCGCTCTGGCGACGAGGTTGGTGTCATCGAGTGGGACGCGTTCCGTATTCGGGCCAAGGTAGCTAAGCTCAAGGCCGCCGGAAGTCTGAGGTGTTGCCGACACGCGGAGATGCAAATTCAGCGCAATCGCCGCGCAATCGAACGCGGGCCCGAGGTTAGCCGAGCTGGCTGGGACTTGAACTCTGACGGTCATCTAGACGTCACGCAGTTGCAGCGACCGCCACCGATTCTCCCATGAATTTCTCAAATGCGACGAGTTTTGGTTCGATTGCTTCTTCGAGGGGAAAGCGATCCGCGAAAACGTCCGTGGTCTTCAAGCCGTTGCCGGTGATGCAGAGCACGGTTTCCTCGTCACGCTGAATCTTGCCTTGCGCGATAAGGCTCTCCGTGGCCGCCACGGTGACGCCCCCGGCCGTTTCCGTAAAAATGCCTTCGGTGGTGGCGAGCAATTCAATGCCAGCGACGATATCGGGATCGGATACGTCCGCAGCCCAGCCTCCGCTCGTCGAGATGGCACGCGCCGCGTAAAGTCCGTCCGCCGGATTGCCGATCGCAAGCGAGCGCGCAATCGTCTTCGGCTTCTGCGGATCGATTTCGTCCTTGTTGCATTTCACAGCGTCGGAAATCGGCGAGCAGCCTGTGGCCTGCGCGCCGAAAAATTTCACCGTCTTGGCTTCGACGAGCCCGAGCGCGATCAATTCGCTAAACGCTTTTTGAATTTTCGTGATGAGCGAGCCGCCAGCCATCGGGACGACAACATTGTCCGGCAATCGCCAGCCAAGCTGCTCGGCGATCTCGAAGCCAACAGTCTTCGATCCTTCGGCGTAATACGGCCGGAGATTGATGTTCACGAATCCCCAGTTATAACGATCGCCAATTTGCGAGCAGAGGCGATTCACCTGATCGTAATTGCCGGCGATGCGCGTGAGCCGCGCGCCGTAGACTTGCGTGCCGACGATCTTGGCCGCTTCCAGATCCGCGGGGATAAAAATCCACGCGTCGAATCCGTGTCGCGCGGCCTGCGCGGCCACCGAATTGGCAAGATTGCCGGTCGAAGAGCAGCTAACCGTCTTGAATCCGAACCGCCGCACCTGAGCGAGCGCCGTCGCTACCACACGATCCTTAAACGAAAGGGTAGGGAAGCACACCGCATCGTTCTTGATGAGGAGACGCCGCGAACCGATGCGAGCTCCCAGCCTGGACGCGGGAACAAGCGGCGTCATGCCGACGGGCAGTCCCTCGTTGTAGCCTTCAGGAACGGGAAGCAACTCGGCGTAGCGCCAGATGTTCGCCGGCCGTGAAGATATCGTTTCGCGTGTGAATTTTCCGCGTACCGCTTCCAGATTGTAGTGAACTTCGAGTGGCGCCATGCAGTCTTCGCAGATCGAGCCGGGCCGATTGCCGTGTTCGCGACGGCACTCACGACATCGCAAGGAATAATTCTCGCTCATTGCTTCTTCTCCGTGGCTGCGCTGGTTCTGCGCGCCCTAAAAACAAAAAGCCTCATCCGGGATGGGGGATGAGGCGCAATCCGACTCCCGAGTCTTCATGTCCCCCGCGAACCGGGCGGGAATTGGCACCAAGCGACCAGTAAGAGAACCTGATCCGGTTGTCGTGGCTTCGTCGGGCCCGTGACCCTCAGCCACTCTGCATGAAGATCGGTTCACGCCTTTAATAACGGCGCGATGTAGAAATGGTAGGCCGAGTTCTCGCAGTCGTCAATAGGAAGCTATGTGTCAGCGCGGCCGTGGGCCGAATGGCGCGTAAGAACACTTGAATGGGAGAAGGCGAACCCGCAGCTGATCTGGCGCCGGTACCCGTGGATTGACGCGCGGCACACGTTTTCCTTAGTATGGGCATCCGAGTTGGGAACTCGCCGCCGAGTAAGATTGCGGTTTCACAATGGAACAACCACGAGACCGGAAACACGCCACTTCTTCATCCGGCTCGCATTCGAGCGGCCCACCATCCGGTTCCGGGCATTCCGAGCCACACCACTCTTTCTACGAGAGCTTTTGGCTGAAGTTGTTGATCGGCGTGGTGATTACCTTCGGGATGTGGTGGCTCGCAAAATGGATCGAGGATAAGCGTTTCTATTTCGGCACGCAGGCAAGAGAGTTTGTTTACGACGTAATCCAACACCGGCTTGGCGCAGTGGCCAGGCAGAACTTAAACGTCACGGTCGTGGATGTATCCGACGTCGACTGGACGCCGCGCAAAGATCCCAACCAACCGAGAGAGTACGACTACACGGACAGGAACAAACTCCGCGACGTCATCACGAAGATCGCGGACCAAAGCCCCGCGGCGATCGGCCTCGACATCGATTTCACGCCGTATCCGATCCAACTCGAGGACGACGACGAATTTCTAGCGTGCCTGCTGGCTCGCTCGACCGGATTTCGCGAAGGCACGGATTCGCTCCCCAATGGCCCACTCTCTCCGGCGTGCCTCGCGGCGCCCAATCATTACGTGCCGATTTACGTTGCCACCTATACCTCTCTCGCGCTCGGGCCGGTCTACGCGCTTGAACGGCCGGAATACTCGGTCCTGGCCGCCTTTGCCGGAGCTGTAACCCCGGGGCAGTTCGAAGCTCCGCGCAGAATGGTGAATACGATCGAGATTCATTCGGGCCTTCCAGGATCGGCGGCCTGGGTCGTCAACTCGCTGTCCGTGGCGATGCACCCGAAAGTGGAACAGAATTCGCTCTCCGACATTCCGGGTGTGGCCGAGTCCATCTCGCTTGCGCCGCATAAAGAGGTTCCTGCCACCGAGTTCTACGTGGATTACGGATCCATCGATCGAATCGAAGCGAACACGATTCCGTCCGCCAACGTTATGGATCCCAAACAGCCTCAATTCGCCAGTTCTTTGAAGGGGCAATACGTCCTCGTCGGTCGCGGGAAGGGCACGACCGACATGGATCAGCACAACATTCCGGGCCGGCTCGACCGCAGATATTCCGGAGTATATCTGCACGCGTGTGCGATCTACACCCTCGACTCAGGGCCGCTGCTCGCACTGCTTCTGCCTCGCGGGCGCCTGGTTCTAGATCTTTCGCTATTCCTGGTGATTTTCGGCGTGGTCGAGCTAACGATATGGGGCCGAAAGCGCTACTTTCGAGCGACAACGAGGGCGGGCGTGCTGCATCTAGTGGTGACGGTCCTCGTCGTGGTCGCGGCCATCGTCGGCGGCATCTATTTGGCGAGCACCTTCCGGATCATGTGGGATGATTCGCTTTTCGTCGCCGTCGGATTGATCGGCCACGCCGTCGTAGATCACGTTTTCACCAGCGACTAAGCTGGACTTGCCGCGAAAACTCTCCGTCCTTGACGCGCAGTTGGATTTTGCTATTGTTGAAGCGGTACCGACTCGGAACTGAGCCGTTCGATGAACGAAATACCATATCGAAAAGCCGTCCGGGCGGACTTGTGTAAACACACGCTCCGTTGGGTCATCCCCGCAATAATTGCCGCTGCCGCAGTGGTGTCGCCGCTTCACACTCATGCGCAAGTAACCACATTCGCGGGGGTTGTAATCGAAAATACGTGCAAAGCCCAGGTGTTTGAGCCCGAAGATCAAAAGTGGCACGCGCTCGTGTCTCCGAAGGGCAGCCACCGCCCGTTGATTGCAGGCGAGATTTTGAAGTGCAGCTCGACCTCGGGCAGTCTTACGCTTCTCGATTCCCAGACGTACACGACGATATCCGGAACTCAAACGCACAAAGTAGAAGTCAGCTCGGTATTGAACGAAGTAATCCGTTACGCTGAGCCCGCCTTCACGCGGGATCGCAGCCCTGCAGAAACGATTTTTTCCTCTCCGCCTTCCGAGGGCACGATCGAGCCGGAACGCTTCATCGTTCGCTGGAGCCCGCCGGCGGGCGTCGGAGACGTGGAATTGTCGATTGCGCCGGAAAGTGGCGGCGTCCGGCTTTTTACTTCACGCCACTTCCCTGGCTCCTCCGCGACTTTCGATTCGCAGCAACTGCGCGATGCGCTGGCAAGTTATCGCGACCGCAATGGGTTCGCGCCGCTAGTCTTGCGCCTGCGCGACGCAGACGATCGCGAATACCGTGTAACTTTCTCCGTGCTTACGCCACCCAATCAAAGGAAGCTGGAGCAAGAACTGGCGGCTTGGGAGGCGAAAGACGGTTTGGTTAAGCATCTCGGCCGCGCATCCGCCTATTCCGAATTTGGTCTCTATTCCGAAGCAGCGGCGGAATCCGAATTGGCGTTGAAGGAATCGCCGAAGAGTTCGCTTCTGCTGCAAATGACCGCGGATGCGGAACGGCGCACTGGGAATTCTGCGCGCGCGAGCGAGCTTGACGGTGAACTCAAGCAAATGATGGCGAAGGTGCAGTAGAATCGCTTTCGTGACGTCCCCAGGAAACCCACCACGAATCGCATTTCAAGGTGAGCGCGGAGCGTTCAGCGAAGAAGCTGTGATCAAGCTGCTCGGCGAAGAGGTCTCCCTCGTCCCGCGGCCGACATTTGAAGCGCTTTTTTCCGCAATTCCCGAGAACGCTGCCGATTTTGCACTGGCTCCGCTCGAAAATAGTCTCGCTGGATCCGTTCATCAGTCCTACGATCTGCTGCTTGAAAGCGCGCTGCACATCATTTCCGAAGTGACTATTCCGATTGTCCACAACCTCATCGGATGTCCTGGCGCGAGACTTGAAAAAATCCGCGTCGTCCAATCGCATCCCGTCGCGCTGGCGCAATGTCTCGGATTTTTCGTGCAGCATCCGGAAATTCAGCGCATCGCCAGCACAGACACGGCCGGAAGCGTCCGCGAAGTTCTCGAAAAGGGTGACGCCGTCGTCGCCGCCATTGCCGGCCGGCACGCTGCCGAACTCTATGGCGGGACGATCTTGCTCGATCATCTCGAAGATCATCGCGAGAATTACACGCGATTCGTTCTGCTCTCCGCGAAGCCGGAGACGAAAGAGAACGCGAATAAAGTCTCGCTCGTCGTTCGTGTAAAGCATCAGCCCGGCGCGCTCTATTCAGCGCTCGGAGTGTTCGCGGAGCGCGGCATCGACCTGCTTAAAATCGAAAGCCGCCCGCTGAAGGGCAGCCCTTGGCATTACAGCTTCTACCTCGATATCGCCGGCTCGACGGCGGATGAAACCGTCAGCCAGGCGCTCGCCGAGCTGAGCGACCGCGCGGAAGAATTTCGCATTCTTGGCTGCTATCCTTCGGCGCAAACGTCGGCGCGTGTGAAAGCCGCCGCCCCCGACAAAATTTCCGCAGATTTGTCCTAGAAGCTCGTCGGAACAACAGCGATCGACATCCTGCTAACGATACTTTAAGGGTTGGGCGGTTGATGTTTCGGAAGTTTCGGCGTGAATTTCGTAACGAGAAATTCTTCAAGCAGATTTTCGACGGCGCTTGTGCCAAGCCCGACCGCTGCGTTTTCGAACGTTAGTCCCACTCCACGATTATCCCGTGGGTAATAAAGGTTCGAGAGCCCGCCTGAGGCGAGGCTCCCGCCAAGACCGGAATAATTTGCTTCCCAGTGTCCGTTGTCGCCTTTGCAAATCACCGTGTTGGCGATCGCATACAGAATCCGCGATCGCGTGCTGCCGCTTCCTTTGTAGAAATATCGCGGATCCTGTTTCAGTAACGATGGCAGGACGGCGCTTTCGATAAACGTGCTTGTAACGAGATTCGCGTAGGAGGCGCCGTAGCGCTTTGCGTAGCCTTGCGCTCCTTGCCCGTATCCGCTGAATTCATTTTCTCCCTGCTGAAATCCGGCGATGGCCCCTGTCATTACGAATGAGACCGGGTCCACTGTCGTCCTCCAGGCAAGCTCGAACTTTTGCTTTGTATCGAGCGGCGCCGGATCGGAGATGTAGGTGACGTAAAAATTCGGAATCACCCCGAGCACGCGCTGCTTCTCCTCCTCTTTCACCTGCGTTTCAGCCACTTCTTCGCGCGGGGGTTCGACGACCACCCTAGTAACAGAGCCGGCAACGGCCAAAGCGATTGGCGGGACAATATCGAAATCCCCAAGGCGCAGAATTCCAGAATATGTTTGCGAAGCGAAGCCCGGCGCCGTAATTGTGAGTTGGAAAGGACCGGGAGCGACATTGGAAAAGGAGAATTCGCCGTTGTCACCAGCTAGCATCTCGTGATTTTCGGATGGATTCCCACTCTTGAGAACTACGCGGGCTCCGGCGACGCTCGCTCCAGTGGGATCGACGACGGTTCCGTTGATGTTCCCAGACGATTGCAGATCGCGTGGCTGCTCGCCGGCGGATGCCCCAGATTCCGAACCGGTATTGGGCTGTTGAGACTGACCTTGAGTTGAAATTCCGCAAAGCAGGATGCTAAGAAAGACTAAGCTCTGGGAGCCAAGAAGCCATCGCCGGACGCTTCTGCTTAGGCCCTTCCGATACGAATGTTTTTTCGTAGCGCTCACAATTATGACTACCTAGCCCTCGGTGCGTCCGCCAACCATGTTTGACTGTGTGTAGTTGGTTCAGGTTGTCCAGCAGGCTTGCGAATTGTGCTTTAGCGGCAATGTCACGGCGGAACGCGGCGTCTGGCTTCCCAGAAGCCAGAATGCCCAGCATTGGTGCATAAAACTGATTTATGAATACATTCAGCAATATAAATTGGACACGGAAAGCGACCTAATGCCTACTGGAAGGGTTACGTCGACAGCGAAGCTGCGGCCAGAGTATTCGAGCCGGCCCGAAGCCGGCACGCTAAAAACGAAGGGAGCCTGGGAACGTGAAGAAGTCGGGTGCGGAAATCGTTTGGGAGAGCCTGGAACGCCTGGGCGTCACGTGCGTGTTCGGCTATCCTGGCGGCGCCATTCTTCCGACGTACGATGCGATGATGAAGTACAAAACGCATCACGTCCTCGTCCGCCACGAGCAGGGCGCAACGCACATGGCCGATGGCTACGCCCGCGCCGGCGGTGGCGTCGGTGTCGCGATCGCGACTTCAGGCCCGGGCGCGACGAACATGGTCACCGGAATCGCGACCGCCATGATGGACTCGTCGCCGATCGTCTGCATTACCGGCCAGGTGGGCAGCAAGCTCATCGGTTCAGACGCGTTTCAGGAAACCGACATCACGGGCATCACGCTCCCCATCACCAAGCACAATTATCTCGTGACTTCCGCCGACGAAATCGCTCCGAGCATTCGCGAAGCATTTCAGATCGCTGCGTCGGGCCGGCCAGGACCGGTTCTGATCGACATCACCAAGGACGCCCAGAATGCGTCCTGCGAATTCGACTGGGAGGCCGCCGCTCCCAAGCCGCGGCGCAAAGAACCCGATCATTCTCCCAATTCAGTCGAACTCGAGCGCGCGCTCGAACTTATTAATTCCGCGCGCAGGCCGGTGATCCTCGCGGGGCACGGAATTATTTTGTCCGGCGCAACGCAGGAAGTGACCGCGTTTGCGGAAAAAGCCGCCGTCCCCGTTGCCGAAACGCTTCTCGGACTGGGCGCGTTCCCGGCGTCACATCCGCTTTCGCTCGGCATGATGGGAATGCACGGCGAATCGTGGGTCAACACGGCGATTCAGGAATCGGATCTTCTGCTCGCATTCGGCATGCGATTCGATGATCGCGTCACGGGAAACTTGAAGACTTACGCGCCGAACGCGAAAAAAATTCATGTCGAAATCGACCGAGCCGAAATCAACAAAACCGTCCACGTCGACGTCCCGCTCATCGGCGATCTGCGTGAAATCCTGCTGCGGCTGCTCCCCGGCGTGAAGTCGGGCGATCGCAGCGAATGGCTGCAATACATCGGAAGCTTGAAGCACGATTCCGCGGTTCGCGACATTCAGAATCTTCCGGACAACGGCCACTTGTACGCGGCGCACGTGATTCACGATCTCTGGCGCGAGACGCGCGGCGACGCCGTCGTCGTCACCGATGTCGGTCAGCACCAAATGTGGGAAGCGCAATACTACAAGCACGATAAGCCGCGCTCGCTGATTACTTCTGGCGGCCTTGGCACGATGGGTTTTGCGCTGCCCGCGGCCATCGGCGCAAAATTTGCGCGGCCGGACGCTGAAGTTTGGGTCGTCGTCGGCGATGGCGGCTTTCAAATGACAATGGCGGAGCTCGCCACGATCGTGCAGGAGCGCATCGACATCAAAATTGCCATCATCAACAACGGCTTCCTCGGTATGGTCCGCCAGTGGCAGGAATTTTTCTACGATGGCCGCTACGCTTCCACGCCGCTCTTGAGCCCCGACTTCGCAAAGCTCGCCGGCGCATTCGGAATTTCCGGCGTCTCTGTTCGCACGCGCTCCGAAGCCGTCTCCGCTCTGCGCGCCGCGCGCGAAAATCCGGGACCCGCGCTGATTGATTTTCAAGTCGAGCAGGAAGATACCGTATACCCAATGGTTCCCGCGGGAGCCGATCTGCACCAGATGATCCGCCGCCCGAGCCCTCTCGTCGAAAGCGCTAACGATGACTGACGCCCAAAAGCTTCACACATTCGTGCTGTACGTCGAGAACCAGCCCGGCGTGCTGAATCGCGTGGCCTCGCTCTTTCGACGGCGCGCGTACAACATCGAATCTCTGACGGTCGGCCACACGGAACGCGAAGGAATCTCCCGCATGACGATCGTCGCGGGAATCAATGAAGGCGCAGCGCATCGCGTTGAGGCGAATCTCTACAAGCTTGTGAACGTGCTCTCCGTCGAAGACGTCACGCACGTTTCTACAATCGCTCGCAGCCTCGCGCTCATCAAAGTCGAGGCGCACGAAGAATCGCGCCACCGGCTGATGGAGATCGCCCGCGTTTTTCGCGCGCGCGTGGTGGATCTTGCGCCGCGGTCGCTGATCGTCCAGATCACGGGAACCGAAGACAAAATTCAGGCGCTCGAAGAAGTGCTGCGCCCGTTCGGAATTCTCGAGATGGTCCGAACCGGGCAGGTGGTAATGTCTCGCGGCGTGAAGAAGGAGCTCAGCAAGCAAAAGCGCGAGGCCAAAGACGCAGCAGCGTCAGCGGAAGTTTCGCATTCCGTCTAATTCGCGTGGCGGAACTCGGTTCCGAATAATTGGGTCGTTACCCTCCAGGAGATTTGAATGGCTACGATTTATCAGGACGACGCGGCAGATATCACCCTCATCCAAAAAAAGAAAATTGCGATCATTGGCTACGGTTCGCAGGGCCACGCGCACGCGCTGAACTTACGCGATAGCGGATGCACGGTCTGCGTCGGCCTTCACGACGGAAGCCAATCGAAGAAGAAAGCGATCGCGGAAGGATTGGCGGTGCGCTCGGTCGCCGACGCCGCGGCGTGGGCCGACGTCATCATGATCCTCGCGCCGGATACGGCGCAGCCCGCGATTTACGAGAAGGAAATCGCGCCGCATCTTTCCGCCGGAAAAATGCTGATGTTCGCGCACGGATTCAACGTGCGCTTTGGCACGATTCAATTGCCCAAGAACATTGATGTGACGATGATCGCGCCAAAAGCGCCGGGCCACCGCGTGCGGGAGGTGTTCGTCGAGGGCGGCGGCACGCCTGCGCTGCTTGCGATTCATCAGGACGCCTCCGGATCGGCGAAGCAGCTTGCGCTCTCGTATGCCAAGGGCCTCGGCACCACGCGCGCCGGTGTGATCGAAACGACGTTCACGGAAGAAACCGAGACCGATCTCTTCGGCGAACAAGCCGTGCTCTGCGGCGGCGTGAGCGAACTCGTCAAAGCCGGGTTCCAGACGCTTGTGGACGCGGGCTATCAGCCGGAGATTGCTTATTTCGAATGCCTGCACGAGCTGAAGCTGATCGTGGATCTAATTTATCAGGGCGGCTTAAATTACATGCGCTACTCGGTGAGCGACACGGCCGAATACGGCGATTACATCGGCGGACCGCAAATCGTCACCGGCGAAACGCGCAAGACCATGAAGAAAATGCTCGGAAAAATTCAGAGCGGTGAATTCGCGAAGCAATGGATTGATGAAAACAAAGCCGGCCGCCCGAATTTCTACGCGACGCGCCGAAAAGAGCAGCGCCAATTGATCGAGGAAGTCGGCGCACGCCTGCGCGCGCGTATGCCATTCTTGCATCCCGTCACGGTAGCCACCGAAGAACCAGCGGCCGCCGGCAATTCCAATTAACGGCTCGACGCATTCGTGTCGAGTAGTCCGACAGCGCGGAAACACAGCTGTTCCAATCTTCGCGCCACTCGATTTCGATCTGCCCGCTTCCCCTGAACATGTGCGGCATCGACCGCGCCGTGCAGTCCGCTAAACAAAAACACAGCCACAAATCGCGGATCGTCAATCGGCCACGCCCCAGCGTCAACGCCAGCCTGCAGCAACTCAGAAAGATGATCGACTATGATGTTGTCGACGAGTCCTTCCCGCCTGCGAGGACGCGACCCATAAAAAATTATGTCGTGAAGCCGCATGGATTCGAGATATCCGGCGACACCCGCACTCGCCCACGCCGCCAACTTTCCCTTCCAATCGTCGTTCCGTTTTTCTGCGATCGCCGCTCTTATTTTCGACAAGAGCTCTTGCGCAAATCGTTCGGCAAGCGCCGAAAGCACGTCATCCTTGGAAGAAAAATAAAGATAGAAGGTACCCTTCGCGACGTCAGCGCCCGATGTAATCTGCTCGATCGTCGTCGGCCCAACGCCTTGCTTGAGAAACAGGCGCTGCGCGGCGTTCATAATTTCGCCGCGCCGCTCTTCCGGCGGCTTCGTCCTCGGCCGGGATTTCGCTACGCCGCGCATAATTTCGTCAGCCTCACCCCACTCACCCCTCGATGCCGTCCAACCGGTCCGCCTTGCGCAGGGCAGGGAACATGAGCGCCCAGCCGCCTGTGACCACGAGCGAGCCCACGCCGCCAAAAATCGCCGCGCCCACGGGCCCGAGCAACCGGGCAACGACTCCAGTCTCAAACTCGCCGAGGTCTCCGGAAGCGCCGATAAACAAGTTGGCGACCGCTGAAACTCGCCCGCGCATTCTGTCCGGCGTCACGATTTGCACCAGCGTCTGCCGCACATAAACCGAAATCATGTCCGCCGCGCCCAGCGCTGCCAAGGCAATCACCGAGACGATCATGGATTTGGATACCGCGAAAATCAGCGTCGCCATGCCGAACGCAGCCACGCCCCCGAACATCCAGTGGCCCGCGCGGCGATGCAGCGGCCAGCGGCTCAGCGCGAACGCCATCGCTGCCGCTCCGATGGCGGGGCCGGATCGAAGAATTCCGAACCCGTGCGCTCCTACCTTCAGCACGTCGCTCGCGAACACAGGCAACAGGGCAGTGGCGCCTCCCAAAAGCACGGCGAACAGGTCCAGCGAGATAGCCCCGAACACAATCTTATTGTTCCAGACGTAGGCGAGCCCCTCGCGAATCAACTCCAGGCGCGAGCCGGGCTGTTGTTCGGGGCGCGTGTTTGCGCGCACGAAAAGAAGCGAGCCGGCCGCGAACGCATAGAGCACGGCCGTCCCGCCGTACGCCACCGCGGGCGAAATCGCGCAAAGCACGCCGCCGATCCACGGGCCCATCACGGAGCCAACTTGATCGCCCAGCGAGTTCCGGGAAATCGCGCGGGGAAGCAATTCGCGTGGTACTAACATCGGCCCCATAGCGCCGGTCGCGGGCGTGAGAAAGGCGCGCGAAGCCCCAAATACAGCGGCGATTACGAAGATCGCAATCAGGCTTGGGCTCGGGCCCAAGGAGAGCACAGCGAGCAAGAGCACGCACGCGATCTCCACCCCGGTGCACAGCAATACGATGGCGCGCCTGTCATGCCGGTCGGCCGTGGCGCCGGCGATGAGCGTGAGCAGGAACAGCGGCACGAACTGAGACAGCCCCACCATCCCCACGAGGAAAGCGCTCTGCTCGACGCTCCGCGCGTGCCGCGCCACGGTGTAAACTTGCCAACCGATGGTCACGCTCTCCGCCTGCACCGCCAGGTTAGAGAACAGCCGCGTCCACCAAAACATGGCGAACGCGCGGTACTTGAAAACAGAGCTGGAGGACGCGGCGGGCGAGTCCGTTTTCGGCAAATTATCCGGTGGAATGTCCATCCAATGCTACTCTGATGGATATATTATGTCACTGACTGGTGGTCAGTCAATAGTAAAGGACGGCGCAAACGCGGATACGCGGCCCACATGCGCGCCCATCGCAAATTATCGCTTCAGAGCGGGGAGGCCCCGCCTTCGGATCTTCGAACTCACCGCCCACCGCCAATTTCCCACGATCCGACCCTTTTGTTTTTTCGATACGCTCGTTCGAAAAAACTGATACGTTGGCTGGAGCGGCAAAAGATAAACTCCAAATACAATCGAAAGTGAAATCCGGATGAATGCAAATGAGCGAAGCAAGGTCATTACACACGGCGTCGAGCGAACACCCAATCGGGCGATGCTGCGAGCCGTCGGTTTCGGCGACTCCGATTTTGATAAGCCGATCATCGGCGTCGCCAACGGCTACAGCACGGTCACGCCGTGCAACGTCGGCCTAAACGATTTGGCGTCGCGCGCCATCGAAGTTCTGCGCGAAGCGGGCACGATGCCGCAAGTCTTCGGCACGATCACCGTCAGCGACGGCATCTCAATGGGCACGGAAGGGATGAAATATTCCCTCGTTTCCCGCGAAGTCATCGCGGACTCGATCGAGACCGTTTGCAACGCGCAGCGCATGGACGGAGTGATCGTCATCGGCGGCTGCGATAAGAACATGCCGGGAGGGTTGATCGCCATCGCACGGCTGAACATTCCCGCGATCTTCGTATATGGCGGCACGATCAAGCCCGGCCACCTCGATGGAAAGAATCTCACGGTCATCAGTGCCTTCGAAGCCGTCGGCCAACACAGCGCGGGACGCATCGGCGACGCGGAACTGCTCGAGATCGAGCGGCATTCGTGTCCCGGCGCCGGCTCGTGCGGCGGCATGTACACCGCGAACACGATGTCGTCAGCGATCGAGGCGATGGGAATGAGCCTGCCATATTCCTCGACGATGGCGGCGGAAGACGCCGAAAAGCACGAGAGCGCCGCCGAATCCGCGCGCGTCCTGGCAGCCGCGGTGCAACATAATCTCCTGCCGCGCTCCATCATGACGCGCAAGGCGTTCGAGAACGCCATTGCCGTCGTTATGGCCACCGGGGGCTCGACGAATGCCGTGCTGCATCTTTTGGCGATGGCGCGCGCCGCCGAAGTTCCTCTTTCGATTGACGACTTCGAGAGAATTCGCTCGCGTGTCCCAGTTCTGTGCGATTTAAAGCCGTCGGGAAAATACGTCATTACGGAATTGCACGCAGCCGGCGGAATTCCGCAAGTGATGAAGATTTTGCTCACGCACGGCGTCCTGCACGGTGAAGCGCAGACAATCACCGGGCAAACGATAGCCGAGGCTCTCGAATCGGTTCCCGTCGAGCCGCGCATGGATCAAGACGTGATTCATCCGTGGAATTCCCCCGTCTATCCGTACGGGCACCTCACAATTCTCAAAGGAAATCTTGCGAGCGAAGGCGCCGTCGCGAAAATTTCCGGCATCAAGCATAAAAAATTGAGCGGACCGGCGCGCGTCTTCGATTCGGAAGAAGCGTGCCTCGCCGCAATTCTCGCTCACGAGATCAAGCCGGGCGACATTCTCGTGATTCGTTACGAAGGGCCGAAGGGCGGGCCCGGAATGCGCGAAATGCTCGCGCCGACGTCGGCGCTGATTGGCGCGGGCCTCGGCGATTCGGTTGGACTCATCACGGACGGCCGGTTTTCCGGCGGCACGTACGGTCTCGTCGTCGGGCACGTCGCGCCCGAAGCCGCTGTTGGCGGCGGCATCGCGCTCGTGAATGAGGGTGACTCGATCACGATCGACGCGGAAAAGCGATTGCTGCAGCTCAACATTACGGATGATGAGTTCGCGCGCCGCCGTGCCGCGTGGAAACCGCCCGAGCCGCGCTATCGCACCGGCGTCCTGGCCAAGTACGTGCGCCTTGTTTCGAGCAGCAGCATCGGCGCCGTCACCGACCTGCCAACCGGCCCCTATTCGTAGGATGGCTGGCGGGAAAGAATTCGAAGCCCATTTAATTTCCGTGCTGCAGTGCCGTGGAAACGCACTAATTCCACTTTCTTGTTGAAATTTGGCGAACCGGAGAAAATGTTACAGCATGTCATCGTCCACTTCAGGCCCGGCTCTTCGTGAAGCTTACGCAGCCGACTCCGCCAAGATTCAGAAGGCGTTTGAAGCGACAGGGAACGGCCGCGTCGCGATCGAAGAGCGCTCCGCCCTCACCGATCGAATAACCTCCGAGCTGTTTCTCGATTTCATTGGAAAGGGATCGCCGGAAGTCTCGAAGCTCGCGCTCGTCGCCGTTGCAGGCTACGGCCGCCGCGCCCTCTTTCCGCATTCGGATGTCGATCTCCTGTTCCTCTGCGAGGACGCCGCCGCCGAATCTCTATACAAGGATGCTGCGCGGGAAATGTGCCAGGAACTCTGGGACATGCGGCTGCGGATGAGCCCGACAACACGAACTCTCGCCGAGTGCGGTAAATTCAACGCGGAGAATCCCGAATTCAGCATCTCGCTCTTTGATTGCCGATTTGTCGCAGGCAGCGCGCAATTGTTTAGTAAACTGAACGAGCGCATCCTGCCGCAGCTTTTCTCCCGCCACCGCGATGATCTGCGCCGGAATCTTGCGGAACTCACGCGCCAGCGCCACGCGAAATACGGCGACACAATTTTTCACCTCGAGCCCAATCTGAAAAATTCGCCGGGAGCGTTGCGTGACTACCACGTCGTCTGCTGGCTGAAGCAGCTCACGGAGATGTCCGGCGGGACCGCGCAGCCGCCCGTAAAATGGCGCGAGGAATACGATCAGGCATTCGATTTTCTTGCCGCCGCGCGATGCCTCGTTCACTATCGCCAGGGCCGCGACGACAACTCGCTTACTTACGAGGCGCAGGCGGAAGCGGCTTCTCGCGGCATCGGAATTGGCCGCGTAGTAACCGCAGCGGATTGGATGCGATGTTATTTCCGCCATGCACGGTCGATTTACGGGCTCACTCACCAGATGATGGGTCAAGCGGGTCCCGAACGAACCACTCTTTCCGAGCGCGTCGGCGAGTGGAAATCACGTCGAGCAAATTCCAGTTTCAGCGTGGCCGCAGGCAAGCTCTCGGCTCGCGATCCGAAGTCTCTCGAACAGCCTGAACGCCTGCTCGAACTATTCGAAGTGATGGCTCGAGACGGCCTCAAGCTGAACCGCGAGACCGAACGGGCAATTGAAGAATCCGTTCCGAAGCCGGACGCGGCGGACGGCGGCATCCCGGAACTCTGGCCGTACCTGCGTCGGATTCTCACGGCTCCGCATGCCGTCGAGGCGCTTCGCGCCATGCACGCGCTCGGTGTCCTCGTCCGCTTATTCCCAGAATTCGGCGTGATTGATTCGCTCGTGATCCGTGATTTCTACCATCACTATACCGTCGACGAGCATTCATTCCGGACCATCGAAAATCTCCAGCTGTTGCGCGGCGCTGGCACGGAATGGGAAAAGAAATTTGCGGCGATACTCGCGGAGGTCGAGCAGCCCGAGCTTTTATTTCTCGCTCTGCTCTTTCACGATGTCGGCAAAGGAATGTCCGGCGACGACCACATCGAAGGCAGCCTCCACGCGATCGAAGAAGTATTCGCTCGCCTCGGAGTTACGGCCGAAGAGAGCGAAACTGTCCGCTATCTCATCGCGAATCACCTTGAAATGTCCGCCAACCTGCTGCGCCGCGACATTTTCGATCCGCAGACAATCCGGAACTTCGCCGAAAAAGTCGGCACGCCCGAGCGGCTCAAGCTGCTTTGCCTCTTCACCTATGCGGATATCCGCGCGGTGAATCCGCAGGCGCTCACGCCGTGGAAAGCGGAATCACTTTGGCAGCTCTACGCCTCCACGGAGAATTATCTGAATCGCAGCCTTGATGAGGAGCGCGTTCACGCCGGCGCGGACGACCGGCAATGGGTCGAGCGAATTCTGCCGCTGGTTTCCGAGGACGCCGATCGCCAGGAACTGCGCCAATTTCTCGAAGGTCTGCCGCGGCGCTATCTGCTCGCTCACTCCCCTCAGGAAGTTGCGCTGCATTTCCGGATGTCGCGGCAACTCGACACGAATCCCGTCGAGCTGCATCTCGAACGCGCCGGCCACATTTACGAGCTCACCGTACTCACGGCCGATCGTCCGCATCTGTTCGTTGGCCTCAGTGGCACGCTCGCCGCCTGGGGCATGAACATCTGGAAAGCTGAAGCGTTCGCGAATGCGAGCGCCACGATTGTTGACACCTTTCACTTCACCGATCCTTTCCGCACGCTTGAGCTGAATCCCACCGAGATCGCGCGATTCAAGATCAGCATCGTTGATGTGCTCTGCAATGTGGTCAGCTTGGATACGCTCATGCGCGGGAGGAAAAATCCGCGCCCGCCGAAAGTTCCGAAGGTCACATTCTCCACGCAAATTCGCTTCGATGACTTCTGCTCGTCGCATTCCACGTTGATGGAGATCACCACGCAGGATCACACCGGCCTGCTCTACCAAATCACTTCGGTGCTCGCGCAGTACGGCTGCAATCTCGAAGTCGCGTTGATTGACACAGAAGGCGAGCGCGCGATCGACGTCTTCTACTTGACGCTCGATGGCGCGAAACTCGGCGCCGCCCACCAGCGCAAACTCCGCGACCTCCTCTTGGCCCAGCTCTAAACGCTCAACTCCGAGATGGTGGGAGCCCCCGCATCTATGCGGGGGGAGGAGCGCTTTAGCGCTCCGGAACGAGTTGTGCTTGCGAGCATGCGCTTTAGCGCTGGCCCTCCTAATCATCATTTCCGCAACCGTAGGGCCTGCCGGCAGGCGGGCCGTCTCCCCCTCGAATTCTGTCGAAGGCTTTGCGCCCGTTAGCATTACAGGTTCAATAACACGATGAAACATTTCGAAAATTGCCGCGTCTCACGGTGTAGGCTAAATACTCGGGCGAAGCGCCGCATCCGCAGGCTCACGCGGCGCTATTTTTCGTTAGTCCGCCCGCAATGTCGGGGAGACGTCTTGAGGAGAAATGGATGTTTGTGAGCAATAGGCGCACCATCGCTCTCTCATTGATCGCCGCAGCCGCGCTGATCATTTCGCTAAGCGCACGCGCCAGCGGCATGAACGCGACGCAGACCCAGCCGCAGCAACCCACGGCGGCGCAAAGCCAACTCGCGAAACCCGTCGGCACCGTGAAGGCGATCGCCGGCAACACGATCACACTGGCATCGGACTCGGGCGCGGACGTCAACGTGACGGTTCAGGATTCCACGCGCATCGTCCGCACGATCCCCGGTCAAAAGGATCTCTCCAAGGCCACGCCTCTCCAATTTCAAGGAGTGGAAGTGGGCGATCGCGTCCTCGCTCGCGGGCAGCCCTCTGACGACGGCAAATCAATGAATGCGATCTCGATCATCGTGATGAAGAAATCCGACGTCGACGCGATGAAGCAGCATGAGCGCGATGATTGGGTGAAGCGCGGGATCGGCGGAATCGTTAGCGCGGCGGATGCGGCGAACAGCACGGTGACGATTTCCGTGTCGTCATTCGCGGGGACGAAAACGGTAACGATCCACGCAACGAAAGACACCGTCGTCAAGCGATATTCCCCGTATTCGGTGAATTTCGACGACGCAAAAGCCAGCACCCTCGACCAAATCAAGCCCGGCGATCAATTGCGCGCGCGCGGAACGCTGAGCGACGACGGCAAAGATCTTGCCGCTGAAGGAATCGTGTCGGGGACGTTCCTGAATATCGCGGGTCCAATCCTGGCCGTTGATCCGGCCGCAAAAACGGTGACGGTCACCGATTTGATTTCGAAAAAGCCCGTTGTCGTGAAAATTTCGGCGGACTCGCAAGTCCGGCAGATTCCGCCAACGATGGCGCAGATGATTGCGATGCGATTCAAAGGCGGAGCCGGCGGCGGTCAGGCAGGCGCCGGCAATGCGCAAGGAGCGCCACCGGCAGGCCAAGCAAGCGGCGGCCAGGCGAGTGGCGGAAATGGCGGCCAAGGGAACGGCCAAGGAAATGGAATGTCGAATGGCGGGCAGCGCCCCTCGGGTGATGGCGCATCCCAATCCGGTGGCGGCGGTGCCCGGCGCGGCGGCGGAGATCTCCAGCAAATGTTGAGCCGCTTGCCCGCGGCAACTCTATCCGATTTGAAGAAAGGCGACGTCGTGATGGCCGTAAGCACCCAGAAGAATGCAGATGGCGCCGTCACGGCGATCACGATGCTCAGCGGCGTTGACGCGATTCTCACCGCGTCTCCCGCGGCCAGCCAGGCGATGCTCATGACACCGTGGAATCTTTCCGCCCCCAGCGCCGAGGGCATGAGTCCATAAGAACCGGTTTCACATGTCGCGTGAAACGGTAATCCAGGAGATGAAATGAAGTTTCGGCTCTTCGGAAAAAGCTTAATTGCGCTTATGACGCTCTTCTGCTCGCTGGGATTTACGAGCGCGCTCGAAGCGCAGACCGCCGGCACCAGCACGCTCCGCGGAACCGTCACCGATCCATCCGGCGCCGCGATCGTTGGCGCGACGGTGCTCGTGACGTCGTCGACCGATCAGACTTTCACAACGCAGTCGGGGAAGGACGGCGTTTACGTCGTCAAGAATCTGGCGGCGGACACTTACTCTCTTACCATCGGTGCCTCCGGCTTCTCGCTCTTCGAGAAAGACGGCGTGACGATTGCCGCTGGCGACACGCAAACAGTGGACGCGCAACTCGCGATTGAAATTCAAAACGAGCAAGTTACCGTAACGGACACGACGACGAGCGTTGACGTCAATCCCGCGAACAATGCCAGCGCGCTCATTCTGAAAGGAAAAGATCTCGACGCGCTTTCCGACGATCCCGACGAACTGCAATCCGAATTGGAAGCTTTGGCCGGTCCCGCTGCCGGGCCAAATGGCGGCCAGATTTACATTGATGGCTTCACCGGCGGCCAGCTTCCGCCCAAGTCCTCGATCCGCGAAATTCGCATCAATCAGAATCCGTTCTCGGCGGAATACGACAAGCTCGGATACGGCCGTATCGAGATTTTCACCAAGCCCGGTACGGATAAGTACCATGGGCAGCTCTTGATCGACGGCAACGATTCGGCGTTCAACTCGCGCAATCCGTTCTCGCCCACGGAGCCGGCGTATTACACGACATTTTTCAGCGGCAACCTCAGCGGGCCGATCAATAAGAAGGCATCGTTTTTTCTGGATATCGAGCGGCGAGACATCAACAACGTCGAGGTCGTGAGCGCCGAAGTCCTCGATCCCAATTTCAATCCCGTGCCATTCAGCGCCGCGGTCCCCAACCCGAACACGCGGACCACCTTCAGCCCGCGTCTTGACTGGCAACTCACGCCGAGCAACACGCTGACTCTGCGTTACCGCGACGTCGAGAGCAATCAGACCAGCGGCGGCGTCGGGCAATTCAATCTCGCTTCGCAGGGATACAACGTCTCGAATAAAGAGCAGGTCGTGCAGGCCGTTGACAACCAAGTGATCAGCCCGAAGATTGTGAATGAGACGCGGTTCCAGTTCACACTCGATCAAGATAGCCAGTCCGCTCAGAACTTCACGCCGTCCATCTCCGTCCTCGGCGCCTTCAACGGCGGCGGAAATAATCAAGGCTTGGTCGCTGAGACCGACGACACCTACGAGATCCAGAATTACACTTCGATTTCCGCCGGCAAGCATTTCATCAAATTTGGAGGCAGGCTCCGCGCGTACCAGGTAAACAACAATCAGAATTCGAATTTCAACGGCACTTTCACGTTTGGTTCGCGCGCGTTCGGCGGCGAAGATCTCACTGGACTACAGGCATATCAAATCACGGAGCAGGGTCTCGCGAACGGCCTGACGCTCGCGCAAATCCAGGCCCAAGGCGGCGGCCCCAGTCAATTTCTGATCAGCACCGGCAATCCTTTCATTACCGTAAATCAGTTCGACCTCGGTCTATACGTGCAGGACGATTGGCGCGTGCGTCCGAATATAACGGTGAGCATGGGTGGACGGCTCGAGACGCAGAACAACATCCGGCCCCATGGCGATCTGGCGCCGCGGCTTGGAGTGGCCTGGGGTCTCGGCGGCGGAAAGAACAAAACCCCGAAGACCGTCCTGCGAGCCGGCTTCGGATTTTTCTATGACCGGTTCATGGATACGTACGCGGTGGAGGCCGAGCAGCAAAACGGAGTCAATCAGCAGCAGTACGTGATCAACAATCCGAATTTCTTTCCCACGATTCCCCCGATTAATCTGTTAGCTTCCAACAGCACGAGCATCCCCACGATCTACCAGATCAATCCCACTCTCCGCGCGCCGTACACGATTCAGACTGCTGCCAGCGTCGAGCGGCAAATTTCGAAGAGCGCGACGTTGGCCGTCACTTACATCAATTCGCGCGGCGTTCACGCCTTTCTCTCGCAGAACATCAACGCCCCGCTTCCCGGCACTTTTAATCCTGCCGATCCCACGAGCGGTGTGAGGCCACTCGGCGTTCTCGAAAATATCGATCAGTTTCAGTCCGACGGCATCTTCAATCAGAACCAGCTGATCGCGAACGTCAATTTCCGGCTCGGTTCCAAGCTTTCGCTTTTTGGCTATTACACGCTGAACGACGCGAAGAGCGACACGGCCGGTGTCGCGAGTTTTCCGGCGAATCAATTTGATCTGGCGCAGGATTATGGACGCGCCTCGTTTGACGTCCGGAATCGCATGTTCCTTGCCGGATCCTGGTCCGCGCCGTACGGTATCCGCGTCAGCCCGTTTATCGTCGCGGCTTCCGGCGCGCCATTTAATATTACGATCGGCCAGGACATTTACGGCCAGGGCGTTTTCACCGAGCGACCTGCCTTCGCGACGTCGGCCACGCTTCCGCAGAATCTCGTCGCCACGAAATATGGCAACTTTGATCTCGCGCCGGCGGCCGGCGAGCCGCTCATTCCTGTCAACTATGGCGATGGTCCGGGCCAGTTCACGATGAACCTCCGCATCAGCAAGACGATTGGGTTGGGCAAAAAGTTGGAATCATCCTCCAGTGGGGCTGCAGCTAGTGGCGGCGGGCAAGGACCTGGAGGCGGAGCTGGCGGCGGGGGAGGACGCGGTGGCGCCGGAGGAGGCGCGCCCGGAGGCGGCCTCGGCCCTCGCGGGCTAAGCGGCAGCGGCGGTAGCGGCGGAGGCCCATTCAGTTTCGGATCGACCCCACGAAAGTACAATCTGACGCTCGCAGTATCTGCGCGAAATCTATTCAACAATGTGAATTTCGGCATGCCCATCGGCACATTGACGTCGCCGCTCTTCGGCCGGTCCAATTCCATTGGCGGGATCTTCACCAACGCGACGTCGTCATCGGCGAATCGCCGAATTGATCTCCTTCTGACTTTCAGCTTCTAACTTTTTCTAGCCGCATCTTTCCAATCGCGCGATATCCGAAGAATGCACACGTAGCGCCGGCATCCTGCCGGCGTTTTTTCGCGCGGCGTGACCCGCCAATATCGCTGGCACTCGTCAGAGCTGTCGTCTCCGCGAAAAAGATTAGACACAACACAACATCCACACCGCGGCAAAAATCAAAATTCAGAGCCCCGAGGCCACTGCCTCCGGGTTCTGATTCGGTTCACGTAAAGGCGCAGAATCGCCTCCGAACGCGTCGAGACCCGCGAGGAATATGGGCAATTTGCACCTGTTCATAAGGTATGCTCGATATAGTCCCTAGACCCCCGATCGAGGCTCAAAAGGCGATGAGAGAGAAATTCGTATACGCGGCTCTGGTTCTGGTGATTTGCGGCGCAATTTACCTTGTCACCCAAGGAATGAATCTGCTCAATCAACCGAGCGATTTGAAAGTGGCCGTCGGCGTCGGCCTGATCGTCGCCGTGATTCTCCTTTTCCCCGCAGCGATGCGATGGATCTGGCATCACAAAACAACGCCGCACAACTAACTGAATCAATAGTAGAGACAGGAGAGAAATAATGAATCGCAAGTATGGAATACTGGCAATTCCTTTGCTCATCGTTCTGTTTTTCATTGGCTGCGCGACGAGGATTGGCCCCGGCCGTGTCGGCATCAAAGTCGACCTCGCTGGCTCGCAGCGCGGCGTCGAAGATCTGCCGATTCGCACCGGCTGGGTTTTCTACAATTTCCTGTCGTCCACAATCGTCGAATATCCCACGTCGGTCCAGACGGCAAAATGGACCAAGGATCCGAACGAGGGATCGGTCAACAACGAGGAAATGTCGTTCAACACTAAGGACGGCCTGACGGTCTACGGCGATCTCTCCGTTTCCTATCATCTCGATGCCGCCAAAGTCCCCGCGTTCTACGTGAAATTTCGCAACGACGACATTGGCCAATTCACGCACGGCTTTCTGCGCAACGTCGCGCGCGATGCCATCAACCGCACCGGCTCGCAATATACTGTCCAGGAAATCATGGGCGAAAAGAAATCCGAACTCGAACAGAATTCGCGCATCGACTTGCAGAAACAAGTTGCTGACATCGGCGTCGTGATCGATCAATTCGGTTTCATCGGTTCGCCGCGCCCGCCTCAATCGGTGATTGACGCTATCAATGCCAAGGTCCAGGCGCAGCAAATCGCCGTGCAAAAGCAAAATGAATTGGTGCAGTCGCAAGCCGACGCAGCAAAACTCGTCGCAGCGGCGGAAGGTCAGGCGAAAGCACAAGTCGCCGTGGCCAATGGCGAAGCCGAATCGAATCGCGTTCGCGCCGCCTCCATCAGCCAAAATATTATCGAATGGCAAAAACTCGCGGTGACCGATCGCTGGATCGCCAAGTGGAATGGCCAAGTCCCGCAAGTCCAAACAGGCACAAACGGCCCCGGCATGCTCCTAGACATCAAGCCCGAGCGCTAAAGCATCGGTCTTTCGGAGGGAGCCCCCGAATTTATGAGGGCGAGGAGCGCTTCAGCGCTCCGCTGGAAGTCTGGCCTATCATCATGCGCTTTAGCACTGGCGGGCTACTCGACGGGCGCTAGCCGCGACGCTGTCTTGGCGGTCAATAGAGTAAAAGTGCAAGGTTGATTGGAGCCCGTGCAACTCAGCGTGCTGAGGCGCGGTAGTTTCCTCAGTGTGTCGTCGGGAAAGGTTTCTGGCATCACAGCAGCACGGACGGCGTCATTCAGGCTTGACAGCGGATCGTCAGAGCTCGTTGCTGCAAGATCCACAACTTTCGAATTCGCGTCAATAATCACCGTGTACTGTGCGATTCCTTGAGTTCCGTCAGGGTCCGCTATACTGACCATTCGCCAGGGTGACTTTTTCTTGCGGGCCTGCGCCAATTGATCGTCTAGCTGTTCATCGCCTCCTACAATATCCGAAAGCCGTTTGCGAATTTCCGTGAAGTCGTCGTTCAACGATTGTTCCGGAGGAATCGTGTTCAACGCGGCCAAATACATTTCCGCCGCATCATTCTTGCGGCCCAGTGTTTCGTAGATGCGGCCCAGATGCGTGCCGATCACGAAATCATCTGCAATTTGCCAGGCCGCGAGAATATATTTCTCGGCGGCGTTCATCTTGCCTTGTTGATATTTAATCCAGCCCATCGTATCCCAGTATTCGCTCAGCCTGGTGACACGTGTCCACGTCTGCGATGGTAAGTTCGCGAGCGACGTGTCGTTTAGTTCTCTCTCAATCACCTCGATGGAACGCTGCGACCAGGTTTCCGCGATATCTAAGGACGAACTGTGCTCGGCCAGGATGTAAGCAACGCCGTTCATTCTGCTCTCACTATCGTCTAGCGTCAGAACCGTGCGAAAAGTCTCCAGAGCGAGCGCATCTTGGTGGGTTTCCAAGTATGCTCGACCAAGCGCGAAATGCGCGGCGACATATTGGGGGAGCCGTGCAGTAGACCGTTCGAGCACCGGGACGGCCTGTTGCGGTTGGTGAAGCGCGAGATAAGCAGTGCCCAGCCTGAAAAGAGCGTCGCCATCAGTTGGCGCCGCCGCAATCCGCTTCACCAGCAAATCTTCTTCCTCCTGATACTTCCTCTCGTTAGAGAGAGCCCAAGCCATATTCACATAAGCGAGACGATCGTCTGGAGCCAGCTCCAGGTATTTCCGAAATGCAGCCTCTGCGTCCTGAAATTGTCGCGCATTCATGTGCGCGCGGCCCAACTCCCGCCACGCGTCAGGATATTGTGGGTCTGCTTTCACGGCTGATCCAAAAGCCTCGATGGCGTTAGCCCAATTCTTGCGTTTAGCTTCTTCCGTTCCACGATCGTACAGTTCTTGCGTTTCGGCTGCTGGAGCGTGAGCAACTTCACTCGTCTGAGACTTCGCCGGCGCGAGGGAGGGAGAAGCGGACGCGGTGGGAGCCGCCAAAATCATGGCGTCGGGCGGGATACTCTTTGTTGCTGCGGCCTTGCTGGTGCTCTTCGTTTCAGGTGCAATAGCCGTGGCTTCGACAATCTTTTGGACGAATGCAACGTACGCCTTTGAGTCGCTCGGCGGAATTATCGGAACGCGCAGGTCCAGCGATCTCGATCCATGGAAGGTTGTGCCTTCCCAGGAATCGCGAGATCGATATTCCGCAAAGTCCTGCGTGATCCGGAACTCCTTCGCAGGAGGAGCATCGGACACCGTTAAATTAGGAAACGTGAGATTCAGATCCAGAGAATAAGATCTTGGCCCCTTGAGATCGATCGGTGATTGCTGAGACTTTCCGTCTGGATTCGATTTCGAATCGGCTGCAGGTAGCAGAGATAGCAAATGCCACTGGCCAATCGGAACAGACGTGATGTCAGTCGTTAGTTCTGCGAGACTCTCCTTTTTTGGATTCACGTACATCAATTTGCCGGTGGCGTGAAACTGTGCTTTCACGGCATGTAACATGTCCGAGGCATTCACGACTTTGAAATCGGTGTACTGCATCTTGCCATACAACAGTCGATTCGCTTTTGACAGCACTGTGTCAGCCGATTTGGCGAGTTGTTCCTGAGAAACGTGATCGTTCAACAGCCGGATCAAGACTTCCAGGTCGCCACGCGACTGAAGTTCCACCGTTGCATCCAGATTTCCTTCGGCGTCAACTTTTCCGTTTATACCAATCCGATATTCTACGGTTAGAGGAAAATCTTTCGGCGTCTCACGCAGTCCGGCTGAATTCGTATCGGACACCACCAGTGCTTCTTTCCCGCGCAATTGTGGCATCAAGTAACCGTAAGGCCCGACACCGACCGTCGTATCGAGCCACATATCTTTGTCACCGACTCGCAAGAACGTGAATGCGTGGTCGAATTGCGACGGATTCGGCATTTCCGGATCGATATCCAGCAATGTATTTGCCAGTACAGGATGCGCGTGGAGCCCTTCCGCTTCGAGCATGGCCTCAAGCAGCGCTGTCTTATCCTTGCAGTCCCCGTACCCATTCGCGAGAACCTCGGCTGCGGCATGGGGCTGGTAGCGGCCAAGTCCGAAGGACAAACTCACATAGCGAATATTTTGAGATACCCAGTAATAGAGCGCCTGCGCTTTGTGGTCATCCGTTTGCAGTCCGTGCGCGATTTCATCGGCCTTCGCGCGAATTTCCGGCGTAGGGACGCGCCGGTCGCGTTCAAGTTGCCCGTACCAGTTGGCCACCTCGGCCCAACTCTGGAAAGTCGAGAACATTACGCGAGGGGGCGGGGGTGGTGGAGTGCCTTCGAGCAACTTGATTACGTCAAATTTGAAATCCTTGAAAATGTCGATTGGAGGCGGCGTTTTCAGATTCGAAGTCGCCCAGTGGTAAATCCGGCGATCGCCCTCGGTGGAAATCGTAGGTTCAATGCCTTCGGAGCTCCTGATTTTCAGCGTTCGGTTGCTGGGCACGTTCAAATCAAGCTGCTCGTTGAGAGCAATAATTCTGTCCGAGAAATTCCAAATCTGCCAAAATTGCCCAGCCACAAGCGGCGTCGCCGTTATCACGACATCGTATTCAACCACATCGCCGACAGATACTCTCGGAACCGTCACATGTTTCTGGCGCGCGTCGGTGTACATCGGCGCTTCACGGGCTACTGGTGAGCTCAAATCCTGCACCGCGTCAGCTCCCGCCGTTACCACGCTTCCGTCTGGCTTGAGAACTTTGACGCTCCGAATCTCCATCTGTTCATTGAGCGCGTTATACGGGAAAATAAGTTGCCCGGAAGCCAGACCTGCCTGCGTCTGTACTCGAAGCCGCGCGCGCATTTCGCGGGTCCCCGTGCCATCATTTTCATATCGCATCGATGCGTGCATGTATTCGAAGACCGCAGGTTCCCGAGAAAAATCCTGCGTGCCCTTGGAGTCGGATTTGCCCCCGGCGGAAGGTGTTACCGAAGATTGAGCTCGCAATCCGGTTGGAGCGGCCAGCAGGAGAAGCAGAGCTCCCAGCAGCCGCGGAGAGGGATATGAATCGTGCCACACGGTACTGAAGGATAACCTAAATTCTTGCCTCTGCGATATACGGTCACTGAACAGGCGCACCGCGTTCGCAAACGAAGCCGCGTAAGTATAATTTTGGCCTTCGGCGGGCGCGAAGCGGCGCCTGCTGTGGAAGCGAGTCATCGGAGGAATCGCCGCGCGAAACTGCGCGGCAGTTGAATGAAGCCGGAGATTTCGTTTCAGCGCGAGAAGACAGCTCCGTGTGCCATGGCCGTTCCGCTCCAGCCGTGCGGCCACTTGCGGTCGGCAAACGTAAAGCCGGTCTTTCCGTCCGTGCCACGAAACTCATCATCCAAGGAAAGAGCGCCGGTTGCCGAATCCAGCTTCAGCAAGTAAAGTCGCTCTGAACCGGAAGTCACCACGAGGCGCTGCGTCTTCGCGCCCCACGCCGTCCAATGTGAAAAGTAAGTTTCGCTTACGGCCAATCGCGAGACTTCCGCGGGTTTGGCTGCGTTCGTAACGTCGAGCACGATGAAACCGTGTATCGCCGGCACGCTCTGAACCAGATAATGCCCGACGATTGTGGGTACTCCGCACCAGTCGCCCGGAAAGACGTACACCAGTTTCGAACTCGGTTCGTTCGTGTCCACGCGGGTGATTCGCTCGATTCCGCAGCCGAGTGTTTGCACGAGGACCGACCCGTCCGGAGCGCGACGCGCCTCTTCCGGGCTGATTTGTGAGTAGCGATTTTCGCCCACATCTAGATATGCCGTCTTGAGCAGCTTGAGATCCGAGAGACGCCACACCTGATACGTCACGCCGCTAAAAATTCCCAGATTCTGCATGGATGAGTTTGTGGACACGACTCGGTCCAGTTCAGGAAGGACGACCAAACTGTAGGGCAACAACAACGCACGCGCAAACGCCGGATCCGCGTTGCTCGCGGAGCGAACCACTTTGCCCTGGTCATCAATCTCCACTAATCCGCCGGTCGTGCCCATGTCTCCTTCCATTCCAGCGTGGCGCTCGTGCTGAAACGTCGCAAGCACATTCCCGTCGGGCAGTCGCAGGTAGGAGTGCGGATGCATGTAGCCGGCCATGTCGGTAAATGTGGTCACAATCTTGGGATGAAGCGGATCGCGCACGTCAAAAATAAAAGTCCGGCCGGCGTCATGATCGTTGGCAAAGAGCATCTCGCTCTCAGGCATCGTGTATTCGGTGTGGTGCACGCGCATGGTCTGCTGGTCGGTGACCACCGTCGTCACGAGTTGCCCGTACGACGGCGATCCCGGGTCTGCGTCAATCACCGCGAGAAAATCGTTGCCCTGTTTCGCCGCGTCACCGGCCCAGACAAACAGATAGTCAGCCGGCACGCGCGTTTTTTGCGCGTCACCCAGAGTGGGAATACGGGCAGCGCAAAAAATCAGAGCGAGAACAACCAGGAAACGTGGCATGGACACCTCAATCATCAATCAAATTCACTTCGCTGGGGCGAGAGCATATCAGCCGGAACAACGGCCGTACAACGTCAGAATCGACACAACTCACTAAGCGCATTTTGGGCAAAGCCAGTTCACTTTACCTCTTCACCCACGCTGATCCGCATGCGCTTGAAATCAATGGTGAACGTCTTGAATTGGCTGATCAAATCCTGCCCAATATTTCCGAACACTTCATCGAGAAGGCCGACGCCGAGATCACTCGTCAGGACATCAACGTCCTCAAGCGTGGCTCTCGCGCTGCCCAATTCAAATTCAACTCGCGGCAGTTCGTAATCTCGCGAGGAACGCGCCCCTCCGGCTCCGGCGACCATATGTTCTCTGCCGGTCAACGACGCGAAGTCGTGCGGAAATTCGCGAAAGTACTTCGCACTGAATGAGCTCGCAATGGCTCCGGTATCGAAACCGAAGACCAATTCGTGGCCACCGGCCTTAGCTTCCACCAAAGGCGTCAATTCATCTACGTAGAGCCTGGTGGAGCGCGAAGATGGTTGGCTCTCAGGGGCGACGGTCAGATCATTTCCCGAGAAGGTGAAACTGCCCAGCGCCGCGAGAACTGGATAGCCCAATATTCCCTCGATCTGATAATGCCCATTTTCGCCGAGCCCATTCTCGCCCAGATTGATATCGAGGTCCTTGTCGTCCATCACCTGAGCGACGGCATTATGCACGATGGCGCTCCCGAAGCGAATCTGTGGGATGACCGTTATCCAAATAGATACTTCATTGCCAGTGGCATTGCTTTGAGTGCTCGCACGTTCTTTTGAGATTGTAAGTCCGAGCCGATTCGCTGTGCTCACCGTGATTGTGGAAATGCTCGCCCCCGTGTCGAATATCCACCATTCTTTCTTGTCTCCGATCTGCAGAGGAACGTCTATCTCGCCGACCGAGTTGCGGCGAATCGCGACGCTGAAGTTGCGTCCACCTGTTACGCTCTGCGGCGCCGCATCGCGAAGCAACTCATAGATGTGCGGGTCCATGCCGTATATGTGTGCGCGATTGAATTCGTCCGCAGAATGCTTCATCAAATCGGCGTATGCGTCGCTGGCATCGCCGTAGCGGCCACTTAGGAAGTAGTCGTCGACCAGAGCCCGCAGAGCGACAGCTGCCCGCTGAGAATTGGCGGTCCTTAAGCCGGGAAGGATTTTCTCGAGTGTGGCGATCGCTTGTGAGACTTGGTTGCTGCGGTCCGCGAGAATGCCTTCGAAGTAGTAACGCTCCATGGCGCTCAAGTTGGCTCCGGGAAGTTGTCGTTCCAGTTCCGGGTACTCTCTATCTTGTAGCAGGCGGTCGAGATCGAGCGCCGTTCGTTTTGACTCGACCTTCGCCGGCGGCTGTCGCGCCGCATCAGCAGACTGCGCCGATATACTCGGCGGAATCCCGAGGGTTAACAGAAGCGCAAAGCAAGACATTGCCCCGACATCCCGCTGCAATCTCAGCATTCCGGAATAATAACTGAGTTCCGATACCGATTCAGACTCTCGGAGCATTTTGCGCCCAGCCTGCTACCGATTCTTTGCTCAAATCGTCTACATCTTCGAGTCTTAAGAATAAGTCGCGAGCACGCCAAGAGGTCAGAACGGAGATGATTACTCGACGAGAGGCAGTGCGCCTGTTGGGTTCGGCATCAGCCGCAGTCTGGTTGGCGGCTGCACGAACAGGTCTCAACTTTTCGATTGCACCAACTGCCTTCGCGGCAAATCAGGATTCCACTCCTCCGCTCGCGCCCGGTGCCCCAATGTCTCCCGAGCGGCTCTCTCGAATTGAAGCGTTTCAGAAAAAATCCGATGGGCTCGAAAAAAAGTTCGAGGCGCGCACGCACAAGAGCGACTGGGTGATGCCGTATCGCTTGTTCCGCCCGGAAGCAGCAGGGAAACTGCCTTTGCTGATGTATCTCCACGGCAGCGGCGGGCTGGGCGACGACAATCTGAAACAGTTAGCCTTCGGCAATATTTTCGGCACTCGCGTCTGGCTGCTCCCCGAGAATCAAAAGCGTTTTCCCTGCTACGTTGTCGTGCCGCAGACAGACCGTGGATGGGCCCGATACGATCTCTCGCAACAATCTCAAGGGCCCGCGAAAGTGCTCCCCGGATTAGGCGACGGGTCCCGGATGGCGCTGGAGGTCGTCGACGCGCTGCGCCGCGAGTTCGCCATTGATGAACGGCGTATCTACGTCATGGGTCAATCGATGGGAGGCGCGGGAACTTGGAACGTAATCACGTATCGCCCGCAGTTTTTCGCTGCAGCGGCGATCTGCTGCGGAAGTATCTCCACCGAGGATGGCACCGGCTCGATTGCCACGCCGCTTTGGGATTTCCACGGTGACTCCGATCAAACCGTTCCTGTTTCCGTGTCGCGTGATCGCATCGCGGCACGTCGGAAAGCAGGAGGCCATCCTCTTTACACCGAGTACGCGGGCGTAGACCACAATGTCTGGGAGTGGGCCTTCACAGAACCATCTCTGGTCGACTGGTTATTTTCTCAACGCACCGCTTGATCGATCCAAGTTGAGCGGCCCATGAGTACCAGGCGCAGTCGTGCAAAGTGCACATGAAGAGGAACACATGATCATTCTGAATCGTTTGTTGAGTTGCGGCGCACTAACACTCTTCGCGGCCACGTGCGTGTTCGCGCAATCATCCGCGCCCGTGCAAACTTTTCCTCTTCGCGATGCGACCGGCCTGACAGGCGCGAACGTGACGACGAAAACGGTGGATTACCTCGGACGCAAATCCGTCCGGATCACCACGGCAGGAGATGACCAAGCCGGCCTCGTTCTCCTGCCGGGAACCGACTTCCAGGATGGAGTCATCGAGGCGGATATCGCGCTGAAGACCACGATGCCGCCGGGAGTCAGGTATCCCGGCTTTGTCGGGATTGCCTTCCGCGTCAGGCCCGATTCCTCCCATTACGAGTTGTTCTACCTCCGGCCCGGAAACTCGGACGCTCCGGATCAGGCGATGCGCAACCACGCCGTCCAGTACACCTCCGAGCCGGATTTCAATTGGTATCTCCTCCGCCGGGAATGGCCGTCAGTGTACGAATCTCACGCGGACCTCGCGATGGAGACTTGGACAAAACTTCGCATCGAGGTGGCCGGCCGCGCCGCAAAACTCTATCTCAACGGATCGGCCAAGCCGAGTCTGGTAGTGGACGGTTTGAAAGGCGAAGATTTGCACGGCGCCGTCGGCCTATGGGGCTTCACCGACGAGGAAGCATATTTTTCGAACGTCCGCATTACTCCGGCCGCGCCCCAGAACCTAAAGAACGGTTCCGACATCGCCGGTTCGTGGGAGATGCAGTATTCAACCGACGTGGACGGCGGCGAAGCGTCGATGGAATTGCACCGTGACGGAGACAACGTCACCGGAACATGGTCCGGCCCGCTGGGCAAAGGCCTCGCGATCACCGGTACCTGGCGGAACGGTTACGTGGAGCTCCGGTTCGCAAGTCAGTGGCCGGAGCAAAGCCGCCGAGGAGCTCCCGGTCCCGTCCACGCGTTCCTCACCGGCTGGATTGACGGCGATTCCGCCAAGGGCCGCATGCGCGTGCCAGTACATGCCGACGGCACATGGGTAGCAAAGCGAAAGCAGTAACCAGCCGCTCCGCAATCAGGTTTATCGCTCTCTCTCTCCCATGAAAATCCAAGCGGGGCCGCACACGATGCGCTCCGCGCGCGTGAGTCCGTCTTCGTTGACTTGCCGTTTCGCGCAGCATAAGATTCCCGCCAATGCCCGATTCTTCTCCACTTTCCGGCCGAACGATTTCCCACTACCGAATCCTTGAAAAACTTGGTGGCGGCGGGATGGGTGTGGTCTACAAGGCCGAGGACACTCGGCTCGACCGCGCCGTCGCTTTGAAATTTCTTCCCGATGAAGTCGCGCACGACCCGCAGGCGCTCGAACGCTTCAAGCGTGAAGCGAAAGCAACCTCGGCCCTCAATCACCCCAACATCTGCACCATTCATGACATAGGTGAAGAGAGCGGCCGCGCGTATATCGCCATGGAGTTTCTTGACGGCGTGACGCTGAAACAGCGGATCGCGGGAAAGCTCGTCGAGACGGAAGTTCTGCTCGGTTTGGCGATTGAGATTGCCGACGCTCTGGATGCCGCCCACGCCGCAGGCATCGTTCATCGAGACATCAAGCCTGCCAATATTTTTGTCACCAAGCGCGGCCACGCGAAGATTCTCGATTTTGGTTTGGCGAAGCTGACTGCGAAAAGCGAGGCAATGCCCTCGGAAGACACCCGGACCGCCGATGCAGTTAGGGGAGTGAGCGCGGAGCAATTGACCAGTCCGGGGACCGCTGTGGGCACTGTGGCCTATATGTCGCCGGAGCAGGTGCTGGGCAAGGAATTGGATGCACGGACCGACCTGTTTTCATTTGGCGTGGTGCTGTATGAGATGGCCACGGGCACTCTCCCTTTTCATGGAGACACATCGGGAATGACGACGGATGCGATACTGCATAACTCCCCGGTCGCTCCAGTCAGGTTGAATCCCGTTGTTCCGGCGAAGCTCGAAGATGTCATCAACCGAGCTCTGGAGAAAGACCGGGAACTCCGTTATCAGTTTGCGGCGGAAATGCGTTCCGAGCTAATGCGTCTGAAGCGGGACACGACTTCAGGCCAAATGTCGGCAGCGCATTCTGGGACGATGGCAGCGGCGCAGGATACAGGCTCGCAACGAGTCGTCCAGCAGGCAATGCCGTCATCCGTTTCAGTTCCCGCTGCTGCGTCATCGGCTGCCGTGAAGGTTCCCGAAGTTCCGGTCGCCGGAGGGAAGAAACTCTGGAAGATTTTGGTTCCTGCTGCTGTCGTTGTCGTGGCTGCGCTGATCGCGGTTTTTTTCTACTTCCGTCCGCGTCCGGTAGCGAAGCTAACCGAGAAGGACACTGTCGTCCTCGCCGATTTCGACAACACCACCGGTGACCCGGTATTCGACGGCGCGTTAAAGCAGGCGCTGGCGGTTCAGCTCGGACAATCTCCGTTTCTCAACATTCTCTCCGACCGCAAGGTAGCGGAGACCTTGAGTTTGATGGGGCGTCCGTCCAATGATCGCATCACGCGCGACGTGGCGGGGGAACTCTGCATGCGCACAGGCAGCAAGGCGATTCTCTTGGGTTCGATTTCAAAGTTGGGCGGTCAGTACGTAGTCGGAATCGATGCAGTCGGCTGCAGCAGCGGGGATACGCTGGCCAAGGAACAGGAGGAAGCTGCGACGAAGGAGGACGTGCTGAAAGCACTGAGTAAGGCGGCGTCCAGCCTGCGGGGGAAGCTGGGCGAATCCCTGGCCTCTATCCAGAAGTTCGATGTTCCCGTGGAGGCCACGACGACGTCTCTTGAGGCACTGAAAGCTTACAGCATGGGAATTACAACCGGCCGCACAAAGGGAGACGCCGCTGCCATTCCGTTCATGAAGCGCGCCCTCGAACTCGACCCGAATTTCGCCGCAGCCTACGCTGGCCTCGGGGTCGAATACAGCAATCTCGGACAAGCCAGTCTGTCGGCGGAAAACGTCAAGAAGGCTTATGCGTTGCGCGACCGCGTCAGTGAACACGAAAAATACCGGATCGCCGGCTTGTACTATCAGAACGTCACTGGGGAGTTAGAGCAAGCCATTCAAGTCTACGAACTGTGGGCCAAGAGTTACCCGCAGGATATGGTGCCTCCCGGCACCTTGGGGAGCATTTATAGCGAGTTTGGGCAGTTCGAAAAGTCTGTGGCCGATACCCAAGAGGCATCGCGGCTGGAACCAAATGCAGTATTTGCTTATGCCAACCTCGCGCTGGATTATCTTGCACTGAACCGACCGGACGACGCGAAAAAGGAAATCGAGCAGGCTCAGCAGCGTAACCTCGAGGGTGATTTTTTGCACTGGACAATCTATCAAATAGCCTTCCTCAAAGGCGACGCGGCGGAGATGAAGCGGCAAGTGGAATGGGCCGCCAAGAAGCCCGGAAGTGAAGACATCCTGCTCTCGTTCCAATCCGACACGGAGGCGTACTACGGACGGCTCGTGAAGGCGCGGGACTTCTCCCGGCGCGCGGTGGATTCGGCAGTCCGTGATGAATCGAAGGAAACGGCCGCGCTGTGGCAGGTGAATGCTGCTCTGCGCGAAGCCGAGTTCGGTAACACAACGTCCGCGAAGCAAGGCGTTGAAGCGGCACTGTCGCTGGCTCCGGGCCGGGACGTTAAATTATTCGCCGCTCTGACGCTGGCTCGAATCGGTGAAGCCGCTCGCGCAAAGGCCATCGTGGAAGAACTGGAAAAGAACTACCCGTCGGACACCATGCTGAAGGTCTACTGGCTGCCAACTATCAAGGCAGCGATGGAACTGAACGCCAACGATTCCACCCAAACTGTGGTGGACCTGGAAGCTGCTGCGCCATTCGAACTAGGCGAGCCGGCCCAATTGCAGGTGGGGACGATGTATCCCGTCTACATTCGGGGCGAAGCTCAACTGACGGCGCACAACGGGGCTGCAGCGGCTACCGAGTTTCAGAAATTTCTCGACCACCGAGGAATCACACTCAACTACCCACTTGGCGCACTTGCGCATTTGGGCCTCGCCCGCGCTTATGCTCTCTCCGGCGACACCGCGAAAGCGAAGACCGCCTACAACGATTTCTTCACCCTATGGAAAGACGCGGACCCGGACATTCCCATCCTGCAGCAAGCCAAGGCGGAGTACGCCAAGCTGAAGTGATCCGCGCGGCGGCGCGTTGACTTCCCTCGAGCGCGGAATAGAACGCGCGCCACGCGCCACCAAGTCGTTTTCGGCTTAGTCCTCCTCCGCCACACACTCTCGGCCTCACAATAGCTACCTGCCCGACAATCCGGCCTTGCTGCCAAAATTTCCCGCTGTGGCATACTTTCTCATCGCGGATGCGCTCGCGCCAATGTGACGTGGAACCTGCCACACTAAGAATTGCTAGACAGGACATACGGATTGCGAAACAAACTCTGGATCGGACACGTCACTTTCATCCTGCACGGCGCCGCCAACACGACACTCGGCCCAATCCTTCCCGTGCTGTCGCTGCGCTGGGCGCTCGATGACGTCCACGCCGGCCAGCTTTTCACCGCTCAGTTTCTCGGAGCCGTGATTGGAACGATTCTATCCAGCCGCGCAATGCTGTGGATGGGCTGTCGTCGCACGGCGGCGCTCGGCATGCTGCTAATCGCCGCTGGTCTCGCAACAATCGGGGTGAGCGGTCCATTCACTGCGCAAGCATGCGTTTTCTGTCTCGGTCTTGGCCTCGGTCTTAGCGTCACCCCGATCAATCTCTGGATCACACTTTCGGAGCCCGAGCGCAGCGCCGCCGCCGCAAATCTACTCAATGCCTCCTGGTGCATCGGCGCAGCCACCTCGGCTCCAATCATCACGTTCCTCGTGCTCCGCTCGAGTCTTCCGCACATTCTCGATGTAATTTCGATTCTCCTTCTGATGATGGCTGCAATTCTCGCGGCCGAACGCGAATCGCTTCCGCCCTTTGCGGCGCCCATGGATCCCTCGCAAGCCATCGCGAAATCGCGTAGCGCCACGCGGCGCGAATTCATCGTGCTTGTCTCGGTGTTGATCTTTATCTACGTCGGCACGGAATCCGGCGTCGGCGGCTGGGTGACGACCTACGCTAAGCGCCTAAGCCTCCTGCCGCCAGCCAGCATTGGTTTCGCGCAATCCACATTCTTCGGCGCGCTTCTCCTCGGCCGTGTGGCAGCCCCATTCATCTTAAAGCGGATGAAAGGATGGAATCTCGTGCTGCTCGGCAACGGAGTGGCCGCCGCGGGGATGTTGCTCTCAGTAACTGCGTCGCAAGCCGTTCCAGTCCTCGCCGGTCTTTTCATCGCAGGCATCGGTTTTGCCGCCGTTTTCCCGACAACGATCGCGACGTTCTCCGATCGCTTGGGCGCCGACGCAATCCGATTGGCCGGATGGATATTTCCGTTGGGCTACGTCGGCGCGGCCATCGTTCCATTCGCGATGGGAGCGGCGTCCGAGAAATTTCACGGATTGCGCTTCGGAATGGCCGTGGCTCTCGCGTGCGCTTTGATCCTCTGCGCGATCCAATTCCGCATCATCAGGCTTCTTCGCCGCGAGCCTGCCGCCGTCTGAGCGCCCGCTCGCCGGGCTAGTACCCCAGACGTGTATTTTCAGTCGCCTAGCAGTATCATAGGCGCTCTTTTAGGGTGCTCGTCCCCGGTGGCCGGAGGGTTCTCTCCATGGCTCATCGCTTCACGATTGGCGTCGAGGAAGAATTTCAGATTATCGATCCTGCGTCGGGAGAACTCCGCTCTCACGTCAGCCAGTTGATCGCCGCAAGCTCTCCGGAAGTCGGCGAGCAAATCAAGCCGGAGCTGCATCAGTCCATCGTCGAAATGGGAACGAAGATTTGCGAAAACGTCGAGGAATTGCGGCCTGAAATCTACCGCATGCGCCGCGAGATCGTGAGCGCCGCGGACCGCGCCGGCTCGCACGTCGCCGCCGCCGGAACCCATCCTTTCTCGAGCTGGATCGATCAGGTCATTTCTCCGGGCGAGCGCTACAACAACATCGTCGAGGAACTTCAGCAGCTCGCGCGTTCGCTCCTGATTTTCGGCATCCACGTTCACGTCGCGATGCCCGATCGCTCCGCGACCATCGCCATGATGAATCAGGTCCGCTATTTCCTTCCGCACTTGCTCGCTCTTTCCACGAGCTCGCCGTTCTGGATGGGCCGCGACACCGGCCTGAGATCCTATCGCACCACCATTTTTCGCCGATTTCCGCGCACCGGCGTGCCCGAATATTTCGGCTCGTGGAGCGATTACGACGATTACGTAAAGCTGCTCGTCGAGCTGCACTGCATCGATAACGCGAAAAAGATTTGGTGGGATGTTCGCCCGCATCCGATGTTCGGCACGCTCGAATTCAGGATTTGCGATGTCCCGACGCGCGCCGAAGACTCCATCACTCTCGCCGCGCTGACGCAGGCCATCGTCGTGAAGCTCTATCGCCTCTATACAAAAAATCTCGGCTTCCGCCATTATCCAAAAGCATTGATCGAAGAAAATAAATGGCGCGCCGTGCGATGGGGCATCGACGGCAAGCTGATTGATTTCGGCAAGCGCGAAGAAGTTCCCATGCGCCAGCTCGCGCTCGAATTGCTCGATTTCGTGGATGATGTTGTGGACGATCTCGGCAGCCGCAGCGCCGTCGAAGGCGTTCATCGAATCCTTAGAGACGGCACCAGCGCCGAGCGCCAGTTGGCAATTTTTCGCGAAACGGGCAGCCTGCAGGCCGTCGTCCAGCATCTCGTCGCCGAAACGCGCGAGGGCACCGACCGTCCCAACGCATCATCTGCGCGCGGGGACTGAACTTCGTCGAAGAAACTTGCGGGCGAAAGCTCGCGCGCTGCATCCGAAACTAAAATTTCTCACTAAGGAGTTGCGGTCATGAAGATAGGTCTCATGTGCGGGCGCGAATTCAGTTTCCCTCCCGCTTTTCTGCAGCGCGTCAACGAGCTCGGCGCGAAGGATGGAATCACCGCCGAATTCGTCAAGCTCTCGGGCACGAAAATGGGCGAGCAAGCGCAATACCGCGTGATCGTGGATCGCATTTCGCACGAAGTGGAATATTACCGCGGCTATCTGAAGCACGCCGTGCTGCAGGGAACTTACGTCATCAACAATCCATTTTGGTGGACCGCCGACGACAAATTCTTCAACTACTCCGTGATGAAAAAGCTCGGCCTCGCAATTCCAAAGACAATTCTTCTTCCGCAAAAAGGCTATCCATCCGATGTCGACATTAATTCCGAGTCGCTGCGAAATCTCGAATATCCAATCGATTGGGACGCGCTTCTCGATTACGTTGGCCGCCCCGCGATTCTAAAGCCATTTTCGGGCGGCGGCTGGAAGCACGTGTACAAAGTCAGTAATCGCGAGGAACTTCTCGCCGCTTACGATGGAACTTCGCCGTACTGTATGACGCTCCAGCAATTCATTAATTTCAATCAATACGTCCGCTGCTTCACATTTGGCAAAAATGAAATAATGCCGGTGGCGTACGATCCGAAGGAGCGCAAGTATCTTGTCGTTCACGATTATTTGACGGCGGAGCTGGGCGACCGCGTCGTTCGCGACGCGCAGCTCATCAATCAGGCGCTCGGCTACGAAATGAACACGATTGAATTCGCAATCGATAATGGCATCCCCTATGCCATCGATTTCCTCAACCCCGCCCCCGATTTCGAGCGCGATCGCATCACTGAATTTTATTTCAAGGAAGTGGTCGAGCGAATGGCGAGGCTCGTCATCGATCGCGCGCTTCGCGGCGTGCCTTCGAATCCCTGGCCGCACTGGGAGCAGTTGCTCGGCATCGGCCAGCCCGTCGGATTTACGGGCGCTCCGAGCGCGCCGCAAGCCGGAGCGAAATCTGCATGACGGCTTCGCGCCCATCGCCTCTCGGCGAGAACGCCGGCCAGCGCGCCGCGCCATCATCGGCGTCCCCGGCGGAATTCTGGAATTCGCTTCTTCGGCCCGACATAGAATTGCAGCCAGCCTATAGCGCCGATCTCGCGAAAATCATGCGCGAGAAAAAGCTCACTTTCGGCGATCGAATCCATTGCCCTTTCCTGCGGCCATTTTTTCTCGACGAGCGCGATGAAGCGCGCGTGCGCGCCGTCGCGGAAACTATCGCGGTGCTTGGCGAGCGCGTCGTGCAAGCGGCCCTCGAGTCGAAGGAACTGATGGCGCAGTTCGGACTTCGTCCCGAAGAAGAGCGCCTCGCGCGGATCGAGCCCGGCTACGCGATGGCCAGCACGTCGTCGCGGCTCGATGCCTTTCTACTGCCCAATTCGCTCGAATTCGCGGAGTACAACGCCGAATCGCCCGCTGGACTCGGCTATTCGCAAACTCTTTCAGAAGTTTTCAGCGAACTCGAGGTGATGTCGCGGTTTCGCGAGGCTTTCACGGCGCGCAGCTACCCGCTGATGGAATCGATTCTCGATGCGCTGCTCGCGAGCTATCGCGATTGGGGCGGCACATCGAAGGCGCCGCAGATCGCCATCGTGGATTGGCGCGAAGTTCCCACGTGGAGCGAGTTCGAAATTCTGCAATCGAGATTCGAAAAGCTCGGCGTCCCGACGCTCATTTGCGATCCGCGCGATCTCGAATTCAAGGGCAACGTGCTCGCGGCGCAGGGACGAAAAATTGATTTCGTTTATCGCCGTGTGCTCATCAACGACATCATCGCGCGCCCCGCCGAATGCGCCGCGCTCATGGCCGCTTACGAAAGCCGCGCCGTCTGCGTGGCCAATACGCTGCGCTGCAAAATCCCGCACAAGAAGGCCTTCTTCGCCGTTCTCACCGACGAACGCAACCGCGAAATGTTCGGCCCCGAAGAGCGCGAGCTGATTCGCCGCCACGTTCCGTGGACGCGCCTCGTCGGCGAAATTCGCACCACGCGCGCCGGCGAGACCATAGATTTGCTCTCCCACATTCGCGAGCATCGCGAGAATTTCGTTCTGAAGCCGAATGATGAATACGGTGGCACCGGCGTGATGCTCGGTTGGGAAATGGATCCGTCCGCGTGGGATGCCGCAATCGAGCGCGCCGTAAACGACGGCTACGGCGCGTGGGTCGTGCAGGAAAAAATCGCGGTGCGCCGCGAAGTGTTTCCATTCGTCGAAGCGGGCAACAAAGTCGTAATGAAAGACATGCTTGTCGATCTCGCTCCGTATCTTTTCCGCGGCAAGCTCTCCGGCTTCCTCACGCGCCTCAGCTCCACAGGCCTCGCCAACGTCACCTCCGGCGGCGGCCAAATCCCGGCCTTCGCCGTAAAGCGCCTCGCGTAATAAATTCCAGCTTCAACTTCTCATCGGATTTATGATTCCGCCGCCCATCGGGGCGTTTTCGAATCCGTCTGCTCCGGTCTCGCCACCCGCGAAACGGGAGCAGAAGAAAATCATTCGCAGCGCCCCACCATTCTCCACTCCGCATCTTGGCGAGAACGACTCCTCATTCGTAGCGTCCGCCGGCACGCGGTCCGTCTTTTTCTCTTGCAGCGCCGCACCGATTTTCGTGAGGCATCTTCGCGAGAGAACCGTGCCGGACACCGTACTATTCGTCGAGTTTCAACGTCACCTTTGAGTTCTCGATTACTTTGTTCCATCCGGGATCGACCGGCGCGTTGGCCACGTATGCGTCGTGCCAATTCCACCACTTGTACGGTGGAGTCTGGGGGTATCCCTCCGGCGAATCCTCCCATTCCTCCTGGCGTCCGAGCGCAGTCATGTCAAGGTAACTCCATGTGCTGCCCATCGCCTCGTCGCCGCGGCTGTTGATGAAGTAGGTGCGAAACACACGCTCGCCGTCACGGATGAACACATTGTGGCCGTGCCATTCGTCGACGCCGAAGTCCTTGTCGAAGCTATCGGTGATGGTGTACCACGGCATCTCCCAGCCCATCCGAGCTTTCAGCCGCGCGATGTCCGCCTGCGGCGCGCGTGAGGCGAAGGCGAGGGTGGTATCGCGCGCATTCAGATGGGACAGGTGGGAAATCTGGTCGGCGCCCAGCGAGCAGCCGCGGCAGGCATGGTCGGGCCAGCCGAACACGCCGGGCTCGAAGAACGCACGGTAGAGGATCAACTGGCGGCAGCCCTCGAACAAATCGAGCAAGCTTACCTTGCCCTTGGGTCCGTCGAACTCGTACTTCCTCTCCACGGCCAGCCATGGCATCCGTCGGCGCTCGGCGGCTAGCGCGTCACGCGAGCGGGTAAACGCCTTCTCTTTCACAAGGAGCTGCTGCCGCGCCGCCTCCCAATCCTCCGCCGACACGATCGGTGGCGTCTTCATAGACGCAAACTCCTTCCGCTGCTCCATGTCTTTCCCCCTGCTAATCGGGCTTGTTGCCATGTTCTTCCTCCCTAATTTTCAGAAATAAACCGAGATGCTTGGTAATGACATCAGCAAAACCTTTATCCCAGCACTTGTAGCGCCGGGCTTCATGCCCGGCATCTTCGCCTTTTCGGGTACCCCATCCTTGCGCAGCAAGGGTGGGTCTTTCTTTTGCATCTTCGCTAGATACGTCCGATCAACCACCGCGATTCGCCGTGAAAAATCTTCTAAATCTTCCGATACACACCGCCAGAATTCCTCCCGTGGCTCCCGCTCCCGCCGCCATCACCACCACGCTCGCCACGCATGCAGGGCACATATTCCCTCCTCTGAACCTCTATTTCGTCCGCGCCTCAGTGAGGCCGCGGCGCTTCGGCTCGCTGCCGCACAAGTTCGTGCAAGTGTGCCCAGCCATTCTTCGCCTTCCGATATTCCTCAAGAATCAATCCAAACGACTGGTGCCGAAACGTGATCAGCGTCATGCCGTTCGATTCTTTCAGCCGATATTGAAGATTCGATATCACCGGGCTGGACATGAACAGTGGCCCGCTAATTTCCAGCAGCGTCGGCTTTTTAATCGCCTGGACCGCTCCCCAGTAATGTCCATTGTTGTCTCCCAGGTCGCGATACCATCTGCCGCCCGGCCATGCTTCGAGCTTCATCGGCATGGGCTTGTCCGCTTGAGTCTCGTTGTATGGTCCAAGCTGCTCCAGCAGCGCAGCGAACGTCACCTCGATTGACGCGCGCACTTCAATCTCCTCAACTATTTGGATCGTTGTCGCTTCGAGCGATAGTGCAGTTGAACTCACGATTTCCTCCTCGTTTGAAATTCCACATGACTATTGTTTCTGTGCATCGTTGGCCTCGGCCCGTTCCTTGATTCGCAGCAGTTGGTGTTTCCATATCCGCTCGAACGTGCTCGTCCATTCGTGCAACGGCCGGATCGCCATCGCATTCACCTTGTAAAGCATCTGCCGGCCCTCCCTCCGCGCCTCCACCAGGCCAACACCTTTCAATACTTTGAGATGCTTCGAAACCGACGGCTGCTCTATCTCCATGGCGTCCACAATCTCGCTGACGGATCTCTCCTGCATCGCCAGATAGTTCAGGATGTCCCGCCGCCGCGGCTCCGCCACAGCATTAAACGCATCCGAGGTTGTCGCCGCCCTTGCCATGCTCCTAACATATGCCTATATGGGAATATGTCAAGAACTTTTTTGCCGATCTTTCGGCTCTTACCGAGAACTGCCATTCCGAAGGGCATCCGACGAGGATTCCCTGAGGAATCTGCATTGCCGGGCGCCCGATCCTTGCGAAGCAAGGGCGGGCGGTCCCATTCCGTCTCCTCGTACGGGCGTCCGCCGAGGCGGACTGAGCCCATCGCCGAAGGGCAGACCCGCCCGTTCTTTCGTAGGGGCGCTGCTTGCTGCGCCCGCCTTCCGCCCATCCTTCGCCGTGCTCGCGTGCGCTCGATCAACGCGATCAACTGACGCTAGCGCGCCCGTGCACGAAGCTGCGCCGCGGAAATATTCTGAAATTTACCCTCGAGGCCCGCTGGTGTGATCGCGATGAGAATTGGGCGGAGTGGTGCGGCAGCGGAGATCTAGTCACCACGCGGAATCTAATGTAGCTCGGGTCTTCAGACCCGAGGATTTTGAATTTTGGGGTGACCGGGTCGAAGCAAGGGCCGAAAAGCCTCGCCTCTAAAGAGGTGAGCTACACTGGCTCAGCGACGGCAAGGAGTATGCCGGCGACCGAATAGTGGCAGCACGGTTCGACGGTTATTCCATTTGTGTGCAGGAGGTGACTGCGATGGCTGAGTTTTGGAAATGGCTGTGGAGTGATTGGGGGAAGCCCAATGTGTTGACGCGGGCTGGGATTCCTCGAATCGTTACGAATCTGTTCACATACTTGCTTGCTCCGTGCGTTTCGTTTTACGTGACGATGAAATTCGTCTCTGATGCAGACAGGGAAAGAGTCCATTTACTATTTCACGACGGATTTTTCGTGCTGGCGTGCGCCGTTTTTTACGTCGCGTTCGTAATGAATTCATTCTTGGAAAATCGATACCATCTGACCCGAGTTCGCGCGGATGAGCGTTTTCGAATCATGCGCGTAAATTGGAAAGATCCTGCCATCCTGGTGTTCTGGGTTTGCTTCGCGGTCGCGTTCGGTCTGTTCCTTCTCGGCGCCGTTCATTTTCGTCATCAAATTCGATGAGACGCCGTAGGATGCACCTACGGGGCGCGCTCGAGGTTCGAACGGTTTCACCTCTGAAGGACTGATCTACATTTCTGCGGTCGGAAGTCTCCCACCCAATCCTTACATCACACCCGTTTGATTTTCCGCCAACAGCCTGCTAGGGTGGTTGCGGAGCTATGACCGAAAGGTACATACACGGTGCGATTAACAGAGCGGCCGAACCGGGAATCCGCTCAATTCTGATCGGTACACCAAAACGATTAGAAATCGCTGTAAGCCATAGAAAACAAAAGATCGAGGTCGTTTCTAACCGGGAACGAAAAGGGGGTGCTTTCGGACGTGATTAGCGGCCCGGAAATTGCCGGGCAGGTCTCAGACCCGCGCCCACGAGCCTATGAAAACGCTAAAAGAAAAGCACGCCATTCGCCCTGTCATAGAGGACAGGTATGCCATGTGAAACGCGCCGCCGCGGCTTCCTTGACCGCTCCCTCCACTCCCGATAACGTTTTCTTAATATTTACGGATCGGCGGAGGTCGTTAATGAAAAGCATTCGAGAGATTCCGCAACCGGCATTCTCTGTTTCGAGCCAGGAGTGCCGCAGATCGGGCCTCGCGCTTCTGGCGCTGCTGCTATTGCTTTTCTGGCCGGCGGCTTCGGCAAATGCGCAGTCGGCGTCAGCGCCGCCAGCCCAGACTCCCGCGCCCGCGCAAGCGGCACCGCAGCCGGGCACTTCGCAAACTGACACCGGCAACAAACCACAATCGCTCGGCGACGCAGCGCGCGCCGCGAAAGCTCAAAAAGATAATTCCAAAGCGAAACGTGTTTACACCGGCGACGATTTGGCGCACATCCACGGAACAATTTCGGAAGTAGGCAGCGGCACTTCCACCGACAGCTCACCGGAGGGCGGAAATTCAGGCGCGTACCCCGGAGAAAATGAGACGCAATCCCCGAGCGCGGATAAGGAAGCGTTTTGGCGCGAGAAGGCGCGTGTGATAAAGGATCAAATCGCCGCGGTTGATCAGCAGATCGAGCAAAAGAAGGATGAAATCGCAAAGGCCGGGCCCGCGTCGATGGATCCTTCGACGGGCCTCGCGCAGAATGTCATCATCATCCACGACCGAAACGCCGAACTGAAAGCGCTTCAGGATCGCAGGCAAAATCTAGAGAGACAGCTGGACAGCCTCGCCGATCAAGGCCGCCGAGCCGGCGCCGATCCAGGCTGGTTCCGCTAACGCGCCGACTTCGCTGCATGGCGTGCGCGCGTTACTTTTCTGACGCGAGCGACCGGATGCGATCGAGATCCAAATTTCCTTTGGCGCCCCAGCCGGTTACGCCTTCTGGAATTGACGGCCGGAATGTTTCGTAGAGACTGAACGCACTCTGCGAAAGCTGTTCTGGGCGGAAGGATTTTGCGAGCCCGCGCATCGCGGCGCGTGCAGCGCCGAGCGATTCGCCGAACTTGCTTTCGAGATATCGCTCCACACTCTTCGCGTCAATCGGCGAGTTCTTGTTCACGGCGCGAACTCCATCCGCTGTGTTGATCGCCGGAATTTGCCGCCCGCAAAGCTCAACTAAGAATTCTTCGCCACGTTTTTGCGCGCGCGCTTTCTTGATGTCTTTCGGCGCGGGATTAAATATTCCGAGGCGTCTCCCCTTGGATTGAGCCGTCAGCCCTGCGACAGCTTTGCCGAGAGAGAGCGCTTCGTCCTGATGGAAACCAAGCCGCTCAGCAACGGTGGTCGCCCAGAGCGTGAGGACGGGAGCGCGATTGATCTGGATTTTGCTTTCGGCCATGGTTTGCCGAGACCGGAATCGCTGACGCGGAGACGAGTTGGTACCAAAAGGTATCGCTCAGCACGCTTCCGACGCCGCTTCAGCTGCCGGATGATGTTGCGTCGGCCTTTGCTTTTGGTTCGGGGAAAACTGCACCGACGACTGAGCGTACTTCAGCGTAATACTCAGGGTGATTCGCGAGAATCGAATTAATCTCCTGAGCGAGCGGACTCTCTGCGAGCCACACTTTTTGCTGGTCAGGAAACATCGGAAGCATCAGCGGCTTCGCCTCTTCCAGCAATTCCATCAGCTTGGCATGGTCCGAATTTTCGTTTTCAGTCATTTTCAATCCTCCGTACTTCAGAGCCGGGATTCTATCACACGCCGAATTAGATGCTTTTTTGCGATGCGCGTGACACGCCGAGCGGCGTAAACGTTCGGTCTAGTCCCTTCGGTACCGGTGCTCCATTGCTGGAAACGGCCCTGCGCACAATCATGGTGTTGGTCAGGCCGTACCCTCTTACCGGAGCGCACGAGGCATCCGGAAGATCGATCGGAAGGAAATACACCAAAATGAGTCTCAAAAAGGCACTCTTCGTTGTGATGCTCGCCGTTATCACTCTGCCCGTGATCGCCAGCGCCAAGTCGCCCGCGGAACGCCACAACGTCACTCCTGCAGTGAAATCTCACTTCGCGCTGTTGCACCTCAAGAGCAAGAGGTAGTCCTCGAGCGCACCGAGCGTCGTGGAATTCCACGGCGCTCGTTTTGAGCCCTTCCCAGGGATCACTCGATCCCTGGTGCCGGTTCGGATGCGTTGTTAGTGTTTGCCGGTTACGTGGCCGCGGCCGTCACGCACTTCGTTTCCTTTGAAGTGTGCGACTTTATCGACCCGCTTGTTTGGCTCAGGTTTGTCGCCCGGGTGCGGCACTGGCCCGTGATAGCCGTGGTTGGGATCGAAATGATTATTTACGTGGCCGTGGAATTCGGCGGGTCCATGAAACCACGGGCCGACGCCGATGAACACGCCACCTGAAAACCATTCGGGGCCGTAGTAGCCGTAGGGAGCACAAGCATAAGGAGCGTAGTCATAGTAGCCGTAAGGGCAAACAGGTTCGACTCCGACGGTGACGCTGACTTGCGCGTTTGCTTTCGGCACGGAGATCGTGAACAAAATTCCAGCGACGGCGGCTAGTAAAAGATATTTGAAAGTTTTCATAAATTATCCTCGTTATCGTGAGGGCCGTCGTCCGCCTGCCCTCACGGGATCCACTGCACACAATCATCCCAAAGTTTGATGACGCGGGGCGCCAAAAGGTGTCAAGCGTCGTGCTCGTTCGAGGCTGCCGATATTCGTGCGGTTCGATCAGTGCGGCGCTAAAGGACGGTAAATCAGGCCGATCACGATGCCCACAACAAGCCATTCGATGAAATAGGCTATGGCTTGTTCGAGCATGAGCTTGATTCCGATATTTAGATTGACGTAGTTGTGAATCACGAAGGCGCAGATTACGAAGACGCCGATTAGTGCGCCGAAGAGAGCGCCTTCAGCGAGGCCCGAGCCGCCGCGGTATGACATCGCGTACATCACTGCAAGGATCACCACCGAGAGGTATATAGCAATCATTCCGAATGGCATATTGCTCATCTGTCCTTCGTGATTGCGATATATGGCCGGGTATTTCTGGAATTCAGTTTTGAGCGACGGTATTAGAACGAACGCGAGGCCACCGATAAGGAAGTACGCGACGAAGCCGCCGAGCGAGGCGAAGGCGATTCGAGCGAAATTCATTTGCGCTCCTTTTCAAATCGCGCGTGGGAAGCCGGATTCTGGTTAAATCTGCGCGCGAATAAATGACGCCTTTGACGGAGAAACGCAATCCAAATAAAATTGAGGCGTCGTTCGGACAATCCAATTTAAGATAGAAGCAGGCGGGTGCGATCGGCGCAGCAGAATCGAGTGCGCGATCGAAATAGAAGAGATATGGGTGCGATCCAAATCAAGAACGTGAATCCGGAGCTGTTGGCCGGAGCGAAAAACGCGGTGGAGACGTGTCTCGCGATTCGTCCGGGCGAGAATGTGGCGCTGGTGTTCGACGAGCCGAGCCGCGAAGTGGCCACGGGCCTCGCGTATGCGCTCGCGGAGCAACGCGCGAATTGGAACGGATATCGTGTCGAGGATTACTCGCCGCGGCCGCTCACCGGCGCGCCGAAAGAAGTGCTTGCGGGCCTTGAAACGGCGGACGCTGGGATTCTCTGCTTCCAGCCGCTGCCGGGGGAGCTTGGCGCGCGGAAGCAGATCGTTGGAGTTGTCGAGCGGCGGCAGATTCGTTACGCGCACATGGTGAGCGTGACGCCGCAAATCATGCGCGAAGGAATGCGCGCGGATTATACGCAAGTAGATCGATTGAGCGACCGATTGCGCGAACGGATGCGGTCAGCGACGGTGCTGAAAGTTTCGACGAAGGGCGGGACTTCGATCACAGCGACTTTCGATCCGATGCTCGATTGGGTGAAGACGAGCGGGTTGATCAGCCCGAGGTATTGGTCGAATTTGCCGGCGGGAGAAGTTTTTACGACGCCGGCGCGCGTGGATGGCACGTTTGTCTGCGATGGAACGGCCGGCGATCACTTCAACGCGAAGTACGGAAGCCTCGAAGAAACGCCTCTGGTGCTGGAACTCGAAGCGGGGCGGCTGAAAGATGCTGCGTGCGAGCGGCGAGATCTCGAAGAGGAATTCTGGAATTATTGCCACACGGATGAGAATAGCGATCGCGTGGGCGAGCTTGCGTTCGGAACGAACCTTGGGCTTCGGGAAATGATTGGCGTGCTTTTGCAGGATGAGAAGTTGCCGGGAGTGCATCTGGCGTTCGGCGACCCGTACGGTAGCCAGACGCATGCAAATTGGCAATCACAGACGCATGTGGACGTGCTCACGAGAAATTGCGATGTTTGGATCGATGAAGATCAGGTGATCAAGAAGGGGCGGTACGTCCTCGATCGGTTTGGGCTGGAATAAAAAGTATCAATCTCCTCACAGGATTTCAGAGTGTCCTTTGGCGCTAAAGCCTCGACCAGCAGCCGCCCTTAACGTCGGAGCTGAAGCTCCGACCCCCTAATTCAGAAAAAACAGTCGAATTCGCTCGAGCCGAAAGCGTTTTCACCCATTTTTATTTCCTGCTTAGAAGAGCTGGTTTACGTATTCCCACATTTGATGTTTCCAGTAGGGCCAGTCGTGGCCACCTTGAGGTCCCCAATCGTCGAGGTGATGCGGGATGCCTTTATTCGAGAGAATTGAGGCGAGATAGTAGGAGGATCCGCTGTGTTCCCATGGGCCGGTGCCCGTGGCGATGTGGATGTCGCATGTAGCGAGTTCTGCAATCATTCCGGGATCGGAAAGATTCGGCAGATAGTCCACGGGATTATTGAAATAGAAATTGTCGTCGTACATTCCGTCCATGAAGCGCTTCATGTCGTAGTGGCCAGAAAGGCCGAAGCAGCGCTTGATCACGTTCGGATGTTTGAAAAGTGAATTCACGGCGTGATAGGCGCCGAGCGACGCGCCGAATGTTGAAATCGGAATTCCGGGCGTCTTGCAACTGTCCCAGATGAAGGGAACGACTTCTGAGCGAATGTACGCATCGTATTGCGATTGAACATAGCTGCGATGAAACGGATGCGCACCTTTATTGTAAAAACTCTCTCCGCTCACTTGCCCGACCGAGAAAAATTTCAACCTCCCGCCGTCGATGAATTGGCCGAGCGTCTCGACGATGCCCTGATTCTCGTATTCCCATTCATCGCCGCCGCTCGTTGGAAACGCCATGAGAGGCGCGCCCCAATGGCCGTAGGAGAGAACGACCATGTCGTGCCCGAGCCGCGATGAATACCAGCGGTGATAATCCCGTTTAATGGCCATGGAGACCACACATCTTAATGAGATTCTGCAAACGTGCACGCTTTTTCTTCGCGGAGCTCGCGGAAATTCTTCGTTTCATCTTGCTTAGGAGGCGTTCAAGTTTTATTCTACTGCGTTCTTTGGGGGCCGGACGGGAGCGCAATCGGTTTTTCGGGTTGGGACGGACCCGAACCTCGAGCTCCTCGATGAGGCGCCGCGCATTCAGCGAGGCTGTCGTTCATCGATCTTTCCGGTTACTCGTCAAGAGCAGACCTGCAGCGACCTGTTCCTGGGGCAGTAGAAACAAAATCTCGATTCGATTTTCGACGCTACTTGGGACTTCACATTGGAACCTGAAAGTCTCCACAGAGCCTCTGACATTTCCGCCGGGGCCCCGGTCCTCGAGCCCGGATACACGGTTGGATCGGTCAGCGACAAAATCAGCTCGATCGTCCTCGGGCAGCGGCGGAGGCGCGGCTGGTTCGTTGGCTTCGCAATTTCGTTTGCGCTGCTGATGATGCTGATGTACGCGGTGACGTATTTGTTCGTCGTCGGCGTGGGCATCTGGGGCATCAATATTCCGATCGGGTGGGGATTCGCGATCGTCAATTTCGTTTGGTGGATCGGGATCGGGCACGCCGGCACGCTAATTTCCGCAATCCTTCTACTTCTCCGTCAGAAATGGCGCACGTCCATCAATCGTTTCGCGGAAGCCATGACGCTATTCGCCGTGGCTTGCGCGGGCATGTTTCCGCTGCTGCATATGGGGCGGCCGTGGCTTGCGTATTGGCTATTTCCATACCCGAACACGATGGGCACGTGGCCGCAATTCCGCAGCCCGCTGGTGTGGGACGTGTTCGCGGTATCGACATACGCGACCGTATCGCTCTTGTTCTGGTTCGTGGGATTGATTCCGGATCTTGCGACGCTGCGCGATCGCGCGAAGAGCCGAGTCAAGCAGGTGATTTACGGAATTCTGGCGATGGGCTGGCGCGGCTCCGCCGTGCACTGGCATCGTTACGAAACAGCTTCGCTGCTATTAGCAGGGCTCGCGACTCCGCTCGTTGTGTCCGTGCATACGGTGGTGAGCTTCGATTTCGCCGCAGCCATCGTGCCGGGCTGGCATACAACGATTTTCCCGCCGTATTTTGTGGCTGGCGCGATTTACTCGGGCTTTGCCATGGTGATGACGCTCGCCATCCCCATCCGGAAGTATTACCACCTCGAAGATTTCATCACGATGCGGCACCTCGAGAACATGGCGAAGGTGATGCTCGCGACGGGCTTGATCGTTGCGTACGGCTACATGATGGAAACGTTCATGGCGTTTTACAGCGCCGATACGTTTGAGCGGTACGCATTTCTCAACCGCTTTTCGGGCCCGTATTGGCCGGCGTATTGGTCGCTAATCCTGTGCAATATTTTGATTCCGCAAATCATGTGGTTCCGAAAGGTGCGCTCGAGCGTGCCCGCGCTTTTTGTGATATCGCTGATCGTGAACGTCGGCATGTGGCTCGAGCGATTCGTGATCGTCGTGACGAGCCTTCACCGCGACTTTTTGCCGTCGTCGTGGGGAATGTACTACCCGACGCGCTGGGACTACATGACGTTCGTCGGAACGATCGGTCTTTTCCTGACGCTCCTTTACCTTTTCATTCGGTATTTGCCGGTGATTTCGATTTCCGAAATGCGGACGCTGGTGGAAGAGGAAGAGAAAAAATAACGGAGGATTCGTAATTCGCCCGGGCGGCTTGAATTGGAATCGGGCGGCGCAATAGGTTTCGATGCCACAAATATTTCATCACAGTACGAACCTGATCTCGCGCATGAGCATTTATGGCGCGGCGTTCGTCATCGCGCTGCTCGGCTATGTGGTCTACGCGTTGAGCGGCTCGCCGTACGTGACGGATGTGAATGAGCCCAGAGTGCAGCCGGTACCGTTCAGCCACCGGCATCACGCGGGAGAGCTTGGAATCGATTGCCGGTACTGCCATACGTCGGTGGAGACATCTTCGTTCGCCGGATTGCCGCCGACGCAGACGTGCATGACCTGCCATTCGCAGATTTGGACGAATGCGCCGATGCTCGAGCCCGTGCGCGCGAGCTACCAGACCGACAAATCGATCGAATGGACGCGCGTGAACGCGCTGCCGGATTTCGTGTATTTCAATCACAGCATCCACGTGGCGAAAGGCATCGGATGCACCACGTGCCACGGACCCATCGCCGAAATGCCGCTGACGTGGGCGGCGAACACGCTGCAGATGTCGTGGTGCCTGGGATGCCACCGCGAACCGGAGAAATACGTGCGGCCAAAAGAGTATGTGTTCAGCACGACGTACCAGGCGCCGTCGAACCAGCTCGAGCTGGGGCGGAGATTGGTGCGGGAATACAAAATCAAGAGTTTGACGAACTGTTCGACGTGCCACCGATGAGCGAAAAATTAAGAATTTTCGGAAGTCACGAACACGAGGACGAGTCGCCGTCAGTTCGAGCGCAAGATCGACCGCTCGATATTGCGGCTGCGCGCGCGGCGCTCGCGCGGGGAGACGGGAAGCGCTTCTGGCGGAGCCTCGAGGAGCTTGCCGGCACTCCGGAGTGCGAGGCTTTTCTCCACCACGAATTCCCGAACGATCCGGCGAAAGAGCCGCGGAGCAATGGCGTGGCGCGTCGCGACATCTTGAAACTGATGGCGGCGTCGGCGGCGCTCTCCGGCTTGAGCGCGTGCACAAAACTTCCGACGGAGAAAATTGTTCCATACGTGAAGCCGCCGGAAGAAATTATTCCGGGCAAGCCGCTCTTTTATGCGACGTCCATGCCGGGGACGAACGGCGCGATGGGGCTGCTCGTCGAAAGCCACATGGGCCGGCCGACGAAGATCGAAGGGAATTCGGAGCATCCCGGAAGCCTGGGAGCGACGGACATTTTTGCGCAAGCGTCGGTGCTGGGACTTTACGATCCGGATCGCTCGCAGGTGGTGGTGCACGAAGGACGAATCAGCGATTGGCCCGGATTCTCGACGGCGATTGCGAACGCGCGAGCCGAATGGCAAACAACGAAGGGCGCGGGGCTGCGGATTCTGACCGACGCGACGACTTCGCCGACCTTCGCTTCGCAAATGAAAGCGCTGCTCGCGCAATTTCCGGAAGCGAAGTGGTACGCGCACGAACCGTGCGGCCCGTACAGCGGGCGCGAAGGTGCGGAGCTGGCGTTCGGCCAATATGTGAATTCGGTGTACCGGTTCGATCAGGCCGATGTGATCGTATCGCTCGACGCTGATTTTCTCTGCAGCGGCCCGACCAGCGTGCGCTACGCGCGCGATTTCGCAAATCGCCGCCGTGTCGAAAATCCGAGCGCGGGGATGAATAGGCTTTACGTGCTGGAAACGACGCCGTCGAATACCGGCGCGATGGCGGATCACCGGCGAGCGCTCGACCCGGCGGCGATTGAGGCGTTTGCGCGCGCGCTGGCAGCGGCGGTCGGCGTTCCCGGGCACGGGGCAAGTTTGCTGGCGCCGGCTGACGAAGCTAATTGGTTTAACGCTCTCGTCCGCGATCTTCACAAGCATCATGGAACGAGCTTGATCATCGTGGGCGAATCTCAGCCGCCAGCCGTGCACGCACTCGTTCACGCGATGAATCAGGCGTTGGGCAATGCGGGCAAGACGGTTGTGTACACCGATCCGCTCGAAGTTAGTCCGGCGACGGACGGAATCGCGGAGCTCTTGAAGGAAATTGACGCCGGACAGGTGAGCGCGCTGGTGATACTGAGCAGTAATCCCGTTTATACGGCGCCGGCGGACTTGGATTTCACTTCGAAATTCCTGAAGGTCGGGCTGCGGATTCATCTCGGCCTTTACAACGACGAGACCGCCGAACTTTGCCACTGGCACATTCCCGAAGCGCATTTCCTCGAATCGTGGAGCGATGCGCGCGCGTACGACGGAACCGTGGGAATCGTGCAGCCGTTGATCGCGCCGCTCTACAACGGAAAGTCGGGGCACGAGCTCGTTTCCACGCTCGCGGGCGAAAGCGAGAAATCGGGCCACGACATCGTGCGCGGCTACTGGGGCTCGCAGCGGGAGGCAAAACAAAGCGATAAGCAGTTCGAAGATTTCTGGGAGACGACGCTGCACGATGGCGTGATGGCAGGAACGGCGTTTCCCGCACGCGCAGCAACTGCTAATTCTGCCGGCATCGATGCTGCGCAACAGAAGCAAGCTGCCATCGCGGGAAATCTGATCGTCGTCTTCCGCCCGGACCCGACGATCGGCGACGGCCGCCATGCCAACAGCGGCTGGCTGCAGGAATTGCCGAAGCCGCTGACGAAATTGACGTGGGACAACGTCGTGATGCTTAGCCCGACGACGGCTGAGAGCTTGGGTGTGACGAACGGCGACATGGTCAAGCTGGCCCTCGGCGGTAGAGGCATCCGCGGACCGGTGTGGATCTCGCCGGGCCACGCGAACGGCGTCGCGACCCTGCATCTTGGTTACGGGCGGCGGCGATGCGGGCATGTCGGCACCGGAGTGGGATTCAACGCGTATCTGCTGCGCACATCATCAGCGGCGTGGGTCGCGAGCGGGCTGCAAATTGCGAAGACCGGCGAGACCTATCCGCTGGCGACGACGCAGCGGCATCACCTGATCGACGAGAACGGAAAAAAAGTCGAAGAGGAGAGCGTGACGGCATTCGAGCGCGACGTTCTGCGCATCGGCACACTCGAAGAATTCCGGAAGAATCCCGATTTTGCGAGGGACCCGGAAGAAATCACGACGAAGCGCACGTCGCTCTATACCGATTACAAGTACGAGGGCTATGCGTGGGGAATGTCCGTCGATCTGAACAGCTGCACGGGATGCGGCGCGTGCGTGGTTGCATGCCAATCCGAAAACAACATTGCGGTGGTGGGGAAGGAAGAAGTCGCGAAGGGCCGCGACATGCAATGGATCCGCGTGGACAACTATTTCCGCGGCGATCTCGACAATCCAGAGACCTACTACCAGCCCGTGATGTGCCAGCAGTGCGAAAACGCGCCGTGCGAAGTGGTTTGCCCGGTGGGAGCGACGGTTCACAGCGATGAAGGCTTGAACGAAATGGTTTACAACCGGTGCGTCGGGACGCGCTACTGCTCGAACAATTGCCCGTACAAAGTGCGCCGGTTCAATTTCCTGCTGTTCTCGGATTGGACGACGCCGAGCCTATTCGGCCTGCGCAATCCGAACGTGACAGTGCGAAGCCGCGGCGTGATGGAGAAGTGCACGTACTGCGTGCAGAGAATTAATGCCGCGAAGATCGAGTCGGAGAAAGAAGATCGCACTGTGAGAGACGGCGAAATCGTGACGGCGTGCCAGGCTGTGTGCCCGTCGCGCGCGCTTATTTTCGGAAACATCAACGATCCGGAGAGCCGCGTGTCGAAGCTCAAGGCGCAGTCGCGAAATTACAGCTTGCTCGGCGAGCTCAATACGCGGCCGCGCACAACGTACCTGGCGAAACTGAGAAATCCGAATCCGGAAATTAGCGAGGATTAGAAGTGTTGCGGAATTGCTGATGATAAAAAAGCAGCCAATCTACGGATTGCTGGCGGAGTTCGAAACTCCTGAAGCACTTTTGCATGCGGCCGAGCGCACGCAAAAGGAAGGCTATCGCCGGATCGATGCGTTCACGCCGATGCCGGTGGAAGGGCTTGCCGACGCGTGCGGCTTTCATCACACGAGCTTACCCATCGTGGTGTTTCTCGGCGGCCTATTTGGATGCCTGGGCGGATTCTTCCTTCAATACTATCCGAACGTAATCAGCTTTCCATTGAACATCGGAGGGAAGCCGCACAACAGCTGGCCCGCGTTTATTCCAATCACATTCGAGATGACGGTGCTTGGAGCGGCGCTCGCCGCCGTTTTCGGAATGCTGGCGATGAACGGGCTGCCAACGCCATATCACCCGGTTTTCAACGTTCCGCGATTTGCGTTGGCCACGCGCGATCGTTTTTTTCTTTGCATCAAGGCGCGAGACAAAAAGTTTGATCTCGCAAAGACGAGAGTGTTCCTCGAGGCGCTGAATCCTCAAGGCGTGTATGAGATCGATGCGTAACGGCACATTTCGTTTGAATGCGGAGCGCTCGCATGAGGCGCGGCTACTTCGCGGCAGATTGCCGCTTGGCGGCGCGCTGCTCGCCGTCGTCCTGTGCAGCGCTGCGGCGCTTGCGGGATGCCGTCTCGATATGCACGTTCAGCCGAAGTACAAGACTTACGCCGCAACCACATTTTTCGACGATGGACGGTCGGAGCGGCAGCCCGTGCCGGGCACTGTGGCGCGCGGCCAGCTCAGGATTGACGATCATCTCTATAAAGGGAAAATCGACGGCAAGGATGCGGTTACGTTTCCATTTCCGATCACGGCAAACGACATCTTGCGCGGGCAGCAGCGCTTCAACATTTATTGCACGCCGTGCCACGATTACACGGGCAGCGGGCGCGGCATGATCGTGCAGCGGGGATTTCCGCAGCCGCCATCGTTTCACATCGATCGCCTGCGGCAGGCGCCGGTGGGGCACTTCTTCGACGTGATGACGAATGGCTTCGGCAACATGTACAGCTACGCGGCGCGAGTGACCCCGGAAGATCGCTGGCGAATCGCCGCTTACATCCGCGCGCTGCAATTGAGCCAGAACGCGACGCCGGCGGACATTCCTGAAGATCAGCGCGAAAAATTGACGGGGCAGAAATAATGAACGATCGGCAAAGCCCGAATTTCGATCGCGCGATTCGCGCGGGCGTGCTCGTCGGCCTGCTGGCGCTGCTGACTTCTTCGACGCTCTTTCTGCGGAATCCGGTGCAGTTTTACCGGTCATATCTGCTCGCGTACGTGTTCTGGATCGGATTTCCGCTGGGCTCGATGGCCATTCTGATGCTGCATCATTTGACCGGCGGGGAATGGGGATTGCCGATCCGGCGCCCTCTAGAAGCAGCGACGCGCACGTTTCCATTGATGCTGATTCTATTTCTGCCGCTGATATTCGGCTTAAAGACGCTTTTTCCGTGGGCGCACCCGGGCGGATTGGGCAGCGATCCGATAATGAAATTCAAACGGATGTATCTCAACCCGAATTTTTTTATGGCTCGAGTCGTGATCTATTTCCTGGTGTGGTTCACGCTGAGCTATTTCCTGAACAAATGGTCGGCGGAACAGGACGAGACGGGCGATCCCGTCCTCGCAAAACGTCTGGAGGGAATGAGCGGGCCGGGATTGATCCTCTACGGACTGACGACGACGTACGCCGCGATGGATTGGATCATGTCGCTGCAGCCGAACTGGTATTCGACGATTTTCGGAATGATCTACATGATGGTCGGCGTGCTGGGCGCGATGTCAGTGGCCATTCTCGTCGCGCGCATGCTCTCGAATTACGAGCCGATGGCGGCGGTGGTCACGCCCGACCAGTTCAACGATCTCGGCAATCTTCTGTTGGCGTTTGTAATGTTGTGGGCTTACTTGTCGTTTTCGCAATTCTTGATTATTTGGTCGGGCAATTTGCCGAAAGAAATCTCGTGGTACGTCGTGCGCGCCGAGGGCGGTTGGGCGCGGCTTGCGGTGTTCCTCATCATTTTTCATTTCGCGATTCCATTTTTGCTTCTTTTGCAGCGCGGAGTGAAACGCCAGATGAAGGCGCTTGCGATCGTTGCGGGCGCGCTGATTTTCATCAGTTTCGTAGATGTCTTCTGGCTGGTGGTTCCGGCATTCGAGCCGGGGGGGCCGCGGCTGCATCCATTCGATCTCACGCTGCCAATCGCGATCGGCGGGCTGTGGGTCGCGTCATACGCCTGGCAATTGAAGCGCAGGCCGGTGCTGCCGCTGCATGATCCTCGATTTGAAGGAGTAGCCGCGCATGGCGATTGATCCTCACACATCGCCGCAGCCGCCGAACGGCGCAGGCTACGAGACGCGCGACGCCAACCCGTCGAGCCTTCTGAAATTCGGTGTGGTGATGATTGTCGTGCTTCTCGGCATCGCGTTTGGCATGAGGTTGATGTTCGGCTATTTCGGGCAGACACAGACTCTCGGTCCCGAGGCGTCGCCATTCGAAAACGCGCGCACGCTGCCGCCATCGCCGAAACTGCAAACCGCGCCTCAGAAAGAAATCCACGATTATTGGGAGACGCAGCACGACACGTTGAATAGTTACGGCTGGGTGGACCGGGGGAATGCTGTCGTGCGAATTCCGATCGATCGCGCGATGCGCTTGATTCTCGAGCGCGGATTGCCCGCTCGACCCGGAGGCACGGCGCCGGACGCAGCGCTCCACACGGCCGCACCGCCGGATCAGGGGAAATCGGCTCAGGGAAGCGAATAATGACCAGCAAGCGCCAAATCAGGAGATTCGTCATCGCGGGCATTTTTGCCGCGACGCTTTGCGGCAGCGCTGCAAAGGCGCAGATCAACTATGCGCAGCCGCCGGCGGACGATTCCGCGCCGATGCAAGGCGCCGGCGTGCGCCCGGATTTGCTGCGCGATGTTGCGCTCGAGCAGAAGCTCAATTCATCCATCCCGCTCGATTTGACCTTTCGCGATGAAAAGGGGCAACGCGTCGCGCTGCGCCAATTTTTCGGCAGCAAGCCCGTGATCCTGACGCTGGTGTATTACCAATGCCCGATGCTTTGTACCGAAGTTCTCAACGCATTGACGCGCAGTCTCAAGGAAATATCGCTCAGATTGGGCACGGACTACGAAATCGTCTCCGTGAGTTTCGATCCAACCGACCGGCCGATCGATTCCGAAGCAAAGCACGCGCTCTATACGGGAATGTACAACCGGCGCGGAACACAAGACGGCTGGCATTTTCTGACGGGCGAGCAGTCGCAAATCAAAGCTCTGGCCGACGCGGTTGGCTTTCGATACGCGTTTGACCGGGTGTCCGGACAATACGCGCACCCGAGCGGCATCATGGTTTTGACGCCGGATGGAAAGCTGGCGCGATATTTTTACGGCGTCAACTATCCGAAGACGGATCTGCGGCTCGCATTGGTCGAGGCGTCGGCAGGGAAAATCGGCTCGCCGGTGGACCAGATTCTTTTGTATTGCTATCACTACGATCCCATCACGGGGAAATACGGGCTGATCATTTCGCGCGTGATTCGAATCGCCGGGCTTCTCACTGTTCTTGGCATCGCGATTCTCATCGTCGTTTTGTTTCGCCAGGAGAATTACGGCCGGGCGGGGCGTGGCGGCGGAACTCAAGGGCGGCAACTTCACGGGCATGTCTAATCTCTTATTCGCGGCAATGGCTCTGGCGGGGCCGGGCTTTCCGCTCAAGCCGGAAGACGCATCCACGACGGCTTCGAGCGTGGACCAGCTTCAGTACGCACTGACGGCCATTACCCTTTTCTTCACGATTCTTATCTTCACGGTGATTTTCTACTTCATGGTGAAATACCGGCGGCGCTCGGAGGATGAACGCCCGCCCGAGACGCATACGTCGATGGTTTTCGAGATCGGCTGGACGGTGATTCCCACGCTGATTTGCGCGGTTATTTTCGTGTGGAGTTCGAGCGTATATTTCCGGAATTCGCGGCCACCAAACGCGTCGATGGAGATTTTCGTCGTCGGCAAGCAGTGGATGTGGCACCTGCAGCATCCGGAAGGCCCGCGCGAGATCAACGAGCTGCACGTTCCCGTCGGCGTCCCGGTGAAGCTGACGATGACGTCGGAAGACGTGATCCACGATTTTTTCATTCCCGCGTTTCGCATAAAGAAGGACGTTCTGCCAGGCCGCTATGCCTCGATCTGGTTTCAGGCGACGAAGGTGGGCACGTATCATTTTTTTTGCGCGCAGTATTGCGGCGCGGAACACTCCGGGATGATCGGCTGGGTCTACGTGATGACGCCGACCGACTACGCCAATTGGCTGAGCGGCGGCGCGCAGAACGAATCGATGGCGCAGGCGGGCGAGCGGCTGTTTACGCAGCTCGGCTGCATCACTTGCCACATCGCCGACGGTTCGGGGCGCGGACCCGTTCTGCAGGGCCTTTACGGCCATCCGGTGAAATTGCGCAGCGGCGAAACGCGAGTTGTCGACGAAACGTACATTCGCCAGGCCATCGTGAATCCGAACTCGATGCCACTGCCGAATTACACGCCGGTGATGCCGACATTTCAGGGCCAGGTGAATGAGGAACAGGTATTGCAGTTGATCGCTTACGTGAAGTCGCTGGGTGCGGAAGAAAGGAAGTCGAAATGAGCACGGCCGTGCTGGAAGCGCCCGCCGCCTCGCGCGTTAATTATTTGAACGCGAGTTACGGCATCAAATCGTGGCTCCTGACGACGGACCACAAGCGCATCGGTCTTCTCTATCTGGCGTCCATCACCTTCATGTTCGTTGTCGGCGGCACGGCCGCGATGTTGATGCGGATGCACCTCATTGAGCCGCAGGGCGCGCTGGTGCAACCGGAAACGTATAACAAGCTGTTCACAGTGCACGGCGTCGTCATGGTGTTCTTCTTCCTGATTCCATCGATTCCCGCGACGCTTGGAAATTTTCTTGTGCCGATGATGGTCGGAGCGCGCGATCTGGCATTTCCGAAGCTCAACCTTTTGAGCTGGTATCTCTATCTTGTAGGCGCGTCATTGACGCTCTACTCCATCCTGGCGGGAGGCGTCGACACCGGCTGGACGTTCTACACGCCCTACAGCAGCACGTACGCGCATACCCATGTCATCGCCATGGCGGTTGGAATTTTTATCAATGGCTTCTCTTCGATTCTCACAGGCCTGAATTTCATCGTCACGATTCACATGATGCGCGCGCCGGGACTGACTTGGTTCCGGCTGCCGCTTTTCATCTGGTCCATGTATGCGACGAGCATCATCTTCATTCTCGGGACGCCGGTGATCGCCATCACGCTTTTCCTTCTGGCGCTCGAGCGATTGCTGCACGTTGGAATTTTTGATCCTAACATCGGCGGCGATCCGCTTTTATTCCAGCACCTGTTCTGGTTCTATTCGCATCCTGCCGTTTACATCATGATTTTGCCGGCGATGGGCGTGGTGAGCGAGCTGGTAACCGCGTTCTCGAGGAAGAAAATCTTCGGCTATTCTTTCGTGGCGTTTTCGAGCATGGCGATTGCGGTCTTGAGCTTCCTCGTTTGGGGCCACCACATGTTCGTCACCGGACAATCCATCTATGCGGGATTGATTTTCTCGGTATTGAGTTTTCTCGTCGCCATTCCTTCGGCCATCAAAGTATTCAATTGGACGGCGACGCTATACAAGGGATCGATTTCGTATCAGGCGCCCATGCTGTACGCATTGGGCTTCATCGGATTGTTTACGATGGGCGGATTGACGGGGCTGTTCCTCGCGTCGCTCGCTACCGACGTTCATCTGAGCGGAACGTACTTCATCGTCGCGCACTTTCACTACATCATGGTCGGCGGCGCGGTGATGGGATATCTCGGCGGCATTCATTTCTGGTGGCCGAAAATCACGGGCCGGATGTATCCAGACGGCTGGGCCCGCTTTGCCGCGCTGATGATTTTCGCGGGCTTCAATCTCACGTTCTTCCCGCAATTCGTTCTCGGATATTTGGGCATGCCGCGGCGATATGCGGTTTATCCGGCGGAATTTCAGGTGTTGAACGTGATGTCTTCGGCCGGTGCTTCGATTCTCGCCATCGGCTATCTGATCCCGTTGGTGTATCTATTCTGGTCGATTCGTTACGGCCCGGTGGCCGGCCCGAATCCGTGGGGAGCGAAGGGCCTCGAATGGCAGACTCCTTCTCCGCCACCGACGGAGAACTTTGAAGAAATTCCGATCGTGACCGAAGAGGCGTATTCCTACGCCGAGCCGGAGAGCGCGCATGTCTGATACGGCTTCGACGCAGCTTCCCTCGGGCGGCGTTCACGCCGCGGGCACGAGTTCTCTTGCTCTGCGCCATCAATTCGAGGGCGCCGGGCAACAGCGCGAGGCCAGCACCCTGGCGATGTGGGTGTTTCTGGTCACCGAGGTTCTCTTTTTCGGAGGGCTTTTCGCGGCTTACACGATTTACCGCGCGCTCTATTTGCCCGGGTTTGAAGCGGGCAGCCGTTTGCTCGATATCCGTCTCGGCGCGATCAATACGGCGGTGCTAATCGGAAGCAGCTTGACGATGGCTCTCGCGGTGCACGCGGCGCAGACCGGGAAACGCAAGGCGCTTGTTGTGTGCTTGATTCTCACGATGATTCTCGGCGCCGCTTTTCTTGGCATCAAGTACCACGAGTGGGCCCATCACTGGGACACTTCGCTCGTTCCCGGCCTGCGATTCGCTCCGACTGAAGAAATTCCGGGCAACGCGCCCCTTGGCTCGGTGGAATTGTTCTTTTGCTTCTATTTCTTCATGACCGGCCTCCACGCGCTGCACATGATCATCGGGCTTGGAATTATGACGGTGATGACAATTATGGCTTGGCGCGGGAGGTTTTCGGCCGACTACTACACGCCGATCGAAGTGAGCGGACTGTACTGGCACTTCGTCGATATCGTGTGGATTTTTCTCTTTCCTCTGCTGTATCTCATCGGAGGGCGCTACTGATGTCGGAGCATGTCGTACCGGTTCGATTGTATGTGAGTGTGTTCGTGGCGCTTCTGTGCCTCACGGCTTTGACGACTGGCGTCGCCTATATCGATCTCGGCGCGTTCAATACCGTGGCGGCGCTTGCGATCGCCGGCGTGAAAATGCTTCTCGTCGTGCTGTTCTTCATGCATGTGAAGTACAGCTCTGGATTGACGAAAATCATCGTTCTCGCGGCGATCTTCTGGCTCGCGCTGCTCATTTCGCTTACGCTGACGGACGTTATGACGCGGCAGTGGACGCCGACGCCGAGCGGATGGGGAACTTCGACGCCATCGAGTCAGAATCACTGATTCGTTTCGCGAGTAACCCTCAAATTCCGTTCTCGATACTCTCTATTCGGGCGTGGCCACCGGCGGGGATATTTGCACGTATCCCGTCATCGGCGCGCCGATTTTCTTGCAGGCTTTTATTTCCTCGGAATTGGGATCGAGCGTGGACAAGGAATATCCGAGGACGATTTTCTGTTTTTTGGATTGGCGCTGCTCGTGCACTGAATCGGTGTCGAAGCAGTAAGAAACGCGAATGAAAGTTTGCGGCGATGTGTCGGCACCTTTGACCGACCGCCCAACATAACTTGCGAGGACCAAGAGAATCATCAAAGCAATCAGCGTTTGTTTCATGCTTTCCCTTTCTGTTTCGGGCGCGGCGATGCAGATCGAATCGCCAGCTTTGCGCCGTTGCGTGTGCCCGGCTCGGGCATCTCGGCCGTGCGAATTCTAACATTGGAAATGCGGACTTAAAGTGCGACGCTCTTGCGCGCCCGATTGAGTTCCGGGCGTTTCTCCGGTAACCTCCCCGTCCAGCGTTCCTTGGGCGTTCCATAGGCGTTCCTGAAGGCCGCATCTGGATGTAAGCGAAATGCGATGCGGCGGAGGCGTGCGCGATTGTTCCACGGATTTTCGCAGTTGATGCCGCCGGAAGCGGCGAAGCTCACGCTGGCGTTCATTCTTTCTTTTCTGATTGGCCTCGAGCGCGAAGAGCATAAGACCGGAGCCGGCGGTTCCACTTTCGGCGGAGTTCGAACGTTCCCGCTGATTGGATTGCTCGGTTTCGCGCTTGCGGAGTTCGCTCCCACTTCAGCGGGCCCGATGATGGTCGGCTTCGCGGTTGTCGGCGCATTCCTTTGGCTCTCGTATCAACACAAAATCCAGCGCGCGGAAGCTGCCGGCGCGACCACTGAAGTTTCCGGCCTAACGACATTTGTGGTGGGCGCTCTCGTGGCGCGCGAGCAATTCTGGCTCGCCACGACGCTCACCGTGATCGCTCTACTGCTGCTCGAATTAAAGACGTTCCTTGAAGGTCTTTCGACGCGGGTTCCCTCCGAAGAGATATTCACGTTCACGAAATTCTTGCTTCTCACCGCCGTGATTCTGCCGGTCGTCAGCGATCAGACGTACGGCCCGTTCGGATTCAACCCGTTCAAGGCGTGGCTTGTCGTCGTCGCGGTGAGCGCAATTTCGTATGCGAGCTACCTGATCCAATTGCGGACGACGGGGAAGGGCGGAATCCTTCTCGCGGCGATTCTCGGCGGGGTCTATTCGTCTACAGTCGCGACGGTCGTGCTGGCAAAAAGAGCGAGAGAAGAAAAGCGCCCACATTTATTTTCCGGGTCGACTCTTATCGCTTCGAGCGTCGCGTATGCGCGGCTGATTGTGCTGGTGGCGCTGTTCAGCCGCACGTTGGCCGCGAAACTGGCGCTGTGGTTCATCGCGTTCACGGTTGTTGGGACATTGTTCGGCTGGTTCTGGACGACGCGGCGCGAACCGGAAACTGGCGAGGTCAAGAGCCAGGTGGTCGCGAAGAATCCTTTGGAGTTGAGCGCCGCGTTCTTATTCGCGCTGCTCTTCGTGGTGATGCTTGCATTGACGCATTATGCGGTTGTCACGCTGGGCAGCGCAGGCGTGTATGCGCTCGCCGCCCTCACGGGATTTACAGATATCGCTCCGTTCGTTCTTGGATTGGCGAACACCGTCGGCACGACGACTCCAGTCAATCTCGCGGCGTCAGCAATCGTTGTGGCGATGGCGAGCAACAGCGTCGTCAAAGCCGGGTATGCCTATGCGTTTTCCGATCGGAAGACGGGAACTCAGAGCGCGGTACTTTTGGTGGTTTTCTCGCTCGTCGGGTTGCTGCCGCTCTTTTGGATTGCGCGATAGCAGCGTACGTTACTTGGATCTTCTAGGAATTCCGTTCGCGCGCTGGGCCTTTTGTTCACGCCACTCCATCCACGTCAGATAAATCAGAGCGACATCGAAAATCGTGAGAAGCAAAAGCACGATCGAATGCGTGTGTGCGAACCGGTACATTTGATACGCGCTGAAGGCGGCGAGCACGACGATCGTCAGCGGGTAGGCCCACAGCGCGTTCATCCACAGTGCTACTACGAGAATCACTTTCGTGAGGCCGTGGGAAAGTAGATAAAGAGACGCAAACAATTTATTGCCGCTGAGCAATTTCTCCGATACACGAAGCACGTGAATGGCGACGAAATCGTGAGGATCGCGCGAAAGTTCGTGTTGCGAGAGCATTGCGACAATCGCATTCACCTTCGACGCGGGAAAGAGCAAGAACAGCACGCCGCCGATCGTTTCCAGCACGCCGTCGAATCCTTTGACGGTGATGCCGGTTCGAAAAGTGCATTTGAGGATAGTCCTGCCTAGCGGCTTCATAGGGGAATCACGCGTTCGGTGTCTCGGCTCTTCAGCGTGAAGCGCGGAAGGCGAGCACGGCGTTCAATCCGCCAAAGGCGAACGAATTCGATAGAGCGTATTCAACGCGAGCGGCGCGCGGCTGATTCGGAATGTAATCGAGATCGCATTCCGGATCGGCTTCGGTGAAATTTGCGGTGGGCGGCAGGATGCCGTCCTTGAGAGCCATGATCGTGGCGATAGACTCGATGGCCCCAGCGGCGCCGAGCGCGTGGCCGTGCATCGATTTCGTCGAGCTGACGGCGAGGCGCTTGGCATGCGCGCCGAATACTTCGTGGATCGCGCGCGTTTCGGTTGGATCGTTTCCCGGCGTGCCCGTGCCGTGCGCATTGATATAGCCGAACTGTTCAGGCGCGAGATTCGCATCTTTCAGCGCCGAGCGCATCGCGCGCGCGGGGCCCGCGACCGTTGGCTGAGTGACGTGATGGGCGTCCGACGACATTCCGAAGCCGGCAATTTCAGCGTAAATTTTCGCGCCGCGCGCACTTGCCGCTTCGAGCGGCTCGAGTATGAGCACTGCGCCGCCTTCTCCGAGAACCATTCCGCGGCGGTCCTTGCAGAATGGGCGGCACGTATCCGGCGCCATGACGCGCATGGCTTCCCACGCTTTCAGCAATCCGAGGCCGAAGGGCGCTTCGCTTCCGCCGGTGAATGCGAGATCGGCATCGCCGCGCCGCACCATCTGGAACGCGAGGCCAATCGCATGATTCGACGACGAGCACGCGGTGGAAATTGCAAAAGCCGGCCCCGTGATTCCGAATTCCATGCAGACTTGACTTGCTCCGGCGTTGACCATCGCGCGCGGAATGATCAGCGGATGGACGCGGCCTCGGCGATGAAGGTAAAGATCCTCGAACCCAGCCTCCTGCGTGGATTGTCCGCCGGTTCCGGTTCCCAGAACGACCGCGGTTCGTTCGCAGAGTTCCGGCGAGAGCGTCGCGCCGGAATCTGTGATAGCTTCGCGCGCGGCGATCACCGCGAATTGCGCGAAACGGTCGAGATGATCCTGCCGGCTTCCGGGAAAATGTGTGCCGGGATCGTAGCCGCGTACTTCCGCGGCATTGTGAAATCGAAGAGTGGATGTATCGACGGAGGTAATTGGGCCAATCGCGGGAATGCCGCGCTGAATCGAGCCCCAGGCTTCCTTCACATTGAGTCCCGCGGCGCAGATGATTCCGACGCCCGTGACTGCGACTCTGCGATCCGGCATCCGCTAGTCCGCCGGCGCCGCAGACGGAGTGGAGGAACCGCTGCTATTGGCGTTCACAAGCTTGCGAATTCCTTCGACGATGTCGTTGACGGTGCGAATGTTCCGCGCTTCGTCGTCGGGAATCGAGATGTTGAATTTGCTTTCGAGTTCGAAGAGCAATGTGAAGGTGTCGAGCGAATCAATTCCAAGTTCTTGGAGGGGAGTTTCAAGCTTGATGCCTTCGGCGGGAATCCGCTTCACGGAGGCGAGCGTGGCGATTACGTTTTCGGCGATCGTGTCAGACATCCGAAGAACCCTCGGGCTTTGCGAAATTCGACTGTATGACTGGATTGACTCACGGCGTCTGGCCGGAATCAACTTCCATGCGTATCAGTGCCTGAACTTCCGTCAAGAACCGTAGCCGAAAGCGCAGGCAATTGCAAACGTCGCCATACGGGGACTGCGCGAAGAATTAGGATACCGCATCTTGGGGACGGGTGCTCATCCGCGCGTGGGGTCCCCGAGGCAGGGGCCTCGGGGCTCCGATTAAAGAAATAAGGAGGGCGTACAAACTACTTCCAGAACCTGGAGGCCCCTGCCTCCGGGTTCCGGCTCGAGCCCAAGGGAGTTCGCAGACGACGTTGAGGTTCTCGTACGAAACAGGGAACTACCGAAAGTAAATCGCATGAACTCAGTGCCGAATTTGGTATTCTTGCTGATTCTTGCGGGTAGGGGGAACCCACCTTTGTCCTGGCGGACTCCTCGGCTGTAGACATGAGTGTCGCATGAGCGGGATGGCGCCGCGTCGGCCTGGCAACGATTGGCGGCGAATCGCGAGAACTCTGTAGAATCGCGTTTTCTTGGAGACTACTGGATGACATCGGCAGAGCATTTATCCGGGAATGGCCGGCAGCCGGCGATAGTGGCGACGTCCACAGCTGTTCCCGGGCATCTCGTGTCCCGCGAGCAGGTGAAGGCGCATATGCAGCGCGTTTTTCTGCTGGATGGCGCGCGCCTCGACGGCATGATGTCGATCGTTGACAACTCCTTTGTGAAGCAGCGCTACACGATCTTTCCGCTTGAATACACGATTGAGCCGCGGCCTCTTACGCAGACGAATCTCGAGTACCAGGAACACGCCATCAAGCTCGGCGAGCAGGTGACAAAGGATTGTCTTGAGCGCGCGGGGATGAAGCCTGAGGACATCGACTGGATCATCACCGTCTCTTGCACGGGCTTCATGATTCCATCGCTCGAAGCCTACCTCATTGAGAACATGGGTTTCCGCCGGGATGTTCGGCGCCTGCCGATAACAGAACTCGGTTGCGCGGCCGGGGCTGCCGCATTTGCGCGGGCACATGAATTCCTGAAGGCAGGCCCGGGGAAGAATGTTCTGCTGGTCGCCGTTGAACTGCCGAGTCTCACGTTTCAGCGGCGCAGTTTCACTCAGGCGAACATCATCTCGAGCATCCTCTTCGGAGACGGCGCTGCGGCGGCAATTATTTCGAGCGAGCCGCGAAACGGCCCTCAGATTCTTGCCACCGAAACGTACCTGTTTCCGAAATCTCACGACGCGATGGGATTCGACCTTAGGGAAGACGGATTTCATATCTTCCTCTCAAAGGACGTTCCGGACTTGATTCGAGGAAAGATCAAAGGGCTCGTTGACAGTTTCCTATTACGACAGAAGCTCGAACGGAAAGACATCGCTGCATTCGTGCTGCATCCCGGCGGGCGAAAGCTCATGGATTACATGGAAGAAGAGCTCAGCCTCTGCCGCCACAAGACGGAGCCGTCGTGGGACGTGCTGAGCGAGTACGGAAATTTGTCGAGCGCTTCGGTTTTGTTCGTTCTCGACGATTGGCTTAAGAAGAAGCATGTCGCGGACGGACAATACGGATTGATGGCTGCGTTTGGCCCTGGATTCAGCGCCGAACTTCTCCTCCTTCGCTGGGCGTAAGCAATTCATGCCAACGAGCGTCATCGCTTACATCGTGCTTCTCGTTCTCGTAGGCGCTCTACGCCTCGGCGAGATGAAACTTTCCGCGCGCAATCAGCAACGGATGGCGAAGGCTGGCGTGGAAAAAGTCCGAGAGCCCGCGCTGCCGTGGATGATTTTTCTACACGTGGGAATTCTGATATCCGCGGGACTCGAAGTGCTGCTCCTCCACCGCCCGTTGATTCCCGCGCTCGCGATCGGCGCAGGGATCGTGTTTGCTGCCGCCAACTTGCTGCGGTGGTGGGTGATTCGCACGATGGCGGATCATTGGAACGTTCAAGTGATGGCGTCAACCTCGCTGGGCGTGGTGACTACCGGGCCGTACAGATGGGTTCGTCATCCGAATTATCTCGCGGTCGTTCTCGAATTGGTTTCTCTTCCGCTCATTTACACGGCATGGATTACTGCGATCTGGGGAACCCTCGCGTACATCTGGATTCTTCGAGTTCGAATTTCAGTCGAAGAAGGAATGCTGATGTCGAGCCCGGCCTACCGCGAGGCGATGGGCTCGAAGCCGCGTTTTCTTCCGGGCCTGTTTTAGTGCAGGGCGGCATCGCGGCCGCCTCAACACATCCCCAGGCATAGAAAATTCGACGAACGAATGCCTTTATTTTTCTTATCCGCGAACGTACGCTTCTGTTTCTGCGTTTCGGGGAAGTCTCGAACATCGTGGGGGCTCGGTTGATATCGAAATTCACTATTGCGGTACTCGCGTCATGCTTGCTGCTGACGGCGGGCGTGGCGCGCGCCCAGCACGTAGATGAATCGCAACTTCAAGGCCTGAAATGGCGGCAGATCGGACCGTTCCGCGGCGGACGGTCGCTTACGGCCGTCGGAATTCCCGGAAACTCCAGTGTTTTTTATTTTGGAGCCGTAGCCGGCGGCATTTGGAAAACGACAAACGGCGGGCTCACGTGGCTCCCGATCTTCGATAAAGAGCCGGTCTCTTCGATTGGAAGCATCGCCGTTGCGGAATCCGACCCGAACGTGATCTATGCCGGTTCAGGCGAGGCGTGCATCCGCGGAAATATTTCCTATGGCGATGGTGTCTATAAATCGCTCGACGCGGGGAAGACCTGGACGAATGTCGGGCTGAAGGACACGCGTCACATCGGCGCTGTCATCGTGGACCCTCACGACGCTGACATCGTGTTTGTCGCAGCGCTCGGCCACGCATACGGCACGAACACCGAGCGCGGAATTTACCGCAGCCGCGACGGCGGAAAAACTTGGGACAAAGTTCTCTACAAGGACGAAAAGACCGGCGGGATCGATATCGTCTTCGATCCGCAAAATTCCCACACTCTCTTTGCATCGATGTGGGAAGCGCATCGGACGCCATGGAGCCTCACGAGCGGCGGCCCCGGGAGCGGCCTCTACAAGTCCATTGACGATGGCACGACGTGGAAGCGCATCGAGGGCCACGGATTTCCCGAAGGAGTTCTTGGCCGAATCGGAGTTTCAGTTTCAGGCGCGGACTCGAACAGAATTTATGCCCTAGTCGAGGCGGCGAAGGGCGGCCTCTATCGATCGGAAGATGGCGGTGATTCCTGGGAGCTGGTGAACGACGATCAGCGTTTCCGCCAGCGCGCCTGGTATTTCACTCACGTTTTTGCCGACCCGAAGAGCGTTGACACAGTCTATGTGCTCAATACCGGAATGTTTCGCTCGACGAACGGCGGAAAGGATTTCACGCGCATAACCGCGCCTCACGGAGATCATCACGATCTCTGGATCGATCCGACCGATCCGAATCGCATGATCAACGCCAACGACGGCGGCGCGACGATTTCGAGCGACGGCGGCAAGACGTGGACGTCGATCATGAATCAGCCGACCGCGCAGTTCTATCACGTCGCCACGGATACGCGATTTCCGTATTTCGTTTACGGCGCGCAGCAGGACAACACTTCGATTGCCATCGCGAGCGACACAAATCACGGCAGCATCGATCGCGAGGATTGGTATGACGTGGGCGGCGGCGAGAGCGGCTACATCGCGCCGGATCGGTCCAATCCCGACATCGTTTACGCCGGTGGCTACTTCGGAGGATTGACGCGCTTCGACAAGCGCACCGGCCAAATGCAGGAAGTTTCGCCGTGGCCCGATGACCCCGACGGAAATGGCGCGGCCGGCCTCAAGTACCGCTTCACCTGGACGCAGCCCATCGTGATTTCGCCGCACGATCCCAACACACTTTATTTTGCGGGGCAGGTGCTCTTCCGCTCGCAAGACGCGGGGATGAGCTGGACCGTGATCAGCCCCGATCTGAGCCGCAACGACAAGAGCAAGCAACAATCGTCGGGCGGTCCGATCACGCAGGATGATTCGAGCGCGGAATTCTACGATCTCATTTTCACCGTGTCGGAATCGCCCGCGCAGAAAAATGTGATATGGGCGGGCACCGACGATGGGCTGGTTCACATCACGCGCGATGGAGGAATTCACTGGACCAGCGTGACGCCGCCGGGAGTGCCGCCGTGGAGCCTCGTGAGCTTAATCGACGCTTCGTGGCACGACGGCGGAACAGCTTACGTCGCCGTGGACGCGCACAAGCTCGACGATCAGCACGCATACATTTTCCGAACGCACAAATATGGCGCTGTCTGGAAAGATATATCCGCCGGAATTCCTGAGGGCTCGTACGTTCATGCGGTGCGGGAAGATCCCGAGCATGGCGGATTGTTGTTCGCGGGGACGGAAACCGGCGTCTTCGTGTCGTTCGATGACGGTGAGCACTGGCAACCGCTGAAATTGAATTTGCCGACGACGCCCGTCCACGACCTTGCGATCAAAAACAGCGATCTCATCGTCGCGACGCACGGACGTTCGTTCTGGATTCTCGACGACATTTCTCCCCTACGGCAACTTGAAGACATGCCTTCCGGCGCGAGCGCGTATCTTTTTAAGCCGCGCCCCGCAATTCGATTTCGCGCCGCCGGACAGACTCCCGCGTCGCGGCTCGATCTCGAAGGGCAGACCGCCCCGCATGGCGCGACTCTTTACTATTGGCTGAAGGAAAAGCCGGGTGAGAAGGAAGAAGTGACACTCGAGATTCTCGATTCGTCGGGAAACACGGTACGCAAATTTTCAAATCACGCCAAAAAAGAAGACGACAAGAAAGACCGCGAAGAAGACGAGCAGAACGAACCGGCGCAAGAAGTTCTGACGGTGGACGCGGGACTGAACCGGTTTGTTTGGGATTTGCGGTACGAAAAACCGCGCGAGATTCCGGGTGCGATCTACGACGAGGGAGATCCTCTTGGCGCGCTGGCGCTTCCCGGAAACTATCAAGTGAAATTTACGGCCGGAGGAAGATCGCGCACCCAGCCGCTTGAAATTCGGCTCGATCCGCGCATCAAGATTGCCGATGCGGATCTCCAGAAACAATTTGATCTGGTAGCCAAGCTGCGCGACCTGATGGATCAAACGCACGCCGCGGTACTCCAGATGCGGGGCGTTCACGACCAACTGACCGCGCTCTCGAAGCGGCTCGAGAGCGACGAAGCCGCGCAGCCGATTCGCGACGCGGCGCACGACCTCGACAAGAAGATTTCAGAACTCGACGATCAAATCGCCGATAGCAAAGTGTCTGCGTCCGAAGAATTCCTAAATTATCCGATCGACTTGAATAGCAGGCTCGGCTATCTGCAAAATGTGGCGGACAGCGCGGATTCGGCCCCAACGCAGCAGGCGTACGACGTTGAGACGGAACTCGAGCAAATTGCGAATGATGATTTAGCGAAATGGAAAGACTTGCAGGAGAAAGATCTCGCCGCCTTGAATGATTTGATCGCGAAGGCGTTGCTTCCGGCAGTCGGGATTCCGCAGGTTGAAGTGAAAGAGCCGGAGAAGCAATAGACGCTCACGTCCAGCAGGAACGCTTAGCATCTCCCAATTCAAAGCTGCGAGGCCCTGCCGCGGGGACCCCGCACTTACGAAATTGGCTTCGGTTTAGCTTCTGGTAGAGGTTCAGCCTGGACTTGGGATTGAGCCTGTGCCTGAGCCGGCCCGCACTGAGCTTCGACAAGAGGCGTCAAGGCATCGTCAAGCAGCGCACTCTCATGCTCCTTTGACGAGCAAATCTGAGTGGCAGTGAGCCCCGACGCGCCGCGGAAATCCGCTCCCGCGATGTCCGCGCCAGAAAAATCCGTTCCGCGCAGCACCGCGCCTTGGAGATTGGCGCCTCGCAGATCGACGTTTTGTAGATTTGCTTCAATCAAAATCGCGTGCGATAGATCCGCGTCCTGCATTTCGGCGCCCTGCAATTGAGCCGACCATAGGTACGCTTCCTGTAAATCGGCAAGCTTCAAGTTCGCGTTCGAAAGATTCGCGTCGCGCAGGTCGGCCTTTTCGATGTTGGCGTGGGCGAGCGACGCGAATCGCAAGTCGGCGCCGAAAATATTGGCGCCGCCCAATCGCGAGTCCACCAGAATTGCGTTGTTCATGCGCGCGTAAGAAAGATCGGTCTCGCGCAAATCCGCGCGGGTCAGATTGGCTTTCTCGAGATCGGAACCCTGAAGATTGGCGCGAAAGAATTTCACGCGATCGAAAATCGTCGAGCGCAAATTCGCCTCGCGCAAATTCGCGCCTCGAAAGTCGGACTCCGAGAAGTAAGCGCCTTGCAAATCCGCTTTCCAGAGATGGGCGTTGGCCCAAAACGTCCGATAGCCTTGCGCGTAGCGCAGCCTCAGATTATTGAGCTGCGCGCCTTTCACGCCTGCAAGATCGTCGTCGCGCCACGACCAATTCTTCGGTGCCAGCGAAACGCTGGTCTCGGTCAGATCCGCGTACGGCTTGTAACCAAACGTCCAGAACGTGTCGGCGGCCCATCGCTTGACGCTGAATTGGCCGAAGTCCGGCATCACGCTCGTGTCGTGCGGCACGCCATAGACGGCGCCGACGGTGAGAATTAGGAGAATCGCGCCAACGACAAATGCAAGTCCCATGCGCCGGATGATGGGATGAAAGCGTGAAGATTTCTTCGGCGATGGCGTCGCAGCGGGAACGATTTCGAGCGGCGCCGCTTCGTCAGTTTCCGAGTCTGAAATTGATTCTGAAATTGATTCTGAATCCAGGCTTGAATCCAGTTCCGATTGCAGCGCGGCATCCAACTTTGCCGGCGTATCACTTGCCGGCGCACCCGGAGCCATTTCTTCAATCGGCTGCGGCACGCGCTCGGTATTGGCGGCTTGCACCTCGCCGTTTTTCACGCGCGGCAATTGCATCGCGATGCCGACGGACAGGAGCAACAGCAATATCTGAAGCATCGAGCCGCGAACGTCTTGCATGACGAGATAGCGGACCCAGAACAAAAGCAAAGTTGCAGGAACTGCCCAGTACGCGAGCGCAGAGGGAACGATCGTCTGAAGCGTCGAAGGCGCAATCCAGTTCGCTCTCCAATTGCGGAACCTGCTGTGAAAGAGCGTCATCAGCAGCCACGGGCCGGTGCGATCGATCGTTCGGCCGTCGGGAAATACCGTTGGAAGTTCGCCGAGGCGTTCCCACAAACGCTGCAGGGAGATTTGCAAATATACGAAAAGGCCGAACAGCGCGATCGGCATCAGCATATAGAAGCTCGAGACCGGCAGCACGCCGCTCGAAGGAAGAATGCGAAGCAATGGAGCGTCGTTGAGAAATTGAACGTCACGCGTGGTAAGAATTCGCAGCCAGCTCAACGCACAAGCCGCGATCGTTGCGATCAGCAAGCGAAAGCACTGGCGAGATCGAGCCTGCGCCACCTGCTGACCTTCGAATTCGGAAATCGCCGCGGGAAGGATCGTCCAGAGAAGCCCCGCGCCCGCGAGTTGGCTGGTGTGAAGGCCGGCCGCGCCAACGAGCGAGGCTCCTTCGAGATTGGCGCCACGAAGATCGGCGCCGAGAAGATTCGTTTCCTGGAGATTTGCCTGCACCAGGCTCGCGCCGCGCAGGTCCGCAAGCAACAATTCCGCACCATGAAAATTCGCGCCGTTCAGAATTGCGCCCTGCAAATTGACGCCGGTCAAATCCGCGGCTTCGAAATCAGCGCGAGTCAGCTCGAGTCGGCTGCCGGACGTGCCGTTCGATTCGACCCACTCTTGATGAAGTTCTAGAAGTTCGTCCAACTCATCGTCGGCAATAGAGGTTTTCGCGCGATCCCGCGACGGCACCGTCTCGAGCGCGGCATCTTCCTTGATGATGTCTCCAACGAGCCAGTGCGACGACATGCCTAACCTTTCGGATATTTCAGCCGGACTATCTTTCGCGATTCAAAATCCCTGGGTATGAAGTCCCGCGCTACATTCAGAGCCCGCCCCCGATGACGATCAGTGGCCGTTGTTTCGCGGAGCCAATAAAGGAAAGTGAACCTGCCAAAAATCTTTCTTCGGCTGCGTGAATTCCACGCCAATCTTTCTTCCGTTAGGCGTGGTCGGCCCGACGTACACCACGCGCGATTCCCGCTCCTCAGCCGTGGTCTTGTTCTGCAACGTCACCAAGTCGCCGCGCTCAACCGGCATGTGCAGCTCGAAAAGTCCGCCGGATACGTTCACGTTCAGCGTAACGGCGTCTTCTCGCACCGGTTTTTGCTTGGGAACTTGCCGGGTAACGAGAACGGGGACTTGCAGTTTCAGACGCTGACTTCGCCGGGAGCCGGGTCGCGGCTTTTCCAGTGTGGTCGCCGATTTCATTTTTCGATTTCAAGGTTAGATGGCGGGAAGCGAGGCGGCAATAGTACGTGTGGACAGGTGCCCAAGGGGCCGAGTCCAACTGGCTTATTCTGTGCGTCTTAGAGGAATCAGTTCGATGCGGGCGCCGGTTTTTGCATCTCCTGATTGGCAGAATCAGGAAGTTTGTCCAAATGGCTCAATAAGGTGACGACTTGCCAGATTTGCGTGTCGCTCAACTTTTTATTCCACGAAGGCATGCCTGTCCACCGAACACCGTGCTTGATGATGTAAAAATTCTCATTTTCCGGCATGTCGGGCGAATCCATCCAGAATTGCGGCGCGGGAGGATTGAAGGAATCGCCGAGCTGCGTCGCCATGTGGGCGGGATCGCCGTGGCATCCGGCGCAATTATCGCGATAGATGCGCGCAGCGGCAATGAACGTGTCGTTGTTCGGCTGGACTGGATTTGTCGACTGACCCGCGTGGTGCTCGATGGATTTATCGAGCGCGCTCATTGCCATTTTCTTTTCGAACGCCGTCGGTTCGTCGTCAGCGTTGAAATTGATATAGCCTCCGCGCACCGCAAGAAAGCCGCCGATCAGGATCGCCAGAATCGTGAAAACTATCCCGAACAGAAATGTCCGCATGTTTGCTCCTTCAAGTGCGTCGGCGCATTCAGGCGCGCAATTGCGAATCTACGAGCAGTTAGCCACCTCAAAAGATTGGATGCGCCAGCGCGCGGCGCGTGTCATTTGGATTCGACCAGGCGATTGTATTTCTTCAGGACCTCGCGCAGTTTATCGTGAGGCAGTCCCTCGACTCGATGATTGTCGATGCCGGTCATTGTATCAGCCGCGACCATCGCGTTGATGACCGCTTCTTCCGTCGCCTGAACCGTGGCTTCGAAAAGCGGGTCCATATTCTCATTCGGCATCGTGGTGACTTGCGCCGGCTTTTTTGCGAGGCCCGCGCCGGAGTTCGCCGTCGAAAACGCGATGAAAATGTCTCCCGACTCATCGCCGGAAATGCTGCCGTTTCGGCCGAGGCCGAGCGTCACACGGCGCGCGATCCGTTTCATCTGATTTGGAAGAAGCGGCGCGTCGGTGGCTACGACGACGATGATCGAGCCGGTATCTTCATCCCAAACGGACTTACCGGGAATTTCCTTGCCGACCGGAACGCCTGCCACTCGCAGCATGCGCCGAAGTCCGTAATTGCATTGCACCAGCACTCCGACTGTGTAACCGCCGAGCTTTTCCGGAAGTTTGCGCGAAGAAGTTCCGATGCCGCCTTTGAATTCATTGCAGATCATTCCCGTTCCGCCGCCTACGCTTCCTTCTTCAACGGGCCCGCCGTGAGCATTTTCCATCGCGGCGAACGCGTCCTCGGGCTTCACGTGGAAGCCGTTGATGTCGTTCAAATAGCCATCCCATGTTTCTGCCACAACCGGAAGCGACCACCAATCTTCTTCGGGCGCAGGCGGCCCGTGCTCGAATTGCCATTTGATCACCGCGTCGCGGACGACGCCGACGCTGTGCGTATTGGTGATCATCACCGGACCGTAAAGGAATCCGGATTCTTCCACCCACGTGGTGCCCGTCATTTCGCCGTTTCCATTTTCGGTGTACCAACCCGCATAAACTGGATCGACTGACTTTTTGCCGCGCGGAAAAACTGCGGTCACGCCCGTGCGAACGGGGCCAACGCCAACCTGCAATTGTCCTTCGCCAGATATGAGAGTGCGATGGCCGACCTCCACGCCCTTTACATCGGTGATCGCATTTAACGTGCCAGGCGTGCCGTCGAAGGGAACCCCGAGATCGCGCGCGCGCGGTTTCGTCGATTGCGCGCCGGTGCTCAGTGCGAGAGCCGCGAGGGCAACGGATATGGCTATAGATCTCGAAATCAACTTTGCCGTCATCGTTTTTCCCCGTGAACCACGGCTTGCAAATCTTTACGCGCTTGATTTAGGAGCGCCGTGTTTTTCTGCAATTCGTTCTCGAGAATCGTTTCTTGTTGCGCCAAGCGCTTCCAGTCACCGGCTTCCGCGGCTTCCGTGAGTCCCGGTAATTCGAGGTGCGCGTAGGTATATCGAGCGGCGTAGAGAGTGTGCTTGAACCATGGCCGTCCGGGAATGCCGTCGGGATTGCACCAATTCCGCTCGACTTGAATGAGTGCGCTATTGATTCGATTCGCCGTGGCATCGTCTAACGAACCGCGAAGCGCGGCCGCCGCGGCGGAATTGAATTCGCGACCCGCATCCTGGAATTCGGCGATGCGCCGGTACAGCGCTTCTAGATCCACGTGCCCGCTCGCGTTGACATGGCTTTTTTGATCCAGTTCATCCGCGAACTGACGGATGTTGCTCCCATAAAATTCAAAATCATAAGGAAGCAGATTCGCGTTCGCGAGCCGCAGCGCCAATCCGCCCCAAAGCTGCGTCATCAGTGCGTGATAGTGATAGCCCGGATCGCCGAAATGATTCATCCAGTAGTAATCGTCGTAGAGCGAATGATAGACGCCGTACGGCCCGTCGAATTGCAAGCCGACCGTGGGAATGCCGAGAAAATTGAGAAAGACAGTGTGATCCGAGCCGCTTCCGATGCGCGTGTCCGCGAGTTCGGAATCGGGTGGCGCGCCGGAAGCGTGCCGTTCGATTTGTGCCGTTTGCTTCCACTCCTCGTAAAGAGTTTTACCCGAAGGAGCTGGAAGCGTGCGCGTGACGTCCACCAACACCGGCGCAAGCGACGCGACCGGAGATCCGTGGAAGACAGGGCCGCCAGCCGATGAATCCACGTTCAGATACGCGACAGCCTTTTGCCGCAGCTCGTCGGCGAATTGTTCGCCCCACTCCGTCGAGCCCGTGAGCGCGTACTCTTCTCCGTCCCAACTGCAAATCACCAAAGTTCGCCGCGGACGTATTCCACGTTTCAACATTTGCCCGAGATCGCGCGTCAGTTCGAGCATGGATGCGGTGCCGCTCGACGGATCGAACGCGCCGTAGACCCACGCGTCGCGATGATTGCCGAGAATGATCCATTCATCCGGCAATTCGGCGCCGCGAATCCGCGCTTCGGTGACGTAATACGGTTGGACACTCGTGTCCATGTCCACTTTCAGATGGACGCGAACACGCTCTCCTCCGAAGTGATATTTGAACGGCAGTCCGCCTTGCCACGAATCAGGCGCGACGGGCCCATCCATATTTTCGAGCAGCGGCTGCGCATCGTGCCAGGAAAGCGGAACGCCCATAATTTTCGGGAGCGAAATTGCTTCGGAAATAGGAATCCGCTTCGCGCCGGGAACGGACGCCCAGCCCGGCGTCAACGGATCGCCCGGCTCGAGAAAATCGTAAGTGATCGCGCCGCGCTGGATGTGGCTTTCGGGTCCCCACGGCCCGTCGGGGAAGACGGCGCCCCTACTGAATCCGTCTTCGGCAGGATCGGAGTAAATCAAAATCGCGGCGGCGCCTTCGCGCTCGGCCGTAAGCGCTTTGAATCCCCGATAGCTATAGGGATTCGAGTAGCGCACCAGGACGATTTTTCCGCGCACTTCGATTCCGTGCTTTTTCAACAGAGCGTAGTCGTCCGGATTGCCGCTGTGAGCGTAGACGACCGGCGCCGTGACTTCGCCCGACGCCGAATAGCCCAGAAACGCGCCGGTTGCGCGCGGATTCTTCGTGTCGGGATCGACGTCGTATGGTGCCTCGCGCAGCACCGCGTGATACGTTTTCGGCTCGACCATATCGAGCGATATTTCGCGCGGAGTCGAATTCAAGACATCGTATTCGTGAACTGTGACGTTCTCGAGCCCCTGCTGCTTCCACTGATCAGCCACCCACTGCGCCAACTCGTTGTTGCGTTGGGAACCCGCGGGGTGCGGCTCGGCGGTCAGATAGCGATGAAACTTTTGAATCTCATCGCGCGACGCGAGCGCCTGGTAATCCTTTTCGAGCGCCAGCTCTTTCTGTCCGGCGGTAGGAGAATAACCGACGATGGAATTCTGCGGCTCGGATCCGGCCGGCGTCAGCGTCGCCGCTGCGGCGAAAAGCAATGCGACTGCTGCCAGCGCGAGGAATTTCGCCGAGCGGTTACGAAACAGATGTCTAAGCAGGTTGGCCTCCTGTGCCGGACCGATGCGCGCGATCGAGCTCGCTGATCGCATTTGTGAGCGTCGTCGCGAGTAATTCGATCTGCGCGCTTGAAATCGTGAACGGTGGCGCGAGAAGAAGATGATCGCCGCGAATGCCGTCCACCGAACCTTGCATCGGATATGTCAAGACTCCCGCCTCAAGAGCATCGTCCGCAATTCGATTGGCGATTCGCGCCTCCGGCGGGAACGGCTCGATGCCTTTGCGGACAAATTCAATTCCAACGAGCAAGCCCATCCCGCGAATATCGCCGACGACGGAAAACTTCTTAAGCGGCTCGAGCGACGCGCGCAATTCTTTTCCCGTCGGCGCCACGCGCTCGAAGAGGTTGTGCTCGCGAATATAATCGAGAACAGCGACGCCCGCGGCCGCGGACACAGGGTGCGCGTTGTACGTGAATCCGTGCAGGAAGACTCCAGTACCGTTTTCAATCGTGGCGACGACTTCTTCGCTCGCAAGCACAGCGCCGAGTGGCGCGTATCCACTCGCGACACCTTTGCCAACGAGAATCAGATCGGGCTTCACACCCCAATGTTCAACGGCGAAGCATTTTCCCGTGCGCCCCATCCCCGTCATGATTTCATCGGCGATCAGCAGAATGCCGTGTTCGCGGCAAATCGCCGCGATGCGCTGCGTGTAACCCTCAGGCGGCGGCACAGCGCCGAGCGTTGCGCCGCTGACGGGCTCGAGAATGAACGCCGCCACCGTCTCCGGATGTTCGCGGAGCAGCATGCGATCCAGTTCGTCGGCGCAATCCACGTTGCATTCGGGATAATGCAAGCCCATCGGGCAGCGATAGCAATAGCATGGCGGCACGTGTCCCCATTCGGAGAGCAAAGGGGCGTAAGGCTCGCGCCGCCGCGTGTTGCCGGAAACCGACAGCGCGCCGAGCGTCGAGCCGTGATAGCTCTGCTTGCGCGAGACCACGCGAAATCGTTTCTTCTCGCCGCGCTCCAGAAAATATTGCCGTGCGAGCTTGATCGCCGTCTCGGTAGCTTCGGAGCCGCCGGACGTAAGATACACGCGGCCCCGCCGAAATGTACTCGGCGCCAAATCAAGAAGCCGCCTCGAGAGTTCGGCGCCCGCAGAAGTTTCAAATTGCGAGGAATGAACGTACGCGAGGCGCTCGGCTTGCTCCGCCATCGCCCGCGCGACCGAAGCAACGCCATGCCCAATCGTGACGACGGCGGCGCCGCCCGCGGCATCGAGAAACCGGCGGCCATCGGCAGCGAATACATAGCAGCCTTCGCCGCGAACGGCCTGCGGATACGTCTTTCGAAAATTTCGGGGAAAGAGAGCGTCGCTCATGCGCACGTGCTCGTGTTTACGAGCAGCGCGATTCTAGCAGATATTCCAGCGATGCCAATTCCGGCAGCGGGTCACTTCCACTTCAGATCCCGGATGTCAACGGTCGCTTTGGGAATCTTCATGTTGAAAGATTCAAGCGTCTCCACGAGGATGCGTGAGACGGCTAGATTGCGGAACCATTTCTTATTTGCCGGGATGATGTACCACGGCGCTACGGAGGTGCTGCAGCGAGAGATCGCGTGTTCGTACGCGTTGACGTAATCGTCCCAATATTTTCTCTCGGCAAAATCGGCTGCGGATATTTTCCAACGCTTATCTACATCGTCGATGCGCTCCATGAAGCGCTTCTTCTGCTCCTCTTTGCTGATGTGCAGAAAAAACTTAACAATCGTTAGGCGATTTTCGCACATGAGCTCTTCAAACGCGTTGATTTCGCCGTATCTTGCGGACCAGACTTCCTTCGGAACGAGATTGTGAACGCGCGCGACCAGGACATCCTCGTAATGAGAGCGGTTGAAAATTCCGATGTCGCCGATTTGCGGCATCGCTTTGTGGATTCGCCACAGAAAATCGTGTGCAAGTTCTTCGGCGCTCGGCTGCTTGAACGACGTCACCGCGCAGCCCTGCGGATTCAGCCCGGACATCACGTGGCGGATGGTACCGTCCTTTCCGCCCGCGTCCATGGCCTGGAAGACGACGAGAAGCGCGTGCTTCCTTTCCGCGTACATCAGGTATTGCAGCGAGTCGAGCTTCGACAGATATTTCGTCATCTTCTCGTCTAATTTCGGGCCTTTGTGATGGCCGAATGTTTCGTCCGGATCGTACTTCGAGAGCTTTACGTTCGTGCCGGGTTTGACGGCGAATTCTTTTCGAAAGTCCATTATTGCGCGCGCTCCATCGCGTTCCGATCCATTATGTTCATTGATTCGTGAGAAGCCTGTAACAGAATATTCATATTCGCCTGTAACTCCCGGAGTATCATAAGCTATTATCTCGACGTTGGAATCGAAACGGTCGGAAATGCCCGAGAATATTTCTCCAGGACAAGTCGCCGTAGCCGAACGTCCGCTCGAAAAAATCCGCGCAGCGAAACGCGATTATCCCGGCGCCCTCGTCGTCGTCGAGGGCATCGACGGCTCCGGAAAAAGCACGCAGCTCTATCTTCTGAAGCGCTGGCTCGAGATTGGCGGCTACCGGATTCACTTTACCGAGTGGAATTCGTCGCCGCTGGTGAAATCCGCGACGCGGCGCGGCAAGCAGCGCCGCCTGCTGACTCCGGTGACTTTTTCGTTACTGCACGCGGCTGATTTTGCCGACCGCTGCGAGCGCCAAATCCTGCCGCTGCTCCATGGTGGATATCTCGTTCTTGCAGATCGCTACATTTATACCGCGTTTGCGCGCGACGTGGCCCGCGGCTGCTCGCCGCACTGGCTGCGCAATCTTTATCGCTTCGCGCCCGTCCCTGACATTACATTTTATTTCCGAGCGCCTCTCGATGTTGCCGTCAATCGCATCATGGCGGGGCGTCCGAAACTGAAATATTACGAGGCCGGCATGGACCTCGGCATTTCGCTGGACAGGGCCGAGAGCTTTCGCATTTTCCAGGAGCGGATTCTAAATTATTACGATCAGATGATGCCCACCGATAAATTTGTGCTGATGGATGGCACCGCGCCCGTGAATCGCCTTCAAAAGCAGATGCGGGAAATTGTGGGCGAGCGAATCAATCTCGCGCAATTCGCGCCAAAAAAATCATGAAGACGAGCGACAAAGCGAATTCGAACGCCGGTAGCGCGAACGGGCGCTCCGGTAAGAAGGCGGCGGGCGCGAAGCCGGTTCGCCCATCGCGTTTTTATGGCGTGCCACTTCCGGGAGTAAAGGAAGAAGAACTCAGCGGGACGCTCATCGTGATCGAAGGCACCGATGGGTCCGGGCGTTCGACGCAGATCGCGCTGATTACGGAATGGCTCGAGTCCGAAGGATTCGCTGTCCAAACTTCGGGGCTGCGGCGTTCTTCGCTAGTTGCCGACGATATTGACGCGCTGCTGGCGGAAAACGCGGTCACGCGCCTCACCCTCGCGCTGATGTATAGCACCGATTTTTTCGATCAGCTCGAGCGCCGGATTCTGCCCGCATTGCGCTCAGGGCTGATCGTGCTCGCTGACCGTTACATCTTCACATTGATCGCGCGCGCGGCTGTGCGCGGCATCGGCCGCGACTATCTGCACGGCATCTACGAAATGGCGCTGCGGCCCGATCTAACGTTTTGGCTGAACGTCCGCCCCGAAGTCGCCTTCGACCGTGAATTCAAGAAAGCGCACACGATCAGCTATTGGGAATCGGGGCGCGACATGTCTCTTTCGAACGACCTGTTCCAATCCTTTATCCGGTATCAATCGCTGATCAAAAAAGAATTCGAGTATCTCTCGCGCCGCCACGGATTCATCGAACTCGACGGCGAAGGCGCCGTCCAATCCGTCAATCGCGAGCTTCGAAAACAAATCGGCGCGCATCTTGGGATCAAAAATACGCATTATCAGCCTTCGAGTGCGCTCGCCACTCTCTGGCGATAGACGACTTGGCCGCCCCCGTTCATCTCGCCGCGATCGACGCCGGCTCTAACGCCATACGGTTGGTTATCGCGCGTGCAACGTCTCCGGATAGATTTGAAATTCTCGACAACGAACGCGCGGCAGTACGCCTCGGGCACAACGCATTCACACGCCGCGTTCTAAGCGGACAGACAATCACAGAGGCGGCAAAGGCGTTCCGGCATTTTCGCCGCGTGATGGATAAACATCACGTGTCCGTTTATCGCGCTGTTGCCACTTCCGCGGCGCGAGAAGCCCGCAATCGGAATGTCCTCATCGATCGAATTCGCCGCAAATCCGGGATCGAGCTCGAAGTGATCAGCGGCGAAGAAGAAGCCCACCTCGTTAGTTCGGCGGTATTGAGGACGCTCGGAGAGAGTGTGACGCCGCGAGTGATTTTTGATTTGGGCGGCGGCAGCCTCGAAATCAGCTTGCTTAGAGATCGCAAGGTGGAGCGCCGCGTCGCGTTGCCGTTGGGAACCGTGCGGCTCATGGAGACCTACGATATCGAAGGCGTGATTACGGAAGACACGGCGACGCGAATCCGCCATCACGTGCTCACGCTTTTGCGTTCGGCTCTGCCGCAGCCGCCGAATCTTGCCGGTTCGACGGCGGTCGCTTGCGGCGGAAACGCCGAAGCGCTGACATTGCTTGCGCCGGGACCTCGGCTTCGTGGGTTTGCGACAGTAAACGTGCGGCTACTCCGTGATCAGATGTGGAAAATTTTGAGAGCCGATGTTCCGCACCGGATGAAAACATTTCGCGTTAGACGCGATCGCGCGGAAGTGATGGGCATCGCCGCCGCAGTGCTCGCGACCCTGGCGCAGTACCTGAATCTCCGCACGTTTCTTGTGCCCGGCGTGGGCGTGCGCGAGGGAATTCTGCTGGAGTTGATGGCTGCGCAATATTCCGGTACGGCAATCAGCGACGGCGAACGCCGCGAGGCCGAACGGCTCCGCGCCGGAGCCGAATGGTTCGCGCGCCGCCTGCACTACGACGCGAGCCATGCCGAACAGGTGAGGCAACTTTCCGTATCACTCTTTGATCAGTTGCGCCCTCTGCATGAGATGGAAGCCGAGCTGAGGCTCGTTTTGGAAATCGGCGCAATACTTCACGATGTGGGCCACGTCGTCAGCAACAAATCGCATCATCGACACGGCGAATATCTCATTCGCAACGGCGAGATTCCGGGATTGCGCGGCTGGCGGCGCGATATGGCCGCCGATCTCGTCCGCTACCACAATTGCAAATCCGAGCCGCAGATGGAGCATAAGTTTCACGCAGAGCTCGATAGCAAGCGGCGTCAACAGGAACGCGTGTTGACCGCAATTTTACGCATCGCGGAAAAGCTCGAGAGCGAGCACCGGAGAATGGTCGGCGGTGTTTCCGTCGACGTCGCGCGCGGCCAGGCCATTTTCCGCGTGCAGATGCAAAATGGCGCCCGACTCGACATTGCGGGCCTCACGCGCAAAGCGGCGCTCTTCGAGAGTGAATTTCACCTGAAGCCTGTTTTCAAGCGAGCGCAGGCAAATCAAAAGGTTGCGTAATACATGATTCTTTATCTGGTGCGCCACGGAATTGCGATAGATCGCACTGACCCGAACTGCCCGCCGGAAATTGAACGCTTCCTGACGCGCGAAGGAATCAAAAAGACGCGTGAAGTGGCCGAAGGTGTGCACGCCCTCGGCGTGAGGCCCACAGTCTTTATCACGAGCCCGTATGTTCGGGCCGTGCAGACGGCGCAAATCTTCGCGGAAGTTTTCGAATTCGCGCGCGATAAAATTCGCGAAAGTGCCGAGCTACGGCCGGGTAGCGGCCCGGCGGAATTTGGAAAGGAATTGGCGCACGTGAAAGCGCGAGAAGTGATTGCGTTCGGCCACGCGCCGCACATGGATCAGATCATCGCGCATCTTGTCGGCGCCCGCGGCGTGTTTACGGCGCTCAAGAAAGCCGGCGTGGCGGCGCTGGAATTCGAAGCACCGGCCGCAGCGAAAGCTACGCTGGCGTGGTTGCTGCCGCCCAAAGTTCTGCGGCACCTCGACACCTAGTCAATCGCACTTACCCACTTACAAATGCGCGGGCGACCGCTTGCGATTGAGCCCGCGCGCACCATGATCTCAATCTAGGCAAAATCACCAGACAGACTACCGTAGGGTCCGTCGGAAGACGGACCGGCCTTTCACGAATTTGATTTGCTCGATGCCTCATTTCGCAAAAAACGCGGCCGGCCCGCCGGCCAGTCCTACGAGTACCGCCAGATCGATAGCAATCGTAGGGTCCGTCGGAAGACGGACCGCTTATCCCGCAGCACAATTTCGCCCGATATTCGCCGCAAGCCCGGCCACTTTTTCTAAAAGATTTGTTCATTATCACGCGCAGGTCGATTTTATTTTTACAAGATTTCGCGGGTAAAGAAAATTAGGACGCGAGGCCCGCAACAGCCGCAGCCGCGAATTCTCTCGCCGGCTGGACGATCACGGGTGTGTTGCAAAGAGTTTCGAGAAAATGTTTTTTCTTCGCGAGCGAGCTGGCTGATTCCACGTCGTGAAGATATCCCTCCGCCCGCACGATTAAAGCCGCTGGCGACGTTTCGACAGAAACATGGTGGACGCGGCCGTTGTGCTCGCCGTCGAGGCCATCCGCGAGGCGAAGCGTCCCCGCGAGCCACGCTACGCTCTCGCGTTCTTCGGGCATTAGCGACGAATAGCCATCGTGTTCGGGGTTCGGTTCTGCGCCGCGGTGATATCGCGCCACCAGCGCCGTCAAAAGTAAATCGTCGCTCGTCCATCCCAGCGGCGGCGCGAGCTCGCGAATCATTCGGTAGGACGCCTTGTGGTGGCCTGAATCTTTCTTCGCGCATCCGACGTCGTGAAGAAGCGCGGCAGCTTCGAGAATTCGCCGGCAACGCGGCTCGCGAAACGCGCGATTCAGCCCCGCATCGCGAAAGCCGCCGTAAAGTTCAAGCGCGAGCTTCGCAACGCGGCGCGAATGCTCTGTGTCAGGGTCGCGAAACGATGCCCAGGTTGTGAGCGTGGCCAGCGCAGCCACTTCAAGACGCTCTCCCTCGGGCAGACCGGCGCGCCAGACGTTCCACAAGGAATTATTCCGCGAAGTCTTCGCGCGATATTGCGCCAGATTTTCCGCGCGCGCCGCATCAATCGAATCGTTCCACTTTGCTATCGCATCGCTGCCCGAAGCCGCCGCAATTCTTCGTAGCCTTGCGCGCAGGACGTCGAGATCGTGCACGGCGCCAAGAAGATCCTGCGCCGACTTCAATTCCTCGCTCCATTCCGCGTAGTGTCGCGGCAGAAAATTCTCAAGCGTGTACCGAAATCGCTTCAGCGCGATCCGCACGCGGTGCCATCCGATTCGGCTGCGGCTTCGCGTCGCTCGGCGATGCATTTCTCTCGCTTCGATCCATCGCTCGAGTGCCAGATGTTGGAAAACTGGGCTGCCCGCAGCAACGCGGCGCGATTTTTCGGCGAGATCCTTCGACCATTTGCGCCAGCGGCGCACGTCGAAATCGGCGAGGGCCGCCGCGGCTTCCGTTTTTGCCGCTGCTTCTTCTTTCTCGAGAATTTCGCGAATCCGAGGCTTCAGCGGATCACCTTCGGGAGCAAGCTTCTCGATCCACTCGAGCATTACTTGCACATCCCGCAAATTACCGAGACTTTTGAAGAGAGGGCGCGAGGATTTCTTCAAAGCGCGAAGCGTTTTGTCCGGGTCGACATTCGCTAGTCCATCGGCGATCGTCCGGGAACGGCGAAGCGCCACGCGAAGATCGTGGACTGAATCCGCGTCGAAGCGTCGCACGACGCGGCTGCATTCCTTGAGAGCGCGCGTCATGAAATGCGCAAGCGCCGTTCTCTCGATTTTCCGCGGAGCGATGGGATGGGTGTTTGAAGCCATGATCACAATAGCGAGCCAGAAATTCTGGCAGGGAAGCGCGTAGGATACACCTTTCAGCTCGGACGGGCAAAGCCGGCGCTCCGGTGCGAGTGGAGTGGAAAACTAGAGCTATTCCATTCGCAAATTTGTTGTCTCGAGCGCGCGCGCAGCGTACGATGCGCGCGCCACGCATGCAGCACTATCGCGTGCGCATCTTCTCCGGGAGATGTCATGGACAAATCAGATTTTTCCAGGCGCAGCTTTCTGCTGCAATCGCTGGTGGGCGCGGGCAGCGCTTGGATCTTGGCGGCCTGGCCTGAAGTCCTGGCCGCACAGCAGCACGCGCAACACACGATGCGCGCAGTGGCTGCTGGCGCTCCGGCGAAACTGGAATTTCTAACAGCGGCGCAAGCAGCCGACGTCGAATCGATCACCGCCCTGATCATTCCGGCCACGGACACGCCGGGCGCGCGCGAGGCCGACGTGGTCTATTTCATCGATCGCTTTTTGCGCACAATTGCCACGGAGCAACAAAAGCCGTTCGCCGACGCGCTGGCGGCGTTGGACGCAAAACGAAAAGAGCTTTTCCCCGCGTCAGCAAGTTTTGCGTCCCTCACCGTTGCGCAGCAAATGGAAATTCTGAAGTTCATCGAGAAGACGCCGGCATTCGCGATGTTTCGATCTCTCACCGTGATCGGATTCTTCTGCAATCCGGACGAGGGCGGCAACCGCGACATGATCGGCTGGAAGCTCATCGGCTTCGACAACGCGCCCACGCATACGCCGCCTTTCGGCTACTACGATGCCGAATTTGTCGCGGAGCACGCTGCTGTAAACAAGCGAGCCAAACCATGAGCCGCGCGATGCGAAAATTCAGTCCGAGCGAAGAAGTTGACTTCGCCATCATTGGTTCCGGAGCTGCCGGCGGAGTGCTGGCGAAAGAACTCTCCTCCGCAGGCTTCAACATCGTCGTCCTTGAGCAGGGGCCGTACCTTCGCGAAGAGGATTTCCAGCACAGCGAGTTGAAAACATTTTTCCAACACGCGATCACAAATAATCCAAAGCGTCAGCCGATCACGTTCCGCAAAACCGAAAGCGACAAAGCTAAAGTGCAGCCCGCACTTTTGTACGGGCGCGTGGTGGGCGGCAGCAGCGTGCACTTCACCGCGAATTATTGGCGCTTTCACGAAATTGATTTCATCGAGCGCAGCAAAAGAGGCGCAGTGGCGGGCGCATCGCTCGCCGACTGGCCGATCACTTACGCCGACCTCGAGCCTTACTACACAAAAGTCGAGTGGGAAATCGGCGTCTCGGGCGAAGCGGGCGCGAGCCCGTTCGATCCGCCGCGCTCGAAGCCCTACCCGATGCCGCCGTTGCCGATCAAATCCACCGGAGCGATATTTGATCGCGCCGCGCGCAAAATGGGCTGGCATCCTTTCGCGGCGCCGATCGCTATTCTTTCGCAGAATTATCGCGACCGCGCGGGCTGCGTTCACTGCGGCTACTGCGAGGGATACGGGTGCGAGGTAGGCGCCAAATCGAGCTCGCTGGCCACCGTGATCCCCGAGGCCGAGCTCACCGGCCGCTGCGAAATTCGCCCGGAAAGTTACGTGCACGAAATTCGCACGGATGCGGCCGGACGCGTGACCGGTGTTGCGTACTTCGACGAGCGCAAGGCTGGAAATTTTCAGAAAGCCAAGGCCGTGATTGTGTGCGCCAACGGCGCGGAGACGCCGCGGCTCCTGCTGATGTCGAAGTCCTCGCTTTTCCCGCAGGGCCTCGCGAATTCGAGCGGGCTGGTGGGTCGCCACTTGATGTTCAACTCCGGCGCGTTCGCTTACGCGCAGTACGAGCATCCGCTGAACGAATTCAAGAGCCAGGTCGTGACGCGCGTCGTCCACGATTTCTACGAACTCGATCCCAATGTTGGTTTTTGCGGCGGCGGCGGAATGGACATGCGCTTCGACATGCACCCGATTATTTTCGGGCTGGCCGGGCTTCCGCCGGGAACTCCGAGTTGGGGCGCCGGATACAAAGCGGCGCTTCAGCAAAATTTCACCCGCACGGCAATGGCGTTCTGCCACGCGACATCGCTGCCTGTCGCGACGAACAGCATCAGCCTGGACCCGGATGTGCTGGATGAGTGGGGGCTACCCGCCATCCGCGTCACCTACAAGGACCATCCCGACGATCTCAAGACTTGCCAGTATCTGCTCGATCGCGCGATGCAGATGCTGGACGCCACGCCGGCGGTGCGAAAGTGGAGCATGCCGGTGAGCGAGCAGGAGTTCGGCGTCCACCTGCTGGGCACTTGCCGGATGGGGAACGATCCGAAGACTTCCGTGATCAATTCCGATCATCGCGCGCATGACGTGCCGAATTTATTTTTGTGCGACGGGAGCAGCCTGGTCACTTCCGGGCGCGGCCAGCCGACCATGACGATTCAGGCGCTCGCGTATCGCGCCGCCGATCGCATCGTCGCGCTGGCGAAGCGCGGCGAATTGAGTTCGCCGGCGCGCAAGAGCTAAATTTCGAGCCCGACTGAAATTCTGCTTCCGCGGTTCATGCAGTTCCGCAGATGGTCTTGTTTCCATACGAGATAGCATGCGATTCACCTAAGAAAGCGGCCGGTCTTCCGACCAGCCCTACAATTGTCCGGATTGCGCGGTTGCCTGCGATCATTCGGCGCGCCATTTTTTCCAATCGCGGCGAATGGCTTTCAGCATTCTCTTGCTGGCGCGATGCAGCCAGCGGCGCGGACGAGTTTTGAGATCGCGGAGGATGGCGGGAATCGCAGCGGGAGTGCCGAGGTGAATGTTGGCGGTCTCGAATCCCATTGCTTGGAGGAGGCGCGCTTCGTCGTGATCTTCGGGCAGCGACGCGAGAAGAATTCGAGAGCAATCCGGCGCGAGACGCCGCACGAGGAATGAACCGAAGAGATGCAAGAAAGGATCGGGAACGCGGATGGCGCGAGCGAGCATGTCGGGATACAAAATCTTTTCGGATTTCGCGCCGCCCTGCGCCCAGATGCACGCGGAAGGCGTGAGAGCTTTTGCTTCTCGGGCGACGCAGCCGCCGCGCCATGTCGCGAGCGCGAGGACGCGGAGATGCCCCAGGCTGCCGAGTCCCGCGACGCGGCGCTTTTTTACGTAAGGAAGATCTTTTTCCGGCAGATCTTCCTCGAGCTTTTCTCGGATGGGACTTGGAATGTTGCCGGGGAAATCTTCCAGAGCGTTGACGCGCTTCCAGAATCGGACGGGATCGCGCAACTGATTGAGCGCGATCAGGCGCAGCCACTTATTATCTTCCGCGAGGACAAAGGCCTTGCCGCGCGCCGCCAATCCTTCGCGGTAGCCGTCGAGAATTGCATCGCAAACATCCTTCACGCTGAGCTGTAAATCTTCCGCCTCCACGGCCAAGTGAGCGCTGACGGCGAGGCGCACGAGATCGTTCGTGTAGGCCATCGGATAGACTTCGTCAAAATCATTGACACCCCAGATCAAGCGGCCTTCGAGATCGCGCCACGTGCCGAAATTTTCCACGTGCAGATCGCCGACGGCCAGAACGCTCGGAGCCTTGGCGTCGTCGGGACAGATTTCCTCCCAAAGCTGCACCCAGCGATAAAAGGTGGCGCGGAAGAAGGGAAACGCTGCGTCCGCCATTTGCTCGTGCTTAAATTCGAGGTCCGGCTTGACGATCTGCGTTCGCGCTGCCTTCCACTTGTCGTAGCTTTCGGTGGCCTTGCGAATGTTCAAGAGAGAGTGGCTCCTTGTTTTGGTGCGTTTGAATATGGACGAAATTCAAAAGCCTCGGGTCTTACCCTTCTTTCGCCAGGGCAGGAGACCCGAGCTACACGTAAATGCCCGTGTGAATCGGCGAGTGATTTGCCGTCTAATTGTATCTGAGAGACCCCTCTTAAATTGTACCGATTAGAAACGGTCTCGGTTGTTTGTTTTGTTTGAGTTGCGGCGGTTTTTAATCGTTTTGGTGTACCGATTAGAAAGGCGGTGTCGGTGGCTCGTGGCCAGCGCCCCGTGGTGCGTGAACGGTGACCCGAGGTGCGTGACCAGTGCCCGCATGGCGCGTGGTGTGGAACTCCGCGGTGCCGGACGAGGAGCGGCCTGCCTTGAGCGGAGTCGAAGGGTCCGGCGCTACATGAACTTGCAGAGTCCGTCGATTTGACGCGGGTGACGGTGAGCCTGATCGCGTTTGAGAGATACCCCGTTTTGTATCGAGTAGAAGTGATCTCGGTTGTTTGTTTTGTGCGAGTTACGCTGGTTTCTAATAATTCGGTGTATCGAGTAGAAATGGAGGGACCCGTAGCGCTGGCTGCTTGTGTTACTGCATCGTACATGGTTTTTCCCGTCATAATTGCGCAACCACGGTAGCAGGTGGTTGGCGAGTCGTCAAACGAGGATGTCGTAAGGATTTGGAGGAGGTACGAAAGAGCGCGTATCGCGAGCGACGCCAATGCGATGGTTGCGAAACTCGCCAGAGAAGCCTCGATTTTTGGCCGAATCCGATTCGTTAGATAAGAGTAAATACTCAATTCGTAATTCGTCGTAGTGGTATGATGCCGGGCTGTCATTGCTCACTGTCGGTTCATAACGCGCTTTAGGTAATCGGCAGAGGGCTCGGGCTGCCGATACACCTGCGCAGCTCGATTTGGAGGAATCATGACGGCATCTACGGTGATCATCGCCGCTCAGTTTGCGTTACTTATCGCTATTCTAATCGTTTTGCTTCGGCGCGACCGAGGTGCGTCGGACGAATTAACCAGACGAATCGCTGAAATTCAAACGTTAACTGCCAGGCTCGAACCGACGCTTCGAGAAGAATTGAAGTCGTCTAGAGTTGAGATGGCAGATCAAGGACAACAAGCTCGTACGGAAGTTAGTGCCGAGTCCCGATCTCTTCGCGAGGAACTTCTCAGGACCGTGAACATTTTCGGGGAGCGAGTCACGGGAGCTGTCGCGGACTCGCGGCACGAGCAAGCGGAAGCCGCCAATCATCTGCGCGAGTCGATACACGGAACGCTGGTCGCGCTTGGAGGAGAGCTCCGCGAGGGAAGCAAACAGCTCAGCCAAAGTGTTCACGAGCGACTTGCCGAAGTAGCCGCCAAGGTTGGGGACCTCACAAATTCAAACGATCAGAAGCTGAACACAATTCGAGAACAAGTTGCAGGCCAGCTCGATGACCTCAGAGCTCAACAGGCTAAATCGAGCGAGCAGTTGACCGAATCCGTTCAGGCAAATTTTGCTCGCCTGGCAGGTGACCTGCGCGACACTCAGAGACTGCTCAATGAGAGTGTGCAGCAGCGTCTTACAGAAATGTCTGGCAAGGTCTCCGAGCTTTCTGGGGCCAACGAAAGGAGTCAAGAGGCGTTACGAACGAGCGTTGAGCAGAAGCTCGATAAACTAAACGAAAGCAACTCCCAAAAACTTGAGGAGGTACGGGTTACCGTTGACGAGAAGCTTCACTCGACTTTGGAGAAGCGGTTGACCGACAGCTTCGGACTGGTTAGCGACCAACTTGGAAATGTACAGCGTGGACTAGGGGAAATGAAAGACCTTGCGACAGGTGTCGGGGATCTGAAGCGCGTTCTAACAAACATCAAAGCGCGCGGGGGATATGGAGAAGTTCAGCTTGAGATGCTCCTAGATCAAATGCTCTCTCCGGAACAGTACGTAAAGAATGCCAATGTCCGGGAGGGCACGCTGGGATCCGTGGAGTACGCTATCAAGCTTCCCGGTGCCGGTGCCGGGGAAACCGTACTGCTTCCGATTGACGCGAAGTTTCCGAAGGAAGCGTGGGAGCGCCTGGAAGATGCCCAGGATCTAGGCAATCCGGAGGCGGTTAAGGAGGCCGGCGAAAAACTTGAAACGGCGATTCGAATGGCAGCAAAGGACATCAGCACGAAATACATTGAGCCTCCAAACACAACAAACTTCGCGGTTATGTATCTCCCGACGGAAGGACTTTTCGCGGAGGTCGTTCGTCGAGCCGGGCTTGTGGACGAACTTCAGACCAAATATCGAGTTACGGTAGCAGGACCCACGACGTTTGCAGCTCTACTGACAAGCTTTCAGATGGGCTTTCGAACACTCGCCATTCAGAAGAAAGGCGGTGAGGTTTGGAAAATTCTCGCCGCGACAAAGTTGGAATTTGAGAAGTTTGGTGGACTGATGGATCGTGTCGAGAAGAACATTGGCACCGTCCAAAATACTCTCCGCGATGTCGGCACTAGGACTCGTGTTATCACGCGGAGATTGAAGGCGGTCGAGACCTCTGGCCTTCAGCCCCCTGACGCCGCGGCAGCCCTCGAGCCGACTGAGGAACTGGAATCTAACGTCGAGCCGGAAACAACGGAGACCCCGCCGAACGAGGAGGACTAACGAGGTTTGTTGGGGGAGGCCGTCGGTAAACCGTCGTTATGGCCGGCGGATGTATCTCCTCCCCCTGGCCGAAGAGGTATACTTCGGCCGCGCCAATGCTGTGCCACACGCATACGAACTTCATTTGTTGGCATCGCGTGCGCGGAGATACGGATTCCCGGTCTGCGATGCGTGACGGATTTTCTGCTTTAGTAGTTCACGAAAGTCGATCAGCCCCTGCAGGACAAGCGCGAGATCCTCGCCGTCCATAAGTATCGCCGCTGGCCGACCTCCGCGGAATGCTGCCAGTCCTTCCTCGGTGAATCCAGGTAGCGAAATAAATAAGCCGAGTGTATTTTCGAGCTTCCTCTCAAGCTTTCTTGTGAAGGAGTCGAGGGCTTGTGTGCTCTGCGGCCTGTTTTCCCAACGGACCTCCAGGAGAAACTGCGTGCTGTCGAATTCAAATGCTCCGTCGATTTGTTCTCCTGTGATTTTGAACGATCCTCGTGGATTCATATCGTATGCAGAGAACATGTCGTGTAGAAAGCGTTCCAACGCAAAGCCCCTCGCTTGGGGGCTCTGCAGCGCGACGATTTCTGCAAATCGCGGGCCAAGTTGCGTCAATTCGTCGTTGTGCCGGGTGACGGCATCCATGATTTTATTGCCACTATGGCCGCCCCCAGGTGGACGCTTGCACAGGGCGTCATCGTGCCGAGCGACAACTGAGCGCAATTGTTCAACGGCCCGTCGAGCGCTTTGGACTTTCGCCGCGCCGTCGTCTAGGTTACGTAGGTGGTCGAAGTTGGGGATATCAAGCACGGCCTGAATAAGTCGGCGCACAGGGCCGATTCCGCCCTCTCCCATTCCCATCAAGCCATCTAGAATTTTCCCGATGATTCGGACCTTGTACTCCTGCGGATCATGCCAACCTTGATTGGCCACCATCCCAGGTGGAAGTTCAGCGGCGTTTAAGAACAGGCGAAGATCGTCCTTATACCAAAAGATGGACTTCAGAGCGTCCTTTAGTGCGCTGATAGCTTCGGGTGGGTACAATTTCGCCTCGACCGTTCAACACATTATAGCTGAGAGCCACTCACCCCAGTTGTTGTTCACTCCGAGACGAGGAAAAGAAGGCTGGGTTTGAGGACACGGCGTGGCTAGGATCGGACGACGAAAGGGAGCGAAGAGGAGGGCGGAGAAAGACGCGGGCCCTTCGAGGCTTAGGGTCTTCGACGAGATGCCCTTCGAATCGGGAGCGGAAAAGGTGAAGAGGGCGCAGTCCGGTGCGGCGGAGGCCCCTATGGACCGAAAGGGCGGACGATGGTACAGAGGCAAGACAAAGCCCCACCCTTTGCGGCAAAGGATGGGCACCCGACGCGAGGAAAAGGCCGGGCGGGTCTGAGACCCGCCCCTACGGCAGAACGGTGATCGGAACCAAGAGGGCGCGGTCCGCCACGGCGGACGCCCCTACGGCCGAACGGCAACGGCGACGACGGCGAAGTTCGCCGCGGCGGATGGCCCTGCTAAGAAAGTTCAAATGCCCCACCCTTTGCGGCAAAGGATGGGCACCCGGCACCCGGTAAAGAAAGAAAAGAATCCGCACGCTTCGCACGGATAGAAGTTCTCGGCAGCACGGGGTTACAATGCGGCGTTGGGAAACCAAGTATGGGAGGCTGACTGATGTTTCCGCTTGACGAGTTGCATTCACGTCGCAGCCGCAGAGATATTTTGAAATCGAGCGCCGTGGCGCTGCTGCCGCTGGCGATCCCAGCGGCGCATTCTTCCTGGGAACCTCAACAGCCGATGACCGCGAATGGCGGCACCGACCCTTCCCCAATTCCGTGGCTGGACAAGAACGGCAGCCACAATCAGCCGGCAGGCCCAAACCTAGAACCTTCGCATGTCTACCATTTCAAAGGCCGAATCGCACGGTGCAGCACGTTTACAGGCATGGGCACCGACAACCAAGGAAATCGGATCGCGTTCGGAAGTCCGACAACCGATTACGGTGTAATGCATGGAGAGTATTGGGCGGCGCGAGCGCCGCAGCAAGGTACGTTCACTCACATATGACTCACATTGTTCCGGGGACCGGCGGTCCCCGCAAACCAGATCCACGATTTTCACCCTCCGATTGCGCCCTCCGGGCTTTACTGGGTCGTGCCTGTCGCGGGCGATGGCCTGACGATCAGTCCGGACGGGAGCACCTTCACGCTGGAAATGCAGAACGTCCCGGTGGTCGATCAGCCCCGTTGGCCGGCGCTGGACTCGATAGCCACTCCCGCACGAATGACCTTCAAGATGGTGTGGAAATCAACCGGAGAACCTGTGAAGTATGAAGATGCGTCCAAGCACTTTCGATTTGCAGGGACGCGAGCCGAGTGCCAAATGGAGGCGCAAGTTGAAGTGCCTTCCATCGGATTTTCGTGGAAGTCGGATCCGATGAGTACGTCGAAGAGCGGGTTCGCGATTATGGGGCAAGAGGTGAACGGGCGGTACTACGACGGTTGAGGGTCTGGGAAAGTTCAAAAGCCCCACCCTTTGCGTTGCAAAGGATGGGGCACGCGGCGGATCACCATAGCAAAGGCCGGGCGGGTCTGAGAGCCGCCCCTATAGCGAGCGGCACCACATAAAATTTGATTTGAGATTCATGTGGCGTGGCGGGGTGTGTGCGAAAATGCGTGACAGAGGGTACACCCATCGAGAGGCGATTCATTTCGGGGTGGCGCGGATTTTTGTATTGGGGCTGCGTGGCGGCTTGCTTGATTGCGGCGCCGCGGGCGGCGTTTGCGCAGGGCGGGGGAGCTGAGGCGTGTCCGCAGAGGCCGGCCGCGGGGAGTTTGGTGGAGGAGCCCGCGGAGGTGCGCAGCGAGGGTGGGGTGCTGCGAGTTGAGCTTCGTTACCGAAGCGCGATTGGCGCGGATGGGAGGGTGCGCTACTGCTATTTGTATGAGGGGCGCGGCGAGGCGCCGACCTTACGTGTGAAGCCGGGCGATAGGGTGATTTTGCGATTGAAGAATGAGGTTTCGCAGACGGATAAGCCGAGACCGCACGCGCATTCGCCGGCTGCTGCGTGCGCTGGTGGCAGCATGGGGGACGGCGCGTTAACGAATTTGCATTTTCATGGGTTGACGCTGGCGCCGGTGTGTCACGCGGATGATGTGCTTCATACGATGATTGAGGCGGGCAGCGCGGCGTTTGAGTATCGGTTCCGAATTCCTGAGGATGAGCCGCCGGGTTTGTATTGGTATCACCCGCACATTCACGGAATGACGAATGTGCAAGTGCTGGGCGGAGCGTCGGGCGCGATTATCGTTGAGGGGATCGAGCGCGCGAATCCGTTGGTGGCGGGGCTCGCGGAGAGGGTGATCATCATTCGCGATCAGGAATTGGTGAATCCGGACGCGGCGCCGGTGCAGACCGATTCGATGCCGCCACCGATGGTGATGCGCGACGCCGAGGGCGACATTTTGAACACGGGAACTGGCGGTGGCAAACCAGCGAAGGATCTATCGATCAATTTCGTGCCCGTGCCGTTCCCGAATTACGTGCCGGCGGTGGTGAAGATTCGTCCAGCGGAGAAGCAGCTGTGGCGCGTCTTGAACGCCTCGGCGATTACGTATCTCGATCTGCAAATGCTGGTCGACAACAAGCCGCAAATGATGGGTGTGGTTTCGTTGGACGGCGTTCCGATTAATTCAAATGGGAAGACGAAAGATGGGAAGGCAGGGAATCGAATTGTCTGGCAGAGCCACGTGTTGATGCCGCCGGCGGGGCGAGTGGAAGTTATCGTGAAAGGGCCTGCAGAAGTGGCGAAGGCAAGTTTGGTTACGCGGACAATCGATACGGGACCAGCGGGCGAAAATGATCCGACGCGGCCGCTGGCGGCCATCGTCGCTGAAGCCAACGCGCCGGAACCGCGCGCGCGATTGGCGCTCACGCCTGCACCGCTGCCGCGGACGGGTGCGATTTGGCTCGGCGACATGCAGCCAGTGCGAACGCGGAAGCTTTATTTCTCCGAGAACCCGCACGATCCGAAAGATCCGAAAAGCCGTACTGATTTCTACGTGACGGTCGAAGGCCAAGAGCCGAAGCTCTTCGATCCGAATGACATAGCTCCGAATATTGTTGTGCGGCAGGGAGATGTGGAGGACTGGATTATCGAGAACCGAACGCAAGAGCTGCATGCTTTTCACATTCATCAAATTCATTTCATGCTGGTGGAGTGGAATGGAGTGCCGCTTGATGAGCCGTTCTTGCGCGACACCATCAACGTGGCGTACTGGGACGGGAAGAGCGGCCAGTATCCGAGTGTGAAGCTGCGAATGGATTTCCGCGATCCCAACGTGGTTGGGACGTTCGTCTACCACTGCCACCTACTCGAACACGAGGACGGCGGAATGATGGGAGTGATTCGCGTCGAGCCGAAGAGCGTGAAGGCGGCTTTTTAATGTAGCTGTCATCTGGCTGTAACACGCGACGCGTATCTCTCTCCAGCACACGTTTGATTCCGAGAGCCTTGAGTCTTGCTGTCCCCCGCAAGGCCGCGTGGCATCAGACTTGGACTTTCCGAAAATCTAAGGAGAACTCATCCATGTACAAGTATCTTCGCCGGATGGCAGCCATCGCGCTTGCCTCCAACCTAGCTCTGGTGATGCCGGGCAACCTTATGGCCGGGCAGAACGGCGGCAGTGCAACTACCACGCCGATCAAGCACGTGATCGTAATCTTTGACGAGAACATTTCTTTCGATCACTACTTCGGAACGTATCCTTACGCGACGAATCCTTCGGGAGAGTCGGTATTCTTCGCGAGGCCCGGAACGCCGCGAGTGAACAATCTTTTGGGTGGCGGACTGCTTGATGAGAATCCGAATTCCACGCAGCCGTTTCGGATGGACACGGGAGTGGCGTCAGTGACGTGCGACCAGAATCACAGCTACACACCGGAACAGCAGGCAGTGGATCGAGGCTTGATGGACAAGTATCCCGAGTCCACGGGATCGGGAAATTCAGCATCGTATCCCTGCAATGATTATGGCAAGGGAAATGGCGTGGTGATGGGATATTTCGATGGCAATACGGTGACTGCGATGTGGAACTACGCGCAGCATTATGCGATGAGCGACAACTCGTACGGCACGATGTTCGGGCCGTCGGCAGTGGGAGCCCTCAACTTGATTGCAGGAACAACGGCCACGGCAACTCTATTTCCAACGAAGCCCAACGGCTCGGCGGCGAGCGCGTCCGGCAATATCGCAAACGGCACGACGACGGGTCCGGTGATTGGAGATCCGCGTCCCGCAGGCGATGAATGCGTGCTGACAAATCCTGGGCTGCAGACGACGACCATGGTCTCGATGGCGGGAACGAATGTGGGCGATCTGCTAAACGCCAAGAACGTCACTTGGGGTTGGTTCGAGGGCGGATTTGCGCCTACCAGCTACGACACAATGGGCCGAGCGGTCTGCGGCGCGCACCACGCCGGACTGGCGGGTGACGACGCGGTCGAGACGGTCGGCGACTACATTCCTCACCACGAGCCATTCCAGTACTACACGAGCACGCAGAATCTTCACCACGTGCAGCCGTCGAATCCTTCGCTAATCGGGACGTCGGCGGACGGGGCGAATCACCAGTATGATCTGAGCGCGTTCTGGACGGCATTCGGTAACGGAAACCTTCCGGCAGTGTCGTATCTCAAACCCGCAGCGTATCAGGACGGGCATCCGGGCTATTCCGATCCAATCGATGAGCAGAACTTTGTAGTGAGCGTAGTCAATGCAATCGCGTTGAGCCCCTACTGGAATGACACGGCGATCATCATCGCTTATGACGATTCTGACGGCTGGTACGATCACGTGCTCGGACCGGTGGTCAATCAGTCGGCAGTGGCCGATGATGCTCTCGCTGGCAGCGGCGATTGCGGCGTGGCGACTGCGGTCGCCACGCAGGGCCGGTGCGGATATGGGCCTCGCTTGCCGTTGATCGTGATTTCGCCTTTCGCGAAGCAGAACTACGTCGATCACGTCGCGACCGACCAGTCGTCCATTCTGCGATTCATCGAGGACAACTGGAGTCTTGGGCAGATCGGCGGCGGTTCGAGCGATGCAAAAGCAGGGACGCTCAACGGCATGTTCACCTTCACGGGCTTCTTACGTGCGCCGAGGGTGATACTTAATCCGGCAACGGGAAACGTGATCGTAAGCCGGGGCGAGTAGAACGGCGAAAGCGTTCGCGATAGATTGTTTTCACGATAGTGCAATGTGAACTGGCTCGTTCCGATGCGTTCGGGACGAGCCAGTTTTTTTTGGGACGGAGCCGCCGACGACGATTAATCGTTTTGCGGCAACTGCGCACTTCCATGCCGAGTCCGTGAGTGCGGCAAGCGATCGATGTGACGGATTCGGTGGTGCGGTTGTGCGAGAATGGGGCCGAGTTTGGACTGGTGGCTCGGCTTGGGGTGAATGGATTTGGAGCGGCGCAGCGTTGATTTGACGCGGGTGACGGAGTGGGCGGAGGGGCGCGTTAGGCGCGTGCAGGATGCGCTTGCGGGCGAGGAGCCGCTCGAGATTCGCGTGGGCGATACGCCGCTGGCCGTCACGATGCGAACGCCTGGCGACGATCTGGAATTGGCGGCGGGATTTTTGTTTACGGAAGGAATTATTCAGAGGCGCGAGCAGATACTTTCGCTTGAGATGGCGAAGCCGGAGGCGGGGACGCGACCTGGCACGCAACCCGGCCCGCAACATGGCAAGCAACTCCACACGCAGGCCGGCAATCTTGTGGTGGCGCAACTCGAAGGCGATGTGCAACTGGACGCGGAGAAAACGCAGCGGAATTTTTTCGCGAATTCGAGTTGCGGGATTTGCGGCAAGGCTTCGATTGATGCGGTGCGCTCGCGATTTCTGCGGGCGCCGAATGCGGGATTTCGCGTGCGCTCGGGTGTGCTGTGCGGGCTGCCTGAAAAGCTTGGAGCGTCGCAGGATATTTTCAGCCGCACGGGAGGATTGCACGCCGCGGGATTATTCACGGCGAGCGGAGAGCTCGTGGTGGCGCGCGAAGATATTGGGCGGCACAACGCGGTGGACAAGGTGGTTGGCTGGGCGCTGCGAGAGGGGCGATTGCCGCTGGCCGAGTTTGTGCTGGTGGTGAGCGGGCGCTGCGGATTTGAGATCGCGCAAAAAGCGATTGCGGCGGGAATTCCGATTGTTGCGTCGGTGTCGGCGCCGTCGAGTTTGGCGGTGCAGCTCGCGCGGGAATTGAATCTCACGTTGGTGGGATTTTTGCGCGGGAAGCGGTTTGTGGTTTATTCGGGAGAGGAGCGGATTATTTTGGGGAGTGAGTAGGAGCGCGTTCGCGGTTGCCGGCAATGTGCCGCACGAAGTGCGGCGCGGCGCTACAGTTTAATGCGGGCGGCCGTTGCCATTTCCGTTGTTGCCATTCTTTTTCTGGGCGTGGCGGCGGCGGATGTCGTCGACCTTCACGCCATCCTCGGCAATCATTTTGCGGAATTCGAGCAACAGCTTCGGGTCCCACCAGCCACGCTTGGCTTCGTCTTCGAGATGATCGAGCGCCGCGGCGGAATCGAGCGCGGTGCGATAGGGCCGCTCGGTGGTCAGCGCGTCGTAGACGTCGACGATTTGAAGAATGCGCGCAGTAAGCGGAATGTCTTCGCCGCGCAGACCGTCGGGATAGCCGGTGCCGTCCTGCTTCTCGTGATGATGGCGAATGATGGGAAGGACGAGCCGAAAAGTTTTCAGCGGCGCGCAGATGTGTTCGCCGACGACGGGGTGCTCGCGCAGAAGAGATTCTTCCTCAGTGGTCAACGGCCCTTGCTTCAGAAGAATTGAATCCGGGATGGCAACTTTTCCGACATCGTGAACGACGCCGGCGCGGCGGAGCGCGGTGACCTGTTCGGATTCGAGGCCCATGCGCGTGCCGAGAAGCGCGGAAATTTCCGAGAGGCGTCCGCAGTGGCCGTGAGTGGATGGATCGCGCGCTTCAATGCTCAACGCGAGGCTGAACAGCACGGCTTCGGCGTTTTCGAGTTCGTCGGTGTAATTTTTCAGGCGGAGCAGCGAACGCGTGCGAGCGAGAAGTTCGTTGTAGTCGATCGGCTTGCTGAGGAAGTCGTCTGCGCCCGCGTTGATTCCCTGGATGCGATCGGCAGTGGCCGAAAGTCCCGTGATCAGTACAACGGGAGTGAGGCGTGTTTCCGGCGCGGCCTTGATTTGGCGGCAAACTTCGATGCCGCTGAGGCCAGGCATCACGATGTCGAGAAGAACGAGATCGGGGCGAAACTCAGCGCAGGCGGCAAGGGCGCTCGCGCCGTCGGCAGCCGCGCGGACTTCGAAACCTTCACGGCGCAACAGAATTTCGAGACCGGAGCGCGGTGCGAGTTCGTCGTCGACTAGAAGGATTTTCTGCGTCATACAGTCAATGTCTTAGGCGGAGGTACGCAAGCTTACAGGACGGGAGGCTGCGCAGCAAATAGAATCGAGGTACTGGGACTTTTTGATTTTGACGCAGTATTCACCGTACTGGTGCTCTCGCAACTCCTAATGCTGGGCGCAAGACCTTGCGTTTCCAAGCAGTTCTGTTGTCTCCTCAAGAGACGATTCCATGCAACTGAGGCCACAGATGAAGAGAACGCTGACTCCTGAGTCGCTCGCAGAATTAGATGCGAAGCTCAAGCGGGCGCACGAAGAATTTTCGCGGATTTATCCGGGGCCGAGCGGCGCGCGGCAGCCGGTTCATACGGTTTACGCGGGCGCGCAATTATTTCATGCCGACACGGTGAAACGACTCGGCGCAAACGCGCTGCATTCGCTCGATGAGTACGCGCCGAACTTTGCGATTTTTGCGAAGGCCATCGGGCTCGACGGCGCGGCTGAATTGCCGGACACGCCGGAAGAAATTGCGCGTCTCGAGAAATATGTGGATTCGGATCCCGAAACATTTCGCAAGGAGAGCAAGGCGACGTGGCTGGCCGTGACGATCTACAGGCGCGTGCGCGAGAAGCTTGGGCGCGAGCCGGTGGAGGATTTTCGAATTGATTTCGAAGATGGCTACGGCCATCGCTCCGATGAGGAGGAAGACGGGCACGCCGTCTCGACGGCGCGAGAGCTGGCTGCGGGATATAGGGCCGGCGGGCTCTCGCCGTTTATCGGCATTCGCGTGAAGGCGTTCAACGAAGAATTGCGGGCGCGCAGCATTCGAACTTTGGATTTGTTTATGAGCACGGTGGCGGAAGAGACGCGCGGATCGCTGCCGCCGAATTTTCACGTGACGATTCCGAAGGTCAACGTGCCGGAGGAAGTGGCGGCGCTGGCCGATTTGCTCGACCGGCTGGAAGCGGCGCTGGGGATTTTGCGGGGATCGACGCGGATCGAAGTGATGGTGGAGACGCCGCAATCGATACTGAATCCGCGGGGCGAGACGAACTTGCTGGCGCTGGTGCGGGCGGGCGCGGGGCGATGCGTCGCGGCGCATTTTGGAACCTACGATTACACGGCGGGGCGCAACATCACCGCGGCTCACCAGCACATGATGCATCCGGCGTGCAATTTTGCGAAGGAGATGATGCAAGTGTCGCTCGCGGGGACGGGCGTTTGGCTTTCGGATGGCGGGACGAATATCTTGCCGGTGCCAATTCATCGCGCGGCGAAAGGCGAAGCGCCGCTTTCCGCGCGCGACGCAGCAGAAAATCGCAAGGCGGTGCACGCGGCGTGGAGGCTGCATTTCACGCACATCCAGCACTCGCTCATCGGCGGATTTTATCAGGGGTGGGATTTGCATCCGGCGCAGCTTCCGACGCGGTATGCGGCGATCTATGCTTTTTTTCTGGAGAGTCTGGACGCGGCGGGCGAACGCTTGCGGAATTTTATTGAGAAGGCCGCGCAGGCGACGCTGGTTGGCGAAGTGTTCGACGATGCGGCTACCGGACAGGGACTGCTGAATTATTTTCTGCGAGGCATCAATTGCGGGGCGGTGACTCCGGAGGAAACGTTGAAACTGACGGGGCTATCGCACGCGGATCTGCGCTCGGGATCGTTCGCGCGAATTTTGGATGCGCGCACGCGGACAGTCTGAGCGAATTGCGCCGCGGCGGGGCGAGATTGAACTGCGATTAGATATCTCTTCGGACGGTTACTTCAACGAGGCTCTCGGGCGCACCGGCAGTAGCGAAAATTTCGTTGGCGTTCTGCGTGCCGAACGGCGAGAGATCAACCGGGCCGTATTCCTGCACCGACATCGCGAGCCGAATTTCCGCGAGCGGCTCGAAATTTCGCAGGATGGCGTCGGCCATCGCGTAGAGAGTGTGTTGGGGAGACCGGCTCTCGTGCTCGGCGAAACTTTCTAGCAACGCTTGCCGCACGCTGTGCCAAATCGCGCTGTAAGTAATTTCTCCAGCTGAGTAGCGCCAACTCGCGGAGAGCGTCGCCGCCCAAACGCGGTCGGCGGATTCCTTCAGAGTGGTGTAAGGATCGCGCAAGAATCCTTCGAAACCAGATTTCGCGGATTTGAGGATGACGAGATCTTCGAGGCCGGCCCAGATTTCGACGCCATTTCTCGTTCCGATCAGCATGGAAGTTCGCTGCTCCGCGCCACTGCGGGCGAAGGCACTGTCGTGGGGCTTAGTCCCTGTGCGAATACGATCCCAGAGCTGCTCCCGTGTTTCGATGCGAATGCGAGAAACTTGCGAGTTATACGTCAAGAAATGTTCGATCAGGTGCGAGGAAAATTCTTCGATGGGTTCCGGTGAATATTGTTTCGCGAGAACGTAGACAGTATTCCGGATCGTGTCTGCGGGCAGGATTTTGGCGTTGTCGCCGGAAGTGTGCGCCGATTCGAAATCGCCTTCGAATTCAATGTCGATGGTGGCTTCCTTGATTTCGTGGCGGCTGCCTTTTCGCGCCACGCGCAAGACACGAACGGAGGTCGCGCCGTATTTGCTGTGCTCCAGGCGGACGTGCACCGGTCAGCTCCCGCGGTAGGTCGTGTAGCCGTAGGGGCTCAAGAGAAGCGGAACGTGATGATGAATGCTGGCATCGCGAACGTGGAAAATAATTTCGACCATTGGATAGAAACTTTGGATCTGCCGGCCGGCGAAATATGCGCCGGTATCGAATCGCAGGCGGTATTTGCCTTCGGAAATGTGTCCGGACGCGACGAGATCGAGCAAGCGGCCGTCGGAGTCGGTGAAACCTTGGCCGATCAACCGCCAGCCGTCGCCGGCTTCCATTTCGAGAGTCACGCCGATGCCTTGAGCGGGGCGGCCGAGCGATGTGTCGAGAACGTGCGTTGTAATCGATGAGTTCATTTCGCCAGTAATTTCTCGAGACGCAGCCGGGTGATTTTGCGCTGCTCTTCGGCTGCGGCTGGTAGCTCCGCGGCGGGATCGTTGGCCAACCGTTCTTTCAACAGCACGAGGATTTCGTCCGTTGTCTTTCCGGAAGCGCAGACGATGAAAATGTATCCGAATTTTTCTTCGTAAGCGCGGTTGGCTTCGATGAGCGCAGCCTTGGCGTCGATTGGGGCGCTCTCGACTCCGGACTGCTCTCCGGCCGACCACGCTTTCGCTTTGCCGGATTGCTTGCGCTCGGCCTTTCTTTCGCCGATTCGCGGATGATGCTTAAAGGCCTCGAGCCAGTCGTTGCGCGCCAAGCCATTCCAAATCTGCCCCGCGGCTTCGAGGACTTCATCGGCGCTCGCGAAAGGACGACGCGCAAGCATACGCCGCACCCATTCGCTCGAGCCACAACAATCGAGGAACGCGGCAGCGGCTGCTTTGTTTGATAGGCGGTTGAGATTCGAGACTTCGTCGAGGTGCGCGGATGCCGCCGGGACGCCCCAGACGCGCAAGCGGCTGACACCACCATCCGGGAAAATGTTTAGTCGAAGATGCGATACGTTGCCGACGGGATGAAGCTCTTTGCGAAAGACGTGGCTCGAGTTCGCGCGCAGCCGTGTGCGCGGGAGAAGGGTTGCCCAGGCTGCGTCACCGATCGGATTGTTGAGTGCGGGCGTCAGGCTCGCTTCGATCGAACAGCTCTCGGGGAAATTTCCTTTGAAGTGTGCCGTGCTCACTTCCACGCGGCGAATTTCGCCGATTGCGCCGAGCTTGACGATAACCCAATCGTGACCTTCACCGCGACGGCGGCGAGTTTCCCAACCGTCGCCCATATTCTTGGCGCGCCCTGGCATTAAGAGGTGAAGCGGCTCGCTGAAGAATTCGTCGCTGGCGGCGAGGATCAGGCCGCCATTCTCGATTGCGGCGAGATCGGTTTCTTTCTTTCCGGAGTCTGCCGAGGCCGCAGCGGGGACGACTTCGCCGTGAACGCGCAGGCGGGCCACGCCTCCATCGGGAAAAATGTTTAGGCGCACGTGCGTGAAGCGCTCGGGGCCGACAATCTCGAAGAGATTTTGCGTGTCTCCGTTCAGCGCGGTTTTCGGAAGGATTTCTTGCCAGCGCGTCTTTGGGGAAGCGAGCGCCGCCAATTCTGATTTCGAGCTTTGTTTACCGGCAATCGCGCACGCTTCAATCGAGCAATGCGACGGGAAATTGCCTCGGAAGAAGCTCGTATCCACCACGACGCCGCGGAGAATTCCAGGCAAGCCGAGGCGAACGATGCACCAGTCGTGGCCCGGAGTGCGGCGGCGGCGCGTCTCCCAGCCGTCCATCCATTTTCCGCGGCTCGTGAATTTCCCTTCGATGAAAACGGGCTTCGAGTCCTTGAGGAGATTTTGCTTTGGCGCGAAGAAGTCATCGTTTGCGGCGATGACGCGTCCGCCGAGGCGCTCGGATGCCAGATCAGGAAGTGCGCGAAAATCTTTCATGCTTGAGTTCGTTTCAAAATATAGCCCGATGGGCCGGCTGCGAATTCACCGCGTTCGAATACTTTTCGTCCGCGCAGATATGTGGCGGCGACGACGCCATGGAGTTCGCGGCCGGCGTACGGCGTCAGTTTATTCCGCTGGTGCAAGCGCTCGGGCTCGACGCGGAATTTCGCGTTGGGGTCCCAGATGACGAGATCGGCGTCGAAATCTTTCGCGATTTTTCCCTTACGCGTTTCGAGCCCCGCGAGGCGCGCGGGTCCGCTGCACAACCAGCCCGCAAGCCGCTCGACAGCATAGCCGCGCTCGAGCGCGGAAGTCCACACGGCCGGAAGCGACAATTCGAGCGACGCGATACCGCCCCACGCAGCGATGAAGTCGCCGGTATCTTTCCGCTTCATTTCCGGCGGACAAGGGGAATGGTCCGTGGCGACGAAGTCGAGCGTGCCATCAGCCAATGCTTCCCAAAGTTTTTCGCGGTTGGCGCTCTCGCGAATGGGTGGCGCGCATTTGAATTCCGTTGCGCCATCCGGGATTTCTTCGCTCGAGAATGCGAGATAGTGCGGGCAGGTTTCGGCGGTGACGGCGAGGCCAGCGGATTTTGCTTCTTTCAGGATTGGCAGGGCGTCCGAGGAGGAGACGTGGACGATGTGGATGCGCGCTTTGATTTCTTTGGCGAGATTTACCATCAGCGCGATGGCTTCGTTCTCGGCTTCGCGCGGGCGCGAGGCGAGCCAGGTGGAATATTTCGCGGCGGGAGCTTTCGTGAGACTTTTCGCGGCTGCGTCGATTGGACCGGGGAGTTCGGCGTGAACCAGGAGCGGTGCGCCCATTTCGGCGAGAATTGGCAATGCCGCGCGAAGATCTGTCTCGAGCGCTTGGGGAAATTCATCAACGCCGCTTGGGACTAAGAAGCATTTGAAGCCAAAAACGCCGTCGTTCCAAAGCGTGAGCAACTCCTCTGCGTTACCAGGGATGACGCCGCCCCAGAATCCAGTGTCCACCCAAAGTTTTCCAGCGGCAGATGCGAGTTTTTCGCGGAAGGCGGAGGCGGTTGTGGTGGCCGGGATGCTGTTGAGCGGCATTTCGATGAGGGTGGTCACGCCACCGGCAGCAGCGGCGCGCGTCGCCGTCGTGAAACCTTCCCATCCGGTGCGGCCGGGTTCGTTGATGTGAACGTGAGTGTCGACGATGCCGGGCATGACGATGAGATCGCCTGCTTCGTGGATTGGGGAGTCGCCCGGAACGTCGTTGAACTTTGTGACGGCGGCGATGACTCCGTGTTGAATGTGGATTGCTGCGGGCGCGGGCTCGCCGCTGGCGTCGCCCGTGACAACGCGATTGCCGCGAATGATGAGGTCGGGAGCGCTCATTTTGTGATGGAGGTCGCCAAGAATTCTTCGAGGAGATTCAGTGCGACAACTTGGCGATAGTGCGCGGTTGAGCGAATGTCGTCGATTGGCACGATTTCCGTGGCGAGAATCTTGCGCGCATCCGCAATCGTGGGTAAATCGAGAGGCTTGCCACGGAGGAATGCTTCGGTTCGCACGGCGCGCACGACGGTTGGCGCGACGCTGCCGATCGCGATGCGAATGTCGGCGACGAGCTTGCCGTCGAAACGCACGCCTCCCGCAAAGCAGACTTTCGAAATCGCCTGCGCCCTGCGCGTGCCGACTTTGCGGTAATACGATTTCCAGTCTGCGCGCGCGCGCGGCAGAAATATTCGACTGATCAGTTCGTCCGGCCGCACATCCATTTTTTTGTAACCGCTGTGAAAACTGTGATAGTGAAATCGCCGCGAGCCGCGAGAGGAGAGCAATTCCAATTCCGCGTCGTAGATCAGCAACGCGGGCGGCGTGTCAGCGGCCGGGGATGCGTTGGCGATATTGCCGCCGAGAGTGCCGCGATTTTGAGTGGCGACGCCGCCTGTTTCCGCCGCCGCGCGGCAGAGCAATGGAAATTCGCGTTGTAGCAATTCGTTGCGGCGCACATCCGTGTACGTGCTCAAAGCGCCGAGACTGACGTGCGACGGTGTCGCGTCAATCCCTCGTAGTTCGTCGAAGTTCCAGATGTTCAAGTAGCGGCGATGCAGAAGTTTTCCGGCTTCGAGCAAGACCATCAAGTCCGTGCCGCCTGCGAATGGACGCCAAACGCCGGGCTCGCGCGCCAGTGCATCAAGCGCGGCGCCGAGATTTCGCGGCGATTGCATTTCGTAATTCGGTGTGAACGATCTCACGGCTGCACTTCCGCCCGGTCGCAGGCGCGCAAGATTGCCTCGAAGATTTTCATGTAGCCCGTGCAACGGCAAAGATTGCCGGCGAGAGCGGCGCGAATTTCTGGTTCGGTGGGCTGGCTATTTTGTTCGAGGAGATTCACAGCTGCGAGAACCATTCCTGGCGTGCAAATTCCGCATTGAGAGCCGCCGTAGGAGATGAATGCCTGCTGGACGACATGCAACTGCTCGCCCGTGGCGACGCCTTCGATCGTGCGAATTTCAGCGCCTTCGACTTGTGCGAGCGGGACGAGGCAACTATTGACCAACCGCCCATCAATCTCGACGCTGCAAGCGCCGCATTCACCCTCGCCGCAGCCTTCTTTGATTCCGGTGAGGTGCAATTCTTCGCGCAAAGTGTCGAGGAGGCGCGCCAGCGGATAATCGCGCAGCGTTTCTTCGCGGCCATTCACGCGGCAGCGAACGGCGATTGTGCCCGGCGCGTCAGGCAATCGCTTTCTCCCGCGCCGCTTCGAGCGCTGCCATCAAATCTTCGGGCGTCATCGGGACGCGGTGGATGCAAATGCCGGCGGCGTTTTCCACTGCATTGATGATGGCGGGAGCGGTGCCGTCAAGCGGAAGCTCGCCGATGCCTTTGGCGCCCGCGGGCCCGCGCGAGTAAGGCAATTCTTCAAAGTAGACGCGAATCGGCGGCAGGTCCATTGAGGTGGGCATGATGTAGTTCGTCATTTGGTTATTGATCATGCGGCCTTCCTGCCACACGACTTTTTCATAGAGAGCGAAGCCGATGCCTTGCGCCACGCCGCCCTCGACTTGTCCGGCGGCAAGGACAGGATTGATCACGCGCCCGACTTCCTGAACGGCGACGAAATCTTCCACGCGCGTCTCGCACGTCGCGGTGTCGATGGAAACTTCGGCAACGTAAACAGCCCAGCCGTAAGCGCCGTAGGCGTCGCCGCGATAGAGATGATCGTCCCAATGAATATTTGGCGGCGGAGAATAGCGGCTCGTCGCGCGAAGCGGGCCGACTTCATCGCGATAACGGCGGCACGCAGAGACGAAAGCTTGGCGCTCGTAGCGCTCTTCGAGGAAGCCGTGCTGCTGCAAGGAATGCTTGATGCCGATGGCGGCTGTCTCGACGAGTTTTCCGACGATCATGCATGTGCGCGAGGCCACGGTGGGGCCGCTATTCGGAACTTGGGCAGTATCGGGCTGCATGACTTCGACGTCCGCGTAATCGAGTCCGAGAGCATCGGCGGCGATCTGCGAGAAGATTGTATTCGTGCCTTGACCCATTTCCGTGCTCGCCGCGTAGACACGCACGCGACCTTCGGGCGTGGCTTCGACGTCCGCCACCGACGCGAGATATTCCTCTCCTGAACCCGTGAATCCAGCGCCGTGAAGAAAAGATGCGAAGCCGATTCCGCGCTTGATGCTGCGACTCGGATTCTCGCGCGCGAAGCGATCGCGTTTGGCCGCGTAGCCGCTCAATTGCAGAGCGCGATCGAGGAGTTCGGACATGTCGATTTCTTCGTGGAGCACCTGGCCTACGGCTAGCGTTTCGCCTTTGCGAATGAAATTGCGGCGCCGAAATTCGTCGGGCGCGAGGCCGACTGCCTTCGCCACTTGATCGAGATGGCGCTCGAGCGCGAAAACGCTTTGCGGCGCGCCAAAACCGCGAAAAGCGCCGTGCGGCGGAGCATTGGTGGCCACGGCGCGGCTGCGAATGCGGACGTTCGGACAATTGTAAGGACCGGCGGCGTGAATCGTGCCGCGGGAGAGGACGACGGGCGAGAGCGTGATGTATGCGCCGCCGTCGAGAGTGAAATCGATGTCCATCGCGACGAGCTTTCCATCGTGCGTTACTGCCGTGCGATGCCGCGTCCGGGAGGGATGGCGTTTTGTGGTTGCGGCCATGTCTTCGGCGCGGTCGTAGATGATTTTTACCGGCTTTCCTGATTTCCACGCGAGGAGTGCGGCGTGGGCGGCAATCATCGATGGATATTCTTCCTTGCCGCCGAATCCGCCGCCGGTTTCGAGTTGAACGACGCGGATTTTATCCGGGGGCAATCCGAAAAGCGCCGAGAGCGCTTTGTGCACGTAATAGGGGCACTGCAACGAGCCCCAAACGGTGACGCCGTCGTTTGGATTCGCCGTCGCGATCATTCCCTGCGGCTCGATGTAGAGTTGCTCTTGCGCGCCTGTTTCGTATTCGCCTTCGATGATTTTGTCGGCTGACGCCCACGCGGCGTCCACGTCGCCTTTGTCCACGCTGAGAGAATTGAAGATATTGTTCGAGCGCCAGATCACTTCTTTGCATGCGAGAGAATCTTCCATTGTGAAAACGGCGGGAAGCGGATCGATCTCGATGCGGACGGAGCGGCGTGCTTCTTCGACGAGATACTTGTCTTTGTGAGCGAGCAAGACGATGGGTTCCTCGGGGTGATTGACGACATCGGCGGCGAGGCACGGCTGATCGTCTTCGAGAAGCGTGATGCAATTTTTGCCGGGGATGTCTTTTGCCGTTACGACGGTGAATTCATTCCACGGGATTGCGGGATCGAAATGGATGCCGCGAATTTTTCCGCGAGCGATAGGGCTGCGAACGGTCGCGCCGTGGAGTGAATTGGGGAAGGTGACGTCGTTCGCATAGAGCGCCTTGCCGGTGACTTTTTCGCGGCCTTCCTTGCGGGGAACCGATTCGCCGATGATGGGATGTCTCATCGCGGCTGCCTCAATAGGGCTTCTTGTCTGTTTTTTCCTGCCAGGCGCGGAAGGCGCGGAGGGCATCGTCGCGCAGGAGGGGAATCATAGGAATTCGGCGCTCGGAATTCGGGAGTTTGAATTCGGAGTAGATATCGGCGTCATCGAATCCGACTGCGGCGGCGTCGGAGGCGCGATTTGCGTAGAAGACGCGTGCGGGGCGCGCCCAGTAAATTGCGCCGAGGCACATCGGACAGGGCTCGCACGTCGTATAGATATCGCAACCGGCCAATTCGAAATTTTGGAGCGCCTTGCTCGCGGCGCGGATCGCGACGATTTCGGCATGGGCCGTCGGATCATTCGTCAAAGTAACGCAATTGGCGCCTTCGGCGATGATTTTTCCGTCCTTCGCCACGACGGCTGCGAAAGGGCCGCCGCGACCCGAGCGGACATTCTCAAGCGAGAGCTCGATCGCGCGGATCATGCATCGCTTGTGGACGTCATCATTCACGAGAAGATGCCTCCTAAAATGTCCCCTGGCTGCGCCGAATGAAGGCAGTGCGGAAATTGTATCCTAGCAAGCGGAAGTTGCAGCGTGGTTCGTGTTCGGCGTGCTGAAGGCGGCGAATTCGGTCTTGCATTGAAGTGCCGCACGAAAACCCTTCGAAGCTCGGGGCCGGTCGGTGCGGCGCTACACGAGGAGCGCAAATCGGCGGACGGTTCGCTGCCAAAATATTAGCAGGGCTGAACCGATCAAGATGAGCGCGAGGCAAAGGCCAGTCCATAGGCCGGGCGCTCCCCAGTTCCGGTAAAAGCACAGGTAGTAGCCCAACGGCAGGCCGATGAGCCAATAGGCGATCAAGTGGCAGATGAACGGAGTGCGAGTATCTCCCGTGCCGCGCAGTGCGCCGGTGGTCACTGCTTGCACTCCGTCGAATAGCTGGAAGAAGGCGGCGACGAACAATAATTTGCTCGCGGCTACGATTACACTCTTGTCCGGCGTGTAAATCCGGACGATCTTTTCGGGAATGGTCCAGAGCACCACTGCCATGCAAGCCATGAATCCTGCGCCAAGAGCCATCGCAGTCCATCCCGCATGGCTCGCGCCCTCGACATCTTTGCGGCCGAGCGCATGGCCGACTCTCACGGCGGCGGCGGAGCCGATTCCGAGCGGCACCATGTAAGTGACGCTGACGGTGTTCAAGGCGATCTGATGGCTCGCCAGAGGAACTGCGCCGAGGCGGCCCATGAGTGAAGTGACGACTGCGAAGACGCCGACTTCGACTGTAAATTGAGACGCGGCCGGAAGTCCCAAGCGCACGATTTTTCGGATGCGAGCCAAGTCTGGCCTCGCCTCCACCGCGCGCAGGCCGGTCTTGTGGCGATGTTCGAAATAGACGATGTAAGCGAGGAGAACAGCGGCGAGGTACGCGCGTGAAATGCAGGTCGCCCAGCCCGAGCCGACAGGCCCCATTGCGCGAACGCCGAAGTGGCCATAGATGAATATCCAGTTGCCGAACAAATTGATGAAATTGGCGGAAATGAGCGCGAGCATGACCGGAGTCACGCGATTCATGCTTTGCAGATAGCGTCGAAGAACGAAATAAAGCAGCAAGGGAAACATCGCCCAATCGAGCGCGTGCAAGTAGGGAATTGCGTACGCCAGGACTTCAGGCTGAATACCGAATCTCCACAGAGAATTTCCAATCAGCCACACCATGCCTTGCAGAATGGGAGTTGCGACGAGACTCACGTAGAAGCCGTTCACGAGCGAATGATGGCAATCGGCGACGTTTCCCGCGCCGTAGGCTTGCGATACCAACGTGTCGAGGCCGAGCATCAAGCCCGTTCCGAACATGCCCATCGTGAGGAATACAATGCTGCCGAGACTCACGGCGCCGATCGCGTCGGCGCTATAAGGCAGACGGCCGACCATCATCGTGTCCACGATGGACATGCCCATCCAGCCGAGTTCGGCGGCCGCAATGGGAGCGGCCAGACGCAGCATCGGCGACAATTCATTTCGCAGGGACTTCACTTCGACTCCGGGAACCGCAAAATCGCGCAATTATGAAAAACCGGCCGGCCTGCCGGCCAGCCCTACGAAAACCAGCATCGAACACGATCTCTGTCACGCATCGTAACACGACGGACTGGTGCGATTTCCGCGGCGCGACATGATCGCACGGGGAAATTGATATCGTTTCGCGCGACTCCAATAAGCGGGCTTGGATTACACTGAACTGAATTGCGCTGTCGCGCAGACCCGGTCCGGCGATCACGACGGAGGCTATTGTGACTCAAATCAAAAAAGTGAAATTGCCGAACAGCCATCGCGATCCGTATCCGGGCGCGCGCCGCGTCGGCCCGGCCGATCCGAACGAGATTATTGACGTCACTGTGTATGTGGCGCGGCGATCCAAAGCGATGAGACTCTTTCCAAATATCGATGATCTCGGACGCACGCCGATTGCCGAGCGCCGCTATCTCACGCGGGAGGAGTTTGCGGCGATGCACGGAGCCGCGGCTGATGATCTTTCACGGATAGGCGAATTCGCGGAGGAAAGCGGCCTTCGGGTGAAAAGCGCAAATGCAGGGCGCCGGTCGGTTGTTTTGACGGGAACTGTGTCCGCGTTCGCGAAGGCGTTTGAGGTTGATCTCGGGCGCTACGATTGTCCGAGTGGAGAGTTTCGAGGACGAACGGGCCAGCTGCAGATTCCTGCTGAACTCTCGACGATTATCGAAGGCGTCTTTGGGCTCGACAATCGTCCGCAGGCTTTGACGCATTTTCGAATTCGGGGCGAGGGCACGAAGGCTGCGGCGCCAGAAGCTGCAGCCGCTGCGTTCACGCCCGTTCAGGTGGCGAGCCTTTACGATTTTCCGTCCGGCGTGAACGGCAGCGGGGAATGCATCGGGATTCTCGAGCTCGGCGGCGGATACAACGCGAGCGATCTCGCATCGTTTTTCGGAGGATTAGGATTGGCGACTCCGAGCGTCGTCGCCGTGTCTGTGGATGGCGGAGCGAACACGCCCGTCGGCGACCCGAATAGCGCGGATGCTGAAGTCGCGCTCGATATTGAAGTGGCTGGCGCCGTTGCTCAAGGCGCGAAGATCGCGGTCTATTTCGCGCCGAACACGGACCAGGGATTTCTGGATGCCCTCACAACCGCAATTCACGATACGACGAACAAGCCTTCAGTGATCTCAATTAGCTGGGGCGGGCCGGAAAGCAGTTGGACCAGCCAGGCGATGACCGCGATGGATTCGGCAAGCCAGGATGCGGCGATGCTCGGAGTAAGCATTTGCGTCGCATCGGGCGACAACGGCGCGACCGACGGCGTCTCAGACGGAAAGGATCATGTAGATTTCCCCGCTTCAAGCCCTTCGGTTCTTGGGTGCGGCGGAACGCTTCTCGAGGCGAGCGGAAATAAAATCACGGAGGAGGATGTGTGGAACGATGCGTCATCGGGGGGCGGAGCGGCGGGAGGCGGCGTAAGCCAATTCTTTGCGCTGCCATCGTGGCAGAGCGCTGCAAAAGTGCCGGCGGCACCGAATGGATTTGTGGGGCGCGGCGTGCCGGATGTGTCGGGCGACGCCGATCCTGACTCCGGTTACGAAATCGTGGTTGACGGCCAGCAAGAGGTCGTTGGAGGAACGAGCGCCGTCGCGCCGCTCTGGGCGGGACTGATTGCGCTGATGAATCAAAAACTTGGCAAGCCTGTGGGTTATTTGAATCCGACGATTTACGGGGCGAGCGTCGAAGCCACGTTTCACGACATTACGAGTGGAAATAATGACGGCTATTCGGCCGCCGTTGGATGGGATCCTTGCACGGGACTGGGCTCGCCTGACGGCGCGAAGCTGCTAAGCGCGATTTCGCCGACATGAAGCGCGGCTGATGACGGCGAGCTTCGACAGAAACCTTCACTGCGTCCGCCGCGAGGGCTATAAACGTAGAATCAGAGGCGGTCGATTTTCGCGGCGAGGATAAAGTCGCTCTCGGTGAGGCCGTTGATCTTGTGCGTCCACGTTGTGATTTCCGCTTTGCCCCAGCCGAGAAGAATATCCGGATGATGCCCTTGTTCTTCCGCGACGCCGCCTACTTTATTCACGAAGGCGAGCGCCTGGCGGAAATCGGGAAAGGTAAACGTGCGCACGATGTGGTGCCCATCGACGACTATCCACTGCGGGACTTCTTTCGCGAGCCGCGCGAGTTCTTCGCCGGCGAGCGGCGGCACTCCGCCTTTGCATGGAACGCAAGTTTTGCTGGCAAGATCAGACATTATTTGAATCTCCTTCATCAACCGAATCGATCTTAACGCAAATTCGATACTCAGATGTCATTTGCAGCTTACAGTTCGCGAATGGCAGAATTTTTGTTATCCTGCCGCCACGCAAGCCGCACCGAACGAGCCTGAACAAAGAAAGGTCAAAACGAATGGCGGAAGAACCACAAGAGCTAGCTGAACGCGCGGAGCACGGCGCACACGATTCGAGCATGGCGCCGGTCACAATCACGATGGCCATTCTTGCTGTGTTTGTCGCCGCTGCATCGCTGATGGGGCATCGCACTCACACGGAGGAGTTGCTGTCGCAGACCAGGGCCACCGACCAATGGGCCTATTACCAGGCGAAGGACATTCGCCGGCACACGTATGAGTTGTTTGTCGACGAGATGAGTGTCTTCGCGTTGCAGAGCTCGCCGCAGGTGGATGCGATGAAGGATAAGTATCAGAAGGAAATTGAGCGTTACCGCGATCAGCAAAAAGACGCCGAAGCGGAAGCGAAGAAGACCGAGGCGGAAGTCGCGGTCTTGCAACATCGCGCGGACCGGTTCGATTTGGGCGAGGTGTTGCTCGAGGCCGCTTTGGTGATTTGCTCGATCACGCTGCTGACCCGCAACCGGATGTTCTGGGGTGCGGGAGTTGTATTGGGCTTAGCGGGCGTCGTGATTGCGGTGGCTGCGTTCTTAATTCATTAACCGGGATGATTATTTCGCCGCGGCGGAGGAATGCGCTGCGACGTACGCCGCGATATAGGCGCCGAACACCTGCTCGAGCTTGCGGGTGATCGGGCCGGGCGCGGAAAACGTGTGGCCCGCCAGTTCGCCCACGCCGAGAAGGCTGCGATTCGTGGATGAGATGAACAGCTCGTCCGCCGAGTACAAATCTTCCGGCCGCAGCATGCATTCGTCAACGGGCACGCCCGCTGCCGCGCCGATCTCCAGAAGCACTGAGCGAGTGATTCCTTCGAGACATCCTGAGTTGAGCGGCGGAGTCAGCACGCGACCGTTGCGCACGCAAAAGATGTTTGCCGCCGTACATTCCGCAGCTTCGCCGCGCTCGTTGAGCAAGAGAACTTCGTCGTAGCCGTTCTGCTGCGCTTCGTAAAGATTCCATACGTTGAGGAGCCACGAAGTGACCTTTACGCCGGCGAGAGGCGATGCCGCATGGCGTCCCTGTTCGCGAATGCTCAGGCGCACTGCTTCGTGGTAGACCGGAAGGCCGGCGGAATAAATCAGCAAATCTGCATCGGGGAAAGTCTCTTCGCTGGCCCAGAAGTTTCGCTGATTGTGGATTACGTAAATTCTCGCCGTTCCGTCTGTTACGTGATTCGCGAGCAAGACCTCGCCGAGATGAGCGCGAACTTTGCTTTCGTCGAAGGGGAAAGGGCAGCGCGTTTTTGCCGCATCCTTCAGCAGCCTTTTCCAGTGACGCTCGAATGCGAAGGGGACGCCATCGGCTACACGGAGAGTGGTGAACAGGCCCCATCCGCTCAAGAGCCCGCTTTGGCCCGGAGAGAGGCGTACGTCCTCCACCGGCAGCAGACGGTCGTTGTGAAAGACGTGACGATGGATCATCGGCTCTCCCGGGCGCGCGTAATAATTCTAGCGCAGTTTCGGGCCTGCAAATGCCGTAAGAAGATTCAGTTCGGGCTGACGCGATCGGCCGGAACTTCGACTTCGCTGACGCCGCGGAAACTGAAGAGCAGCTTTACGAGATACTTCGGGGGGTCCTCACTGGTTTGCTTAACGATCGTTCCGACCGCGGCCGTTACGGCGGCGTGAAATAGCACGTCTTTCACTTGCAGACCTGCGAGATTCACACGTACGGAC
>JBAPOP010000077.1:0-22979 GCA_049279675.1 Candidatus Acidiferrales bacterium
TCGACCACTTCCTCGACTTCCAGCACCGAAAGGCAGAAACGCTCGCGCCCCGCGCGGAATACGCAGAACTGCCGGTCGAGCCGGAATTCTTCGGAAGCGTCGATCACATCGACGCTGTCGAATTCCAACGATGCCGGCAACGAATTCGTTTCTTCGCCCATCACGTCACAAATCTCCGGGAAAAATAAATGCACGTCGCACGCCACCGGCAGCTGTCACAGTGTGATGGTTGCAGATTCACGAATTCTCTTGTTTTCAGTTATTTAAGCGTGACAGAAGATACGGGCCGCACGCGGATTTATGCGGGAATCGAAGCGAAAAGTCTCACGCTGAGATTCTTTCTCAACGAAACTGAGGGCCACCTGTCAGGTGAGAAATCAGGCTGGGATAAAAGGTCGGAAATAGACGCCACACGCGCGAATCAGGGTTGCAGTTTTTCCGCTTCTTCGATGAACGACAGAAGTCGCTTCGTGCTGATCCCGAGGTTTACCGCCGCTTCAACGTTTTTCGACTGCTTTGCTTCCTCGACGCGGCCCTGGAAATGCGAAACTTCAGCGCGCGCAGATTCGAGCGCCTTGTCGAGCGATACCGACTCGCCGGTTTGCTTTCGCAAGTCCATCGCGAGCGCAATCATCGCTCGCGCGACCACCGCACGCCGCAAATCTTCCGACTCGTGCCCACCCTCGCTCACGAATGCCGCGACTTCCCACGACGACAGCAGCACCTTTGTGTTTTTAAGAACGACAGTGGACATGGAACGTCCCCGTGAAGGCGGCGCCGCAATTAATTGCTCCCAGACCGCTTCGAGACATGATTCCGCTTCGGGCGACAAGGGAACTCCCGCCGAAGGAACGCTGCCTCCAGCCGGTCTGGCCGATGTGGCACTCGATTTTGGCGGTGGCTCGCTCGGATCCATGAGTTCGAGCGGCTTGGTCGAAATATCATTGCGATGAATCGTCGGCGTGATCGTCTGCGCCGTGGCTTCGTTCTGCAGTTGTTTTGGCGCGGTCTCGGCAGCCTGCGTTTCACGAACGGCTTGCGCCTCGCTGGCGCGTTCTTGCAGAGCAGGCCGAGATTTCACTTCCGCAAAAGGTTCAAGCGTAGCCGGGGCAAGCTCCGTTTCCTCGGCGGGATGAGCTTCGCTCGCGCCTTCGGGCGGAACTGTCTGCGATTCCGTGGCCGTGACAGTTTCGGGTGCCGCCTCGGCGGGCTGCGCTTCTGCTACTGCCGATGGTGCGGACTCCGCAAATTCGGTGCGCAGCTTCGCGATGGCGTCTTCGAGGTCGGTGCGCAGTGCTAGTAGCTGCTCAAAAGAGCGGCTCACCGCGTTTTCCGCGTAATCCTTCTGATAGAGCGGGCGCCAGTTCTGTGCGAACAAGCGCAGGCTTCCCACCGACTCCGCGGCCGAATATCCGGCGCGGCGGCAATCAACGCTTCTCACTCCGGCGCGCTCGAGTTCATCAATGGCTTTGATTACGGCGTCCTGGTCGGCATGCAGCAGGCGTATGAACGCGCGTCGCACCAGAAAATTGAAGCGCGCAAATGTAATCAGCGCGGCCGGATCGTAAAATAACGTGCCTGAAGATTCTTTCAGAAGCCGTCCTTGTTCGAGAACGCCATTCTCGAGCAAGTCGCGCAAACTTCGAAACTGCTTTACTGAATCCAGAATCGTTTCAAGCGGCGCGCACCAATCGAGCGGCGCCGAATCGGGATTCACCACGACCGGTTCGAGTACGCGCGCCACATCCTCCAGCGTGATTTCCTCGTGATACATCGTCTCAGGCGCGCAAAGAGCAAAGTATTGGACGGTCAAGAAATCAATTTTGTCGCGATCGCATTCCGACTTGTCTGGCTTTCTCAGTTGTCGATGAAGGAAAGCGCGCAGCGCTTCTTCGTGGGCGTTAATCGTTGTCGGCGGAAGCTGCCGGATTTGAAACGCCTTGATATTCGCGTCAATCTTGTCGAGCCATTGCAAATCGCGTTCGAAAATTTCTCGCGTCGGCTTGGCGGGCGGCACTTCGCCGTCGGGATACGACAATTCCGCATGTCCGAATTGCCTGGCCAGCGCCTCGTAGATTGGATAGGCAGCGCGGGCTTCTTTCCATCTTTCGACGGAAGAAATCCCGTCGCTCGAAACGCTATTCGATGCGTCGGTCTCTAGGGCCGTCTCGTTTTGCGGCAAAATTGTTTCAGAACTCATAGTGTTCGAAGCCCGGCGTTCGGCCTTTGACGATTCGGACAGTCTATTCCGGCTCGGAAGAAGTGCACGGCAGCGGCCAAAAGGGAAGGGGGGAATAAAATTCGCAACGCATTGATTTCATTCAAGCTACGAACGCTCGCGGAGTCGACGCTGCGCTTGATTGTCTCACGCTGAAACAATCTCGTCTCAACTTCGCGCCTGCAATCCCTGATTCCAAGATTCGATCGAACGCCAAATGTAATGCCGGTCGATGCTAACGCTAGTGCTTCACGACGCCAGTTGTGCGCGCTCCGATGACCGTGTAACCGCCCTCACAGGAATGCCATAGAGCTTCAATTTCCTATAAAGTGTCGCGCGGCTGATCCCCAGCAATTTTCCCGCAAGCGCCTTGTCGCCGCCCACTTCCTCGAACACGCGCAGGATCGTGACGCGCTCCATATCGGCCAGCGCCGCGTTCGAAAGTCCATCGTGCCCGGATCGGCCGTTGCCTTCGTCTGGCGTTGACTGGATCGCGGGAGGAAGATCTGCGATACCGATTGTCGCGTGATTTCCGAGCGTCACCGCGCGAGCGATCGAGTTCTCGAGCTCGCGAACGTTGCCGGGCCAGTCATACTGCAGCAGGCATTTCATCGCGGCCGTCGAAATCTGAATATTTTCTCCCGGAGCGTACCGATCTAGGAAATAGTGCGCGAGAACGGGAATGTCCGAACGCCGCTCCCGGAGATTCGGCAGATTTACAACCACCACGTTGAGGCGGAAATACAAATCCTTGCGGAATGTTCCCGCGCGGTACGCTGCCTCAAGGTCGCGATTCGTCGCGGCGACTACGCGAACATCCACAGGGACCTGTTGAGTGCTGCCGACCGGCCGCACTTCTTTCTCCTGCAAAACGCGCAGAAGCTTTGCTTGCATTTCGAGAGGCAGCTCGCCGATCTCATCGAGGAAAATCGTTCCGCCATTGGCGGATTGAAATAGTCCCGGCTTCGATCGCACGGCGCCTGTGAACGCCCCTTTTTCATGCCCGAAAAGCTCGCTCTCCATCAGCGTCGGCACCAGCGTTCCGCAATCAACGGCCACGAACGGAAGCTGTGCGAACGGCCCGTGAAAATGAATCGCGCGCGCCACAAGCTCTTTTCCCGTTCCGCTCTCGCCGGAAATCAGCACGGGCGTGCGCGTGTCCTTCAATCGCGAAATCATGCGCAATACTTCCTGAATATTCGCCGACGACCCGATGAAGCCATCGAGACGCGAATCCGTGTCCACTCGCTCGCGTAGAAAGCGATTCTCGTTCACGAGGCGTATTTTCTCCGCCATTCGCTGCAAGAGCAGCCGCAGCTTCTCCACTCGAAACGGTTTTTCGATGTAGTCGTAGGCTCCGAGCTTCATCGCGTCCACCGCGGATTCAATCGAGCCGTGGCCAGTCATGATCGCCACTTCCGTCTGCGGCACTCGCGATTTCACCTCTCGAAGCAAATCCACTCCTGACGAGCCCGGAAGTTTCAAATCGGTCACGACGATGTCGGGCAGCGCGGAATCTGTGTTGATCAGCGCGTTCTCGGCGCTCTCCGCCTCGACGCACTCGAATCCGAGCGCCGATCCAACCGTCACGCAAAGGCGCCTGATGTTTTGCTCGTCGTCCACAATCAAAAAACGAATCGTTTGGCTATCTGTCATGTTGTTCTCTGGGCTTTCCTATAGTTGTTTCGACCATCGAAAGAATTTGTGCCACGCGAAACGGCTTCTCGACAAACGGCGCGCCGCTCTCTTCGAGCAAGGCGGCTGTGGCCCGATTCGCAATGTCGCCAGTAATGAAAATCAGGTGCTCCAATAACTCCGGCTTGTGCTCTCGCATCCAGGAGTGCACGTCCGCTCCGCTTACTCCGCCGGGCGTGCGAACGTCCGATATCACTCCGCAGAATTCACCAGTCTCGAGAAGGCGCAGGCCCTCGGCCGCTGAGGGCGACGGCACCACTCGGTAGCCGCGGCGTTCGAGTGCCGTGCGAACAAACGCAGCCACGGAAACTTCATCCTCGATCAGGAGGATCGGAGCGGTGGCCGGCGCTGTCTCTGTGTTCGAAACTTTCACGAGGCGTGCTCCGTTGCCGCCGCCGCGGCAATCGCCGTCTCCGCTGCCACTGGCAGCCGCACGATGAATGTGCTGCCTTCCCCACTCGCGTTGTTCTCGCAAAATATGTCGCCGAGATGCGCGCGGACGATTCCGTAGCAAATGCTCAGCCCCAGGCCCGTTCCTTTGCCGACCTCTTTCGTCGTAAAGAACGGCTCGAAAATTCGGTCCACGTTTTCAATTCCCGGCCCATTGTCGCGAAAGCGGATTTCTACTTGGCCGTTCGCGTGGGAAGTCCGAATTTCGATGCGCCCAGGCCGTCCGGTTTCCTGGACGGCGTCGTACGCGTTGTTGACCACGTTGAGAAACACTTGCTGGAGCTGGTGAACGTCTCCGACGGTGGCGGGGAGATCTTCCTCGAAGTGTTCGATCACTTCCACGCCGTGGTTTGAAAAATCGTACGCTCGCAGCTTGAGCGTTTGCCGCAGCACGGCGTTGATCTGCAGCGCCTCGCGCTGTTCGGGCTTCTGCCGCGCAAAACTGAGCAGGCTTTGAATGATCACTTTCGTGCGCTGCGCTTCCTGCAAGATCACACGCAATTCATCCTTAGCGGATTCCGGCACCTCGGTATTTTCAAGAAGGAGATCGGTGAAGCCGAGGATCGCTGCCAGGGGATTGTTCACTTCGTGCGCCACGCCGGAAACGAGCTGGCCCACCGCCGCCATTTTTTCCGTATGCATCAATTTCGCTTGCAACACGGCGGCGTCCGTGACATCCGTCATCACCACCACGATGCTGTTGATGTTTCCCTGCTCATCGCGCATCGGACTGAGGCTGATCGAAAACTGCCCCGTGGTTCCGTCACCGCGGATGAACGGCAGCTCGACATTCTCGATGGGATTCCCGCGCAGAGCGCCGTGGAGCGCCTCCGTCAGCGATTTTCTCCGGCTTGGCACAATGAATTCCGAAAGCGGATGCCCCACCAACTCGCTCTCGCGGTGGCCCGTCTCAAAGCAGCGGCGGTTGGCGTAACTGATCAGCCCGGCCGTATCGAGCACGAGAATCATGCTTCGCGTGTTGTTCAGGATGTTCTTGTTGAAGTCGCGCTCGCGCTGCAATTGCGCCTGGAAGGACTTTTGCTCGGTAATGTCGAGCATCAAGCCGCGATACTGAATCACTCGTCCCGCGGTGTCGCGGACGATCAGAATATTCTGCAGCGTATGAATCCACGCTCCGTCGCGGCGCAGCAGCACCTCTTCGTGATTCCGAAGCATGCCGCCTTCTTCAGCCGCGCGCACGCAACGCCGCCGCAAATCAGGCCGGAGGCAAAGCTGCTCGAAAAGGTTTGCGTCGAGCAGTTCGCCGCGATTCTGATAGCCCAACATCCGGACGAGCGCATCATTCACTTCGATGAATTGCCCGTTGGGCGTGCAGAAGAAGACGCCTTCCTGAATATTGTCGAAGAGTTCACGGTAGCGGCGCTCGGCTTCGCGCCGGTCCGTGATGTCCTTCAGTACGTGAACCGTGCGCAAATCGTCTTCTGGCAGGCTGCGCAATCGCGACGTCGAAACCAGATACGTGCGTTCCTGCGCTTGTTGCACATACTCTTCGGTTCCGGCGCGCGAATCGCGGCAGAACGGGCAAATGTGTTTGCTTTTCTCCACCGCCAACGCGCGAAGAATTTCCATGTGCCGGCCGATGAGTTCCGAAGGGCGCAACTGAAGATGGTCAGCGAGCGAGCGATTCACCCGCAGTATGCGGTCGCTCGCGTCGTGAACCACGATGAAGTCCGTGATCGCGTCGAAGTCTTCGATCCATTGCTTCTTCGACCGCTCGATCCACGAAAACAGCCGCGCGTTCTCAAGCGCCACCGAAGCGTGTCCCGCGAGAGCATCGAGCAAATGCCGCTCCGGTGCCGCAAATGCCCGGTCTCTCCCCACCAGGCACAGGACACCCATTAAGTCGCCTTCACTTCCCGTCAATCGCGCAAGCGCGAGATCGTCGCCGCCCAATTCGTCCGCAAGCGCACCGCCGAAAATCTCACTGGCGGATCCGAAGCGAACCGCTTCGCCAGGATTCCATTTCATCCGCGAAAGTGCTTCCGCGAGATGCACTTGCTCGTCGTGAGAGATCCCGTTCGCGTTGCCTTCCGCGGATGCCATTTCCCAATCCTCGCCTCTTACCAGAACTAGCGCCGCGGATGTTGTCTCGAGAATTCTTGTTGCGCTCGACGTGAAGCGCTTTACGAAAGCAGTGGGTCCGATCGAAGGTTTAAGATCGCGCGTCGCGGCGGAGAATTGCGCAAGCAGCGTCTCGAAGGAGCCATTGAGACGAGAAGGTATCTCGCGAATTTTCTTCGCTGCACGCATGAAGGATTTGGGGCCTGCGTGATTCGCCGCAAACTCTTGAATTCATTACCAACGTACGGTCTCATCTCATTTTGAGTCAAGAATTGCACCGCGAGACGTGCTGAAACCGACACTCACCCCCTTCCACCCCTTGTCGCAAGATGAGATGGTTCAACTCAATCGTTCCCGCCGTGAGACGAACTTCACACCACAAAATTTGCAGAGGCGATTATCGCGCCGCGGCTAACGCGCTAACAATAAATGGCTTAGCTGCTAACTCGCCTCACCCGCAAGACCTCGAAAAATCGCCCGAGCACTGGCATTCTCCGTGCATTTTCCTTTATGGAGATCTGCGGGGTCGGGTACGGGTGTGACAGTGCTCAACACCAAATTGATACGACTTGCTGTGACTTTCGGAATCGCGGCGCTTCTGGTAATCCCGCCGGCGATTTTCGGGCAAGACAGCGGCGCCGACGCGGCCAAACGTAAAGTGCGAACCAAGGTAACGGCTGCCTATCCGCAACTGGCGAAGAAAATGAACGTCGAGGGGAAAGTGAAAATCGAAGTAACGATCACCGCCGACGGGCACGTCAAGGACACGCGGATTGTCGGTGGAAGCCCTCTGCTGGTGGGCTCTGCTGTGAATGCTGTAAAGCAGTGGAAATTTGAGCCGGCTCCTAAGGATTCAACAGAAATCATCGAGTTCGAATTCAAGAACCCCGCGAGTTAGCGCGGAAGCCTTGTTGCGAGCGGCGTGCTCGGCGGCAAGCGGAGGCATTTCGAAATGACGATCGGGAAGAAGCTCTATCTGGGATTCGGCGCCATTCTGGCGGTCATGCTCGTGCTTTTCATTCTGAGCATATTGACCGTGACGCGCGAGCACAGAACGCGGTCCGTCGCGACTGACACGCTCGCGGACATGCAGACCATCGAGAACATCCGCTATCAGGTGTTGATCGAAGGTCTCGAACTGCGCAACTACCTGCTGAGTGGCGACGTTCGCGACGAAGACAGAGTCAACAGGGTCTACAGCGATTTGACGGGCGCCCTCCGAGCGGGAGAATCAACCGCCAAAGATCCAACGCTTCGCACCACGTTGACGCAGGTGGAGGAGGGCGAGCACTCCTGGATGGACAATTTCGCCAAGCCCCTGATCGCAAAGCGTCATCAGGTGGACGCGGGCGACGCAACCGTCTCCGATCTCCAGATTTTCTATTTGCAGCAGAATCCCAGCGCATGGATGAGCAAAACCTCCGTCCTGCTCGATGAAGCGAGCGGTTCGATCGGAAGGTCATTGGATGACTCGAACGCGTCGGCAGCCGGCGCAGCGGTGTGGAGCACCGTCGCTAGTGTCGTCGGAATCCTCATCGCCATCCTGATGGGCATCGGAATCGCTTACTACACGTCGCGATCCATCACGCTTCCACTCGGCCACCTCATCAAGGTCGCGCGTGAAATCGGCGACACCGGAAACATGGACCAGAACATCGAAATTCATCGCGATGATGAAGTAGGCCAACTCGCCGACAATTTCAACAAGATGATTGCCCACCTCAAGGACATGGCGGCGCTATCCGCGTCGATTGCCGAGGGCCAGCTTTCTGTCACCGTCACTCCGCGATCTGACCGCGACACTCTCGCCAACGCTTTTTCGCTTATGGTTGCCGGGCTCCACGACATCGTTCGCCAGGTCCGCGACAGTGCGGCGCAGGTCGCCGACGGCTCAAGCCAGATGGCGAACACTTCGGAAGAATCAGCCAAGGTGAGCGTGCAGGCCGCCGCCGCGATCGACGAAGTGACCAGCACGATGCACGAGATGAGCATCAACGTCCAAAACGTCGTCAAGAACACGCAAGTCCAGGCCTCGAGCGTGGCTGAAACATCCGCTTCTATCGATCAAATGGTCACTTCAATTCAGCGCGTCGCGGACACTGCCAAGGTGCTTCTCGATATCGCCTACCGTTCCCGCGAAGAAGTGCACACCGGCATCGCGACCATGGAGAAGACTACCGACGGCCTCAACCGCACCAATTCGGCCATTCAGACTTCGGCGAGTATCATCGGAGCGCTTGGCCGCCGCGCCGACGACATCGGCAAGATCGTGGAAGTGATCGACGATCTCGCCGAACAGACGAACCTGCTTGCCTTGAACGCGGCGATTGAAGCCGCCCGCGCCGGCGAGCACGGTCTTGGATTCGCGGTTGTCGCGGAAGAAGTTCGCAAGCTGGCCGAGAAATCCACGCAATCCACGAAGGAAATTTCCGAGCTGATCGAAGGAATTCAAAAAGAGGCGAGAGAAGCCGTCGAGAACATGGACAAGAGCACGGCCATGGTGCAGGAAGGCTTGCTGCTCGGCAGCGATCTGAATACAGCGCTCGCGAAAATTTCCAACGTCGTCGCCGAAGTCTACAAGTTCGCGCAGGAAATCGGCGCGGCAACCACCGAGCAATCCAATGGTTCGGCGCAAATCGCGAAAGCGACGAACCGCCTCACCGAAATCACACAGGAAATTAATTCGTCCGTGGAAGAGCAGGCATCTGGCGCGCAGGCCGTTGTTCGCGCGATGGAGAAAATGCGCGAGCTGGTCCAGCAGTCCACTTCAGGCTCCACGCAGCTCGCCGCCACCGCCGAGCAGATGTCGCGTCTCTCGCGCGGTCTGATCACGTCGATGGATCGCTTCGTCCTTGGCGGCAATGGCAACAACGGGCGCCCGTCGTCGCAGCGCAGGCAGGGAAGCGATTCCGCGCCGCGATTGTCCGCCAATCATTATGCGGAGTTGGTGAACTCGTAGTCTGTCGGAGCCGCCATGGACAAGAATATACAGGTCGTCGGCTTCCGCATCGGCTCCGAAACTTTCGGAGTTCCCATTTCCATGGTTCGCGAAATTGTTCGCGTTCCCGCCATTACCGCAGTTCCGAACGCCCCGGATTACATCGAAGGCGTCATCAATCTACGCGGAAAAATAATTTCCGTTGTCGACCTCCGCAAGCGTTTCGGCGAAAAAAATGTCCAGCCCACAAAGAAAAACAGGATCGTTGTCGTCGAACTGAACGAGCGTTCTGTCGGTTTACTCGTGAATTCCGCTTCCGAGGTCTTGAAAATTCCTCCCTCGGAAATCGAAGCGCCTCACGATCTGTTTCAGGATGGAGAAGTTGACTATGTGACGGGCGTGGCCAAGTTGAAAGGCCGCCTGGTCATTTTGTTGGACCTCAACAAAGTAATCCGGCGCTCGGAGCTCCGCCGTTTGGACGATCTCGCGGTGCCCGCGGAATGGGAAACGCCTGTGCCGGCGCTCAAGTGATCGCGCTCAATCTTCTTTAAGAACAGCGAGAAAAAATGTCCACGCTCACCACTCAGATTCCTCTCACTGACGCTGAACTCAAGCTTTTGCAGACGCTCATTTATCAGGAATGCGGCATGCATTTCGACGAACGCCGCACGCATTTTCTTCGAGATCGCCTTCAGCGCCGCCTGAAGGCCTGCGGCCTCGATTCTTTCTACGCCTACTACCGGTTGTTGACCAGCCGTGAAGGCAAATCTGAGTTGAGCGCGCTGCTTGAGAATCTGACCGTCAACGAAACCAGCTTTTTCCGCGTCAAGCCGCAGCTCGAACTGTTTCAAAAAACGATTCTCGAAGAAATACTGCATCGCAAGCAGGAACGCCGAGATTGGACGCTCCGCATCTGGAGCGCCGGATGTTCGACGGGCCAGGAGCCGTACACGCTCGCGGTCATGGTGTGCGACGCGCTCGCTTACTACTACCTTCGCAACCCGCTTCCTTTCGATATGCCCGTGCCGAAGCCGCTGATTCCGCCGCCGTGGAAAGTTGAAATTCTCGCTTCCGATATCAATTTCTCGGCATTGCTCACCGCTGGTCAGGGCCTCTACACCGACACGCAGATGGAGCCAGTCGACTACACAACCCGTTTGCGCTACTTCGAAAAATCCGGCGATAAATACGTCGTCAAGCAGACGCTCAAGAATCTTGTCCAATTCGATTTTCACAACTTGAAGACGGAATTTCTTCCGCAAAGAAATGACATTATTTTCTGCCGCAACGTAATGATTTATTTCGACGAGGCGGAGCAGAAGCGGCTGGTCGAAAAGTTTTATCGCTGCCTCAACCAGGAAGGCTATCTCTTCGTCGGCCACGCCGAGAGTCTTTTCGGATTGACCACGAAATTTCACATGATTCACCGCAACAACGCGACCGTCTATCAGCGAATCGAGGGAGCTCAGTGAGCATTTTCGACGATGAACGCGGCGTCGAGCTTCGCGAAATCTTCTTCGAGAGCGCGGCGGAGCTGATCCAGGCCATGAATGAAGGCGGCCTCGAGCTCGAAGAGCGTCCCGGCGATACGGAGACGATTCGCAAGGTACGTCGCGCCGTTCATACGCTAAAAGGCGATTCAGCCTCTTGCGGTTTTAAGGAACTCAGCGAGCTGGCTCATGAACTCGAAGACGTGATGACGTCCGACAACGTGACCTCGATCGGCAGCGCCCTCGCGGAAGTCGTTCTCGCCGCCGCCGACACGTTTCACACCATGCTCGCCGCATACCACGAGGACAAACAGCCTCCTCCCGGCAGCGGGTTGCGCGAACACATTCACCGCGTCCTCCACAAGCCTTCTGTCGAAAAAGTTTCGAGCGAACCTGTCGCAGGCCGCTTCGCCTGGACCGAATATGAACGCCTCATGATTTCGGACGCCGCGAAAAAAGGCGACGTCATTTACAACATTGCCGCGCGCCTCGCCCCGGATGTCGAGATGCCCGCTCCCGTCGTTCAGCTCGTCCGCACCGCGCTTCAAAGCCTCGGAACCATCCTGGCATTCCGCCCTGACGAAGCCGAGGACATTTCGAAGACGCGGCAAGTGGAAGCAGCTCTCTCCAGCTCGCAACGGCCCGAAGTGATTCAACGGCGCTGCAAGATTCCACCCGTGATCGCCGAAATTCTCATCGAGCGCATCGAAGCTGCGCCCACGGCAAATCGCGATCTGCTGGACATCCTCCTCGAATCGGAAGCGGCCGCCGTCGCGTCGGGAATTTCGCTCGCCGCCACTTCGCCGCACGCGGAGCCTGTGAAGCAACCAGCAGCCTCGGCTGAACATCATGCAGCTCCCGCAAGTTCGAGCAAAGAATCCGCGGCGGCCGAAAACATTCTGCGCGTGGAAGCCGCCCGCATTGACAACGTCATGAATCTTGTCGGCGAGCTGATCATCGGCAAATCCATGCTCTCTCGCACCATTCTCGAGTTCGAAAAAGCTCACGCGAAGGATCCGCTGCGCGGAAAATTTGCCGACGCCCTCGCTTTCCAGGCGCGCGTCCTGAACGAACTTCAAAAATCCGTGATGAAGATTCGCATGGTGCCCGTCGAGCAGCTCTTCCGCCGCTTTCCTCGCGTCGTGCGCGACGTCGCCAAGGAACGGAATAAAGACATCGTTCTCGAGCTGGCTGGCCAGACCACCGATCTGGACAAAGGCATTCTCGACGCGCTCGCCGAGCCTCTCGTCCATCTCGTTCGCAATGCCGCCGATCACGGAATCGAGTCCGCGGCCGAACGTCTCGCGGCCGGGAAACCTGCTCGCGGAACGATTCGCTTGAATGCCTTCCATCAAGGCAATCAAGTCGTAATCGAAATCGCCGACGACGGCCGCGGCCTGAACAAGGACAAAATCGTCGAGCGCGCCATCGAGCGCGGAATCATCTCGCAGTCTGAAGCGGAGCGCATGAACGAGGCCGAAGCCCTCCAGCTGATTTTCAAGCCCGGCCTCAGCACCGCCGACCAAGTGACCCAAATATCCGGCCGCGGCGTCGGCATGGACATCGTGCAAACCGTCATTCAGCGTTTGAAGGGTTCGATCAATATCGCAACGGATCGCGGACGCGGCACCACGTTTCACCTGATGCTGCCGCTAACGCTCGCCAGCATTCAGGCCTTGATGTTCCGCGTTTCCGGCCGCCTGTACGCCGTGCCGCTTTCTTCAGTCGTCGAGATCGCGCGCATTCAGGATGCCGATATCCACTATGTCGACGATCGCGAAGTGCTTCGCCTTCGTGAACAGCTACTGGCTCTCGTGCGCTTGGAGCGTCTTGGTGGCGCGAGCGCCGGCCTGAAATCAAAGCGTCTCTTCGTCATCGTCATCTCGGCGGGCACTCGCAAGTTCGGTCTTGTGGTGGACAACCTGATCGGCGAGGAAGAACTCGTCATGAAGGCGCTCGACGATCGGTTTGTATCTTCCGATCTCGTCAGCGGAGCTTCGATTCTCGGCGATGGCACCGTCGTCTTGATACTGAATGTCGCAGCGGTCGTTTCCAGCCTTGCCAGGTCGACGCCACTTGGGGCGATCGCATGAGCGGCCAGATCCGAGTCCTTGTCGTTGACGATTCCGCGTTGATGCGGAAGCTGATTCCGCAGATTCTCGCGGACGATCCTTCGATCGAAGTCGTCGGCACGGCGATGGATGGAACGTTCGGCTTGAAAAAAATCGAAGAGCTCCGGCCTCACGTCGTCACGCTCGATCTCGAAATGCCGCGCATGGATGGAATCGAAATGTTGCGCGCCATCACGCGCAAACATCACGTGCCTGTAATTATTTTTAGCTCGCACACGGAACGCGGCGCCGCTTCGACTTTGAAAGCACTCGCTCTCGGCGCGTTCGACTTCGTCGCAAAGCCGCACGAAGCCGCCGCGGGAAATTTGCAAGGCATCGCGGCCGAGCTGACGCTGAAAATTAAGGTCGCCGCCTCGTCCGGCGCGCCAAAAATGATTTTGACGGTGCCCACCGCGAAGCAAAAAGGAACCAGCCCGCTCGAAGACAGGCGCGCTCCTTCGCGCGTCGTCGCGATCGGAGTTTCCACCGGAGGCCCCGCCGCGCTCCAATATGTTTTCTCTCAGCTTCCCGACGATTTTCCCGGCTGCCTTCTCGTCGTGCAGCACATGCCCGAAGGTTTCACCGATATGTTCGCGCGCCGCCTCGATGAATCTTGCGCCATCGAAGTCAAAGAAGCGCGCTCGGGCGATTTGCTTCTCGCCGGACGCGCGCTCATCTGTCCGGGCAATCGCCACATGAAAGTTCGTCGTCTCGCGCAAGGCGACATCGTCGTGCTCGACGATCATCCGCCAGTCAACGGGCATCGTCCATCGGTCGATGTTCTCTTTTATTCCATCGCGAAAGAATTCGGTAGTGCCTCGTTGGCGGTACAGATGACGGGCATGGGCGATGACGGCGCCGCCGGCATGGGCGCCATTCACGCCGCGGGCGGAATGACGCTCGCTCAAGATTCCGATTCGTGCGTCGTAAACAGCATGCCGCGGTCCGCCATTGAGCGCGGATTTGTCGATCGAGTCGTTCCGCTTTCTTCTCTCGCCAGCTTCATTCAGGCGCAGTGCATCGCGGAAAGAGTTCATCAGGATTTAGCTTCAGTTTCTTCGTCTGCCGAAGTTGCGGGCGTCGAACGGGGCCCCAGAAGGAGACTGTTATGAAAGAGTTCGAAGCCTTGACACGCAAGAAAGATAATCAGCCGGTGCGCTATCTCATCGTTGACGATTCCGTCTTCGCGCGCAAAAGCCTCGCGAAAATGATCGAGGCTTTCGGCGGAACCATTGCCGGCGAAGCGGGCGACGGCCTCACCGCCATCACCGAGTACGGCCGCACCACTCCCGACATCGTGCTCATGGATATCACCATGCCGCAGATGGAAGGAATCGAGGCTGTCGAGCGCATTGTCCGCGACCATCCCGAGGCGCGCATCGTCATGGTCTCGTCGGTCGGCTATCAGGACAACATTCTCGCCGCGCTCCAAAAGGGCGCGCGCCACTTTGTGCAAAAGCCTGTGAAGCCCGACGCGCTCTACGAAATCATTCGCTACGTTCTCAGTGACGAAGGCGTGCCCGCGCCCGTTTAGGCGCAAGGAGCTGCACCATGAAGATCGATTTGATTCAGCCGTTCATCAGCGCCGTGGACGCCGTCCTCGCCGAAACGATGCAGAGCCCCGTCACCATCGGCGGTCTCAATATGGCCGACGAAGGCTATCGCAAGAAAGGCGTCGCCGCGATGATCGCGATCAAGGGCGCCATTGAAGGCCGCGTGATTCTCGATATGGAGCCGCGCGCCGCCGCGAGAGTCGCGAGTTATCTTGCCGGTGAAGACATCACGCTCAACGATCAAGGCATGCGCGAAACTGTCTCCGAACTCGCCAACATGGTCATCGGCAACGCCGTTACATTACTCAATGACCGCGGATCAACGTACAAAGTTTTTCCGCCAGAATTCATCTCCGAAGAGCAACTCGCGCAAGAAGGCGCGGACACCGAAGCGACCGTGCTCTCCTTCGAGACACCGCACGGCAACGTTTACATGAATATCGCAATGCGATACTTCCGCCGCCGCCAACGGGAGCGCAGCACCGTCGCAGTCACCTAACGCCGAGCGACATTTTCAATTAGACCTTCGCCATTTCCTGGTAGGGGCGGGTCTCAGACCCGCCCGGCTGTTCGCCTCTGGCATTCAGGCAGCTCTCGTTGATGTTGTCATTCCGAGGACGACCCGACGAGGGTCGGACGAGGAATCTGTGTCTGTCCAATTGTGGTGGATCCCGCTGTTCTACTCCGCGAAATGTGATTTCTTTTTTAGGGGGTCGAAGCTTCAGCTCCGACATAAAACAGGCCGAAGAATTGGGGCTTCAGCCCCTGAAGACAGGAACCGACTTCACTTCGGGCAGGAGTGTCTAGGATTTATTCTCAGCCATGCGGCTCGCCGGCTTGATGTATTCCGTCCCGTGCCGGAACAATCCCGCCGCCGGAATTTCTTCCACTCTCACCACGCGCGCTGGAACAAAAATGTTTGCCGTCGCATCGGCGTACGGCACCGCGATCGCAATCTGCGAGGATTCCACGTAGCGCCGCTTGCTGCGGAAACTCAGTCCTTCAGAAGATAATTCCTCGCACACGGCTAGCTCGTCATCGGTATCCGGCTGGCGAACGCACGCCGTCAGCCGCGTCTTCAGGCGCACCGCGCCGCGCTGATCGTCTGCGCCCGCGAAGCCGGCTACCGTTCGCTCCTCGAGGCCGCGCGCGGCGCCCGCATGCGCCGGATTTTTCGGATCTTCGTGCGATGCTTGCGTCCAGATGCTCGGCGTGTCGCAGGTCTTGCAGTGCCGCGCGAGCCCGCGATTCTTTTCAAAGCTCGTCAGTTGCAGAGGATCGAGATAAACCACTTCGCGGTCGTGGCAGTACGTGCACTCGAGCAGCATCCGCGCGACCGCTTCCTCGGATTTCTCTAGCGGCGGAAATTCCACTCCCCACAAATCCACGGCATCGTCGACGCATTCGATTCCGTAGAGATAACTTTCGCCCTGCCGCCCGAATTGCCCGATCACGCGCGTCATGCCCTTGCGATGCGATTCGGTCGTCGCCGTGCGTTGCACGTGCAGCAGTTGGTCCGCCGCAAACACGTGGTCCGCGACGATCACTGCCCCGTGCCGGCTGATCAGCAGCGTATGCGCCGCCACCGCAAATGGCGTGCGGTCGCGATCCGTCCCCGACACTTCCAGCAGCAGCGTCAAGCAAACACGGTCGCTCCGTCGAATCGTTGCCACAGCCACTCGAGCCCCCAACGTCATCTCGTAAGCGCCTTTCAGGGGGTCGGAGCTTTAGCTCCAACGTGAAGCTGCCAGCAAAAATGGGCTTCAGCCCCTGAAAAAACTCCGCGTTTCCGCGTCCGGCTATCTACGAGACAACCCTTACCCCAACGGAATCGAGCCTAGCACAACCCCCGGAACGCATCCCTCGAATGTCCGCCCCTGTTCCTGCGCTGAAACTGTCCCTGTTGAAACCGCGCGTATCTCTACGCAGCGCTGCAAGAAATCTTGGACTGCGCGACGCTGGACGGGAGGGGCGGCAAGCTGTGAATGCTTTCGACGTATCGGGGCCGCTGCAATGCTATTGAGTTTGCAACCGCTCAGAGAATCGACTGAATTACGCCGCCATCGGCGCGCAAGGCTGCGCCATTCGTCGCGGAGGAGACTGGGCTACACACGAACGCGACCATCGCCGCGACTTCGTCGGTTGACGCGAAGCGATTCAGCAGCGATGTCGGACGCGCGTCGCGAAAGAATTCGCGCTCGACTGTTGCCACGTCAGTCTTTTTCTCCGCCGCAATTTCGCGTACGAACGCGCCCGCGCCTTCCGATGCCGTCGGCCCCGCCAAAACTGAATTGACAGTCACGCGCGTGCCCTTCGTGGTCTCCGCGAGTCCCCGCGCAATGGCGACCTGCGCCGTCTTCGTCATGCCGTAATGAATCATCTCGACCGGGATTTGCACCGCGCTTTCGCTCGAGATGAAAACGATTCGTCCCCAATCTCGCTTCAACATCCCTGGCAAATAATGCCGGCTGAGCCGCACGCCGCTCATGACGTTTACTTCGAATATGCGCATCCATTCGGCATCGCTGATCTTTTCGAACGGAATCACTCCGAAAATTCCGACGTTATTTACAAGAATGTCCACGTCGGGAAACTTGCCGGTCGCGCGGTCCACGCCGTCAGCGGTTCCAAGATCTGCGGCGACGCCTTCCAGCTTGCCGCCCACGCCCGCGTCTTTCAGTTTCTTCAACGCTTCGGCGACTCTCGCTTCAGTGCGCCCGTTGACGATCACAGAAGCGCCCTCTCGCGCCAACGCTTCCGCGATGGCGAATCCAATGCCAGCCGTGCTGCCCGATACGAATGCCCGCTTGCCTTCAAGTTTGAGGTCCATGCAAGTTTCGATGCTCCGCCGCGTCGCTCTGATTCACGGACGGATTGTGGTGTCTCTAAGGTTTTCTGTCCCGAGTGCCCCATCCTTCGCTTCGAAGGGTGGGGATTTTGATGTCTCTAAGCCTTTCTCTTATTTGTAAATGTTGCCGACGCCACGCGTCTCATAAGTGATCGCGGAAAATGTAGCGATGGCGCCCGCACCCGCCGGCGATTGCGATTCGAATCCGACGCGGATGGGAATCGTCGTATCGAGGCTAAACGTCCGCAGAATTTGCCAATCTTTTCCGTCTTCCGAGAAATAAAAGATGAATGTGCTCCCGCTCTTCGCAATCCGCAGATAAACGGAATCTCCCGCCATGTGCACGGAATTGCAATCGTCGGAAAGTCCGCGCGTAACGACGGTGACGAGCGTCGGCTTTCCGTCCGGGGAATACTCGAAAGAAAGTTTTGCCCAGTGGTGATCGTCGCCCCAGAGCATCAGCGCGCCCGCATCCCACTTCGTCGCGAATTTTACCGTAACTTTCGTGCTGAGAACGTAATCAGCGCTCGGCGTGAACAGCAAAATCGGCGCAGTGTTCGCCACCGTCCCGTCAAACGGATCGACGAACCAATCCGTCTTCGCATTCGACGAAATCGTGAGCACTTTTTTGTCGTCGATATGCCAGTCGCCAGGCTTGTTCTCCCAGCTCATCGTTTCCGGAAGCCCCGCGATCGAGGGCGTCGCTTGACCAAACGCAATCGAAGAAGAGAGCCACAAAAGAACGCCAGCAATAACGAAGCATCTCAACACGCGTGACATGTTTTCGCCCCTCCCGAGCAATAATGGCATCGAGTCAACATGAATCGGCAAAACAAGTCAACGAAGCAGTAGCCCGCCCCTCGCGAAACCTTGTGAGATCGAGCGCGGCTTGCGCGGTGCGTGTGATCGTGGCAAAATTCTTTCACCACGTCCGCGGCGCCTCCTCTGACATTTCAGTGATTCCGCGCGGCACGCGAACCATCGGTGGCGATATCGTCTAAGGGTTAGGACACGGCCCTCTCAAGGCCGGAATCGGGGTTCGAATCCCCGTATCGCTACCAAAAATCTCGCCTTCCACGGTTGTACCAAAGTTCGCAAGGCGGGCGTGCGCCTGCGTCATGCAGGGCGCCCGCCGCGGCGGACGCAGCTTTTTTTCCGCCGCCCGCCCTACTGTCGTTCCGAAGGCATCCGACGAGGATGCCCTGAGGAATCTGTGTTCTCTTCGCCCGTCAGTTATCGCGCGATGGGCGGCCCTGATCGCTCATTACGATTTGCCAGCGTCGCGAACACCCCAACTCCGTAGAGAATCAGCACGCTCACGTCATAGTCACCGTGCAAAATGTGAATCACCGCAGCGAGCGAAAAAATCGTCAGCAATGCATAGCTCCCGCCAATCTCCGTAAACGGAAGCAAGTAGAGCAGGGCAGCAAGAATCTCCGCGCCGCCAATCGCCGGACGAATCCAGGTTGGCATTCCAGTCTTCGCAAAAAAGTGCGCAGCCGCTGGCCCAAATGTAAATCGCAGCGATTGCCACAGCACGACGAGCCCCAGCGTCCACCGAAAAATCGGAATCGCAGCTTTCTTAACCCGATCGTTCATCGCCCGTTCCTCTTTTTCGCGCCAACTGGCTTTGCGACGGCCGTTTTGGCAAGAACGCGCCTCGCGCGCGATTCGATCATCCCGTGGCTGGCCCGTGAATCGAGTTCGAGCCCATAAAACTTCTTCAATTCCTTGATCCGCTGGAGCGAATCCGCGCTGAACGGCGCCTTCCCGTCAAACGCGTGCAGCACGATCCCTTCCAGGAGATCTCCGAGCGTCATGTCGCGCAATTCGGCAAACGCCTTCAGCACTTTCAAAATGCGCTTCTCCATGCGCACGCCGGTTTGTACCCGCTCAACAGCAATTCTGTCATTGCGGGTCATAAAACTCCTTGAACTGGTACCAATGTACCAAGATACCATGCGCCACGCAAGCGCGAATTCGCCGCGGTTGGCCCAGAGCCGGCAAACACGCTAGCGCGAAACACACAACCCAAACCCGCCCGACGCGCGTAGAATGCCCGCATCTTCGTCGTCCGGAGGATTCGATGATTGATCGCCGAGGATTTCTCACTTCGATCGTTGGCGTCGCCGGCGCGTCCGGATTCGTGCCGAGTTGGCTGCGGCTGCTCGATCAGGCGCCCTCGCAATTGCCCGATCGCTCGCTCTACGATACGAATCAGGAAAAATATTGGCCGGAGCTTCGCAAGCAATTCTTGATTCCTGCCGACGAGGTCTATCTGAATAACGGCACGGTGGGATCTTCGCCGGCGCCGGTGCTGCGCGCCATCTTCGATGGATATAACGATACGGAAAAAATGGCGCAGAGCGATCCCGAGGACTATCCCATCTGGGGCTACGCGGCGTGGAATGAATTTCGCGATCCGCTTGCCGCGTTCGTTGGCTGCACTCGCGATGAAATCGCGCTCGTGCGCAACGCGACCGAAGCCAACAACTACATCGCCAGCGGTCTCGATTTGAAAGCGGGCGACGAAGTCCTGATGACCGATCAGGAGCATCCGGGCGGCGAGCAGCCGTGGAATCTTCGCGCGAAGCGCTACGGCATCGTCGTAAAGAAAATTGCGCTGCCCGTACCCGTGACGAACGCGGCCCAAGTTCTGAATCTGATCAGCGACGCGATCACGCCACGCACGCGCGTGCTTTTTTTCAGCCACATCACCACGGCGACTGGAGTCGTCCTGCCCGCGCGCGAACTGTGCGCACTGGCGCGCGCGAAGGGAATTATCTGCGCCGTGGACGGCGCGCACGTCACGGGCATGATGCACTTGAACGTCCACGAAATCGGCTGCGATTTCTATACTTCGAGCCCGCACAAATGGCTTCAGGCGCCGAAGGGCACCGGATTTCTTTTCGTGCGCGACGAAATGATCGATCGTCTTTGGAGCACGGTGACCACCGCGGGCTGGGACGAACCGAAAATTCGCGCCGAACGATTTCAGCGAATCGGGAGTTCGAATGTGCCGTCGCTGTGGGGCCTTCGCGCTGCGATCGATCTTGCAAACCAGATCGGCATGGAAAGAATCGAGCGCCGCCATCGCGAGACCGCCGATTACATTTTGAACGAAATGGTACGACGCGGCGCGGTGTCGTGGACATCTCCCGATCCGGCGCTGCGTTGCGCGATTGCATCGGTGAACGTGCCTCCATATTCGCGAATGGATATGGAGACGTGGTTTTGGAAAACGAAAAAGATTCGCATTCGCGGCGGCGATCCATCGAAGCTGCGGCTCTCGACTCCGTATTATTTGCTTCGCGCGGACGTTGATCGATTTCTTGCTGCGTTCGATGAGTATAGAAATGCGCATCGCGCGGCGTGATAGCGGCGCGCAAAGATGGATTCGAATACTTCATTTGCGATAGAGTCAAAAAAGTGAGAGATAAAATCGAAAACGCGCGAGTTTGAAGCGAGAACGAGATTCGCGATCGCGCAGAGGAAAACTTGTGACTCTCAAGGAATATCGCAGCAAGCGCCGGTTCAGCGTCACGCCGGAGCCGGAGGGAAAGAAGAGCTTGCAAAAGCAGGCGAAGCCGTCTCGGATTTTCGTGGTGCAAAAACATGCGGCGACGCGGCTGCATTACGATTTTCGGCTCGAGTGGAATGGAGTGCTGCTCTCGTGGGCCGTTCCAAAAGGCCCTTCGACCGATCCTTCCGTGAAGCGGCTGGCGATGCATGTGGAAGACCATCCGATTGATTACGCCAATTTCGAAGGAACCATTCCCGCGGGCGAATATGGCGGCGGGACGGTGATGGTGTGGGACACGGGGACGTGGGAGCCGCAATTTCCCGACGTCGAGGCGGCTCTGAAAAAAGGCGATTTCAAATTTATTTTGCATGGGAAGAAACTTCACGGATCCTGGGTTCTGGTGCGAACGCGCGGATTCGGAAGCTCGACGAAAGAATCGTGGCTTCTGATCAAACATCGCGATGAGTTTGCGAGCGCGAAGGACATTACGATTGACCAGCCGGCATCGGTTTTGAGCGGGAGGCTGCTCGCCGATATCGCGCGCGACGGCGGCGGCGACGTGGAAAAAGCTGCGAGTGGAGATCCGAGTGGCGGGGCAAAATCTTCGGCGCGGATTGCGAAGAAGGGGAAAGTGATTACTCGGCGGAAAAAGAGATAGGAAGTGACGGAAAAGGGAAGATGGAAAAGGGCTGACGAGTAATTGCGATTTGTGGAGTGCCCCGCTTTGTGCCGCGAAATAGATCGTCCGGGCTTTGTTTTCAATCATTTCTGGTGTTTCTAATGATTTCGTGTCTCTCGAAATTTGCCGGTTGAGTGGGATTTTCAATCGAGTGCCGGACGAAAGTCGGTCCGGCGCTACAAGAACCACTACGAATCTTGTCTCGTATGACCCCCTCTTTTTGTACCGATTAGAAGTGGCTCGTGATGATTGTTTTCTTGGAGTTGCAGTGATTTTTAATCGTTTTGGTGTACCGATTAGAAATGGAGTCTGTATGACTCGAGATGGCGGGGAGAGCGAAGGAGTTTGCTGATTGGGTATCCGGGTCGCGCGGGAGAGTTGGTGCTGTGAAAATCCGACCCGCCTTTCCCGACCGGATCGGGACGCAGAAGGCGCGCCGGCGAGCCCTACGAGAGACGCGCGGATTGCGTTCGGAGGGGTAGTGTTTGTGTCCCGGTTAGAAATGACCGCCGTGTTTTGTTTTGTGGGGGTTACGGCGATTTCTAATTGTTTTGGTGTCCCGATTAGAAATCGATTCGGGATCGAGTACTGGACTCCGCAGATTTGCGTAGCATCAATGAGCCGTGACTCAACTACCGTCCATTGCCAGTAGGCACTGGCCGTGTTCTTGTATATTAACTTTAACATTATCATACTGTTCGAGTAATTATACCACGTACCGCAGAGTGCGAGCAAATCCACAGCGTGTAAGGTTTAGCGGAAGTGCCGGTGTGTCAGCAGGATTCGAGCGCGAAAATCTTACGAAATCGTGCTTTGATTCCAGCAAGAAACGCAAACTTGGGCGGACGATCCTATCGCCGGAAATACGAGTACTCGAATTCAGCACCCGGAGGACGGGGCCTACGGCCTCTGACGGTGATTTCTTCGCATGACGCAGGCTGTCTGCCGGGTCGCACGGTTTCTCAAGAGCCAGCGCTGAAGCGCAAGTGATAGTCAAGGCTCCTAACGGAGCGCTGAAGCGCTCCTCCCCCGCATAAATGCGGGGGCTCCCACCGAATGGCCACGTCAAAAACACGGCAAGATGTCCGCGCCGCGAACACGGTTCCGCAGATTGCTCGGGGAGTTAGGAATAACGCCAAAATCGAAAAAGCGGGCGCAGCCCTTCGAAACTCAGGGTGAACGAGCAGCGCCCCTACGAGCGAAGGCAAAGTCAAAAACGCCGGCAGGATGCCGGCGCTACGATTGCAATGGTGCCGAACGGGGGCGCGTGTCAACGCAAAGTAGAAATGTCCGGTTTTTCGCCAGATAGAAATGTCCGCTTCCATGGCTTTCTCCAAGGGTGATCGGGAGGCGGGCTGTGTTTGGTTTTGAGTCTGGGTAGGGGTTTTGGTT
>JBAPOP010000078.1:0-12216 GCA_049279675.1 Candidatus Acidiferrales bacterium
AACTGTGCCCGACCCGGCGGAAGCAGGCAGCGTCGCAGACGATCCCGGCTGCGCGGAATGAGCGCCGCTGAGCACCCCCGACGCAGCGTCGCGCTGCATACGCTGCAAATCGGCGCGCAGATCGGAAGCGTGCTGATACCGCAGCTTCACATCTTTTTCGAGGCACTTGTTGATGATCCGCTCGATTTCTTGCGGCACGGACGGATTCAACCGCACCGGCGCGACGGGCGCGCGATTCAATATCGCGTCGAAAATCTCCACCGAACTATTCCCGCTGAACGCCTGGCGTCCGGTTGCCATCTCATAAATCACAGCGCCAAACGAGAAAATGTCGGTGCGCGCATCCACTTCGCGAGCGCGCGCTTGCTCTGGCGACATGTAAGCGACCGTGCCGACGGCAGCGCCGGGCGTGGAAATGTTCTTGTCAACTAGCGTGGCGGCCGTAGCCGAATCGAGCGCCACGCCCTTCAGCGGCACGAGCTTGGCCAAACCAAAATCGAGAATTTTCGCCTTTCCGCGCTGCGTGATGAAAATATTTGCGGGCTTGATATCTCGATGGACAATCCCTTCGCTGTGCGCTGCGTCGAGCCCGTCCGCAATCTGCGTCGCGATTTCGAGCAGCGATTCGGTTTCAATCGGCGCGCCGCCAATGCGATGCTTCAGGGTTTCGCCTTTTAACATCTCCATCGCGAGATAAGGACGCCCGTCGTGCTGCCCAATCTCGTAAATCGTGCAAATGTTCGGATGATTCAGTGCGGAAGCAGCGCGTGCTTCGCGCTGGAAGCGGTCGAGCGACTGCGCATCGGACGAGAGATCGTCCGGCAGGAACTTCAGCGCCACGCGGCGGCCGAGATTGAGGTCTTCGGCCTCATACACAACACCCATACCGCCTCCGCCCAGTTTCGAGAGGACGCGGTAATGCGAAATGGTGCTGCCAATTAGTGAGGAGGAGTCAGTCACGGTGCGTAATCGGACGAGTCAAGATCGCACTCCGACACGCGCGGATGTTAGTTCACGGTTAAGATGAAGTCAACGCGCGGCGCAGATTCGCAAGCCTGCGCCGCGCGTTTCGAACTCGACATTCGAAGCTGCTAGCGAACTGGAGATACGGCAATAGCGCCCATCGCCGCCGGATCCTGAGTCGTCACCAGATTCGCGAAAAACGTGTTGCCGTGAATCACGCTTCCGGTAGAACCAGATACCGTCAAGATTCCAACCGAAGCATCGATGAACTCGTTGTCTGTCACTCTGTTGCTGTTTCCCTGGATGTAGACTCCGGCCTGATCGGCATGGGTTAGCGTATTGCGAGCGACGACGTTGCTATTGCCGACCAGCGCGACACCGATCAGCGTAACTGAGTTCGATATCGTGTTCGACGCGATCCTGGAACTATCTCCGCCGACATAAATTCCCACCTGATTCGTCGCCAGCGAATTGTTTCGCACAATCACGCCATTCGACTCGAAGATCAGAATGCCGGTTGCGTTCGTGGAACATACGGTGGGCGACGTGCACGATGACCAGACGTTGTCGGCGATCGTGTTGTTCGTCAAAGTCCCGCCCGCTCCGAATCCGATCTGGATTCCATTCTGCGCGGCGCCGGTCGTCGGGCCGATTCCCGTGACGGTGTTGCCATCGGCCGTGATCTGCGTGCCCTGCTCGTTGCCCGTAATACCGTTCTTCTGATAATCCCAGACGCTATTCTCATTCACCGAGACGCTCGAACTCGAGCCGCTCGCCGTCTCAACCTCAATTCCATTGCCGCTCTGGCAGCCGTTCACCGCTGGACTGCCTCCCAGATTCATATGTCGCACGGCATTGTGGTGAACGTGCCCCGACGCGTTTTGATAGAGGATGCCGACCAACCGCGGCGAACATCCGGTCAGGCCGTTGTTCGAGCCATCGACGATAAACCCGGAGATATCGGCGTCCACGCCTTGGACGACAAACACAGCCGCGATGGTGTCCGTCCCGGCGACGTCCGTGACACTCTGCGTAGTGACCGGATTCACCAGGACGCCGTTATCGGCGCGAAGCGTGAGCGGCGTCGCGATCGTAACTTGCTCAGGGTACGTGCCGGCGCAAACGCGAATCACGTCGCCGGAAGTCGCCGCGTTAACGGCGGCCTGAATCGTCGTATATTGCGCGGACGGACACTGCACCTTGTCGTCGTCCACAAGAATATTGGCCTTCGCATTCATGTTTTGGGCCAATGCAGGACGCGCCGCGCAAAGAAGTGCAAACAGCGACACGCACACCACAAACAATATCTTCTTCATAGGATTTCCCCTTCCAGGGCACATTGCCCTGGTGAACTGCACAACGGTTCTGAGAGGGCTGATTCGGGCGCGGGGAGTATATCGCAGAGCACTCAATTAACGAATAGTACTCGCGGCCATCCGCGTCAAAATACTTTGAGCGCTGGCAAGAAGCATTTCATATCCAATTCATATCAAGGTACCCGCGCGTATTCCGGCATTGACCCGAATCGTTTATCCGCATAACATCCACGCGAGATGCTAGGCGATTCCGCATTCCCTCGTGAGCAGGCATCAGTCTCTCCAGCCGCCAATCGCTATTCTAATCAAAAATTTCTAGCGAAGGCATTTGCGAGCGCGCTGCTCTTCATCGTTCTCTATGCCGCGGCGGCGCTCTGCTGCTTGCGTCAATGGGGCTCGCCGCATCCCTGGTCGCGCCTGGATATCTTTTCGGGGGGATTTCTGGCGATCAGCCTGATCTGGGTCTACGCCACGATGCAGTTCTACCGCGTAATTTTCCGTTCGCGCGAAGTCCTGCAGGAGGCCGTCGGCACCACCTACGACTCGCTGATGCTCTTCTGGATCGGCGTTTTCGGGGTCGCCGAGATCAGCGTCTACATGGATTACGGCCACTGGCATTTCGTTCGCGTCCTCGAACAGCCCGTCCTCCAAACGATCGGCCTCGGCATTTACCTTCTCAGCGCGCTCTGGCTCATCTGGACCGACCGGTTTCTCTCGCGGCAATTCGAAGGCGACCTCGGCAAGCGAAAAGTGCTCATGGACGGCCCGTATGCATTCGTTCGCCATCCGCGCTACGCCGCGCTGATTGCCGCGCGGCTTGCTTTCGCTCTCTCCCTCGCAAGCATCCTCGCTTGGGGATTCGCGATTGGCTGGCTCTGGGTGAATCTGGAGCGCGTGCGCCTCGAGGAAGCTCACTTGCGCGAAATCTTCGGCCCAGAATACGATGAATACGCCGCGCGCACCGGCCGCTTCTTCCCGATTCCCTCCCGGCGCGGGCAACGGCACCTGCGCACCACTTCCTAGAAACGACGCCTTTTATGTTGTGCAACCATTTGAATCGCAAAGCCGTCCCACTATTGATGGTCCCCACATCCACGATCGAAGAGAGGATCAGACCATGAAAGCCATCCGGCTCAGCTCTATCGCTTTATTGCTATCTTTTGCTTTTGCTGCATGCGCGCTGACGGCAAACGCGCAGAAAGCTCCAATCAAGATTTTCATGTCGCCGCGTTCGAACGTTCCTCTGGCGGATATCGTAAAAAATCTGAACGACAAGTGCTCGAACGCCACAGTCGTTTCAGATTCGACGAAGTCTGATTACATGCTCGAAGCGGTTGGCTGGCCGAACGGCTACAAGTTCGTGCTCTTCAAGAAGGGCGGCGAGGTCGTTTACGCCACAACCACCGCATGGCTAAGCAATTCGGTGAAGGACGTTTGCAAATACGTGAACGCGCACCCGGCGCAATAGCCGGCCGCTCACGAATCAATCGGCGAATCATTCCGCAATCTTTGGCCTCGTCGTCCGTTCATTCGGACGGCGAGGTTCTTGTTTGCATGTGCCCCGCGGAATCCCGCTCTGCTAGTTCTGTCTCTTCATCGACGACATCCCGGCCGTCGCGATTGACGCAACGAAAAACAGAATTGCCGCGTGCAAGAAACTGTACGAGCCAACCGGGTTGCCATGCGAACTGAAGAGACGAGCCGTCCACCCGAAGGTGGCATTGGCTCTAAGAATTATGGCCACCGCGGCGGAAATTATTCCCAGCCAATAAGTGACACCCGCAATTTGCTTTTCCATCGTAAGTCTCCTTATCTCGAATCTCGATCGGGCACTCCAGGGAGGGAACGATGGCTGGAAAATACTGCCTACGGCGACCCAAGTCAACAATTCTACCGGTCGGCCCGGCCCGGCAGTCGTAGCGCCGGCATCTTGCCGGCGGTTTTGACTCCATCAGGCAAAGCCCGCTAAGTTAGGTTCTCAGCGCGCGGCGGACGAGATTCGGAAGATTCACGAAGAGGATGGTGGCGCGATTTGGCAGATACCCTGAAAATACTAGAGACTCGGAAGCTGCTCGCATGTACTGTCTGAGCATCCATCCGGACAGTCCGGCCGGTCTTTAGCGAATGCGCATTCTCAAAAAAATCATCATCGGTATTGTCGCCCTGGTCGTCCTTTACGCTGCCATTTCCGGCGGGTTTTATTTCGCCATGTGCCAGGGGCCGGATTTCTTCGCGCGAACGATGCGCCATCTGCCCGACATCTCGTTCCTCATTTTTCCGCTGAAGCCGCTCTGGATGAACGCCCGCAAAGGCACGCTCAGCGTTGGCGACGCCGCCCCTGATTTCACGCTCGAAAGCACCGATCACAAGAGCCACTTTCAATTGTCGTCCGTGCGCGGCCAGAAGCCCGTCGTCCTCGTGTTCGGCAGCTACACGTGACCGCCATTCCGGCGGGAGGTTCCCGCTCTCAATAAACTGTACGAGCAATATAAAGATCGCGCGGAGTTCTACGTTGTGTACATCCGTGAGGCGCACACGACTGATCTCTGGGAGGATTCCGACAATCTCGACGATCACATCCTGTTCGCGAGCCCGAGAAGTTTCGACGAGCGGAGCGAAATCGGCCAACTCTGCGTCGTGAAACTCGGAATCAAATTTCCTGCCGTCGTCGATACCATCGACAATCCGACCGACCGCGCCTATACGGGCTGGCCCGATCGTCTATACGTGGTAGATCGCGACGGCCGTATCGCCTACAAATCCGCGCCCGGCCCATTCGGCTTTAAGCCCGCCGGCGTCGAGGAAACCCTGAAGAGACTCGTCCCTCAATGATGTAGCTCAGGTCTTCAGACCTGAGGCTTTTGACTTGTGATTCTCGCGCTGCCGAAAATCCCAAACGCCTCACCTCTAAAGAGGTGAGCTACATGGAGATTGGCCGCGAGCAACGCTGTAAACGTTATCTACCCCGCCGCCCCCGCCGCCCGCGCACCCTCCACTTCGACGAGCTTCCCCGACTTCACGTCGTAAATGAACCCGTAAACCGGAATCGACTTCGGAATCAATGGGTGCGAACGAATGCGCAAAACGTCATCGAGCACTGCCTGCTTCGGCTCCTTGAACGTAAGCCATTCGATAAACTCTCCCGCGCGGGAACCGGGCCCCTTGCCAACATCGCGAAATCCTTGCGGCGTCAGCTCGGCCGTCTCGAGGCTCGATGCGAGCAATCCGCGCATCACTTCGTTCGAGAAATATCCCATCCCGCATTCGGTATGGTGGATGACGAAAAATTCGCGAGTGCCGAGCAGTTTGTAGCTGATGACAAGCGATCGAATGGCGTCGTCGCTCGCGCGCCCGCCGGCGTTACGGATCACGTGCGCGTCGCCTTCGGCAAGCCCCGCGAACTTCGCGGGATCAAGCCGCGCGTCCATACACGTAAGAATCGTGAAGCGCCGAGCGGGCGGAACCGCTAGTTTTGCTCGTTCGCCAAAATCTGCGCTGTATTTCGCATTCGCACCAAGCACTTCCGATAAAATCTCGCTCATCACATTCTCCTTTAAATGTCCCCGTCCTTAGAGGCACGATGTCATTCGTAGCGCCGGCATCTTGCTGGCGTTCTTGACTTACCGACATGTCGGCCGTAGGGGCGGGTCTGAGACCCGCCCGGCCTTCTTCCAAATAATCCCGCCCGCATCAATCCGCCGCAACCGCCGCCTTCGCATGCGTATTCTCGATCGGCACGCCCACCAAATTTCCCCACTCCGTCCACGAGCCGTCGTAATTCTTCACGTTGCCGTAGCCAAGAAGATACTTCAGCGCGAACCAGGTGTGCGAACTGCGCTCGCCGATCCGGCAATACGCGATGATTCCATTCTTGCCCGTGATTCCCTTGCCGCCATACAGTTGCGCGAGCGCGTCGGCGGACTTGAACGTTCCATCCTCATTCGCGGCCTGCGACCACGGAATATTCGCCGCGCCCGGAATGTGGCCCGCGCGCTGCGCCGTCTCGGAAAGCCCCGGAGGCGCGAGAATCTTCCCCGTGAACTCGTCGTTCGAGCGTACGTCAACAAGCTCGCTCGGATTGCGCCGCTCGAGAATCGCGAAAACGTCTTCCTTCCGCGCGCGAATGGATTCATCAGGATTTTTCGCGGTATATTTCGCGGGAGTGTCGTTCGTCGGGCTGGTGGACACGGCTCGCTTCTCTTCAATCCACTTCTTGCGCCCGCCATTGATCAGCCGAACGTCCGCGTGGCCGTAATACTTCAGTTGCCAGAATGCGTACGCGGCGAACCAGTTGTTGTTATCTCCGTACAGCAGAACAGTCGTGTCGTTCGAGATTCCCGATTTCCCAAGCAGCCGTTCGAGCGCTGCCTTATCAATCAAGTCGCGGCGAATGTTGTCCTGAAGCTGCGTCTGCCAGTTCCAGCCCACCGCCCCGGGAATATGCCCCTGATCGAAGGCCGTCGTGTCCACGTCCACTTCCACCAGCCTCACCTTCGGATCGTCAAGATGCTGCGCGACCCACTCAGTCGAGACCAAAACTTCCGGATGCTTATATTCAGCCATTTCGTTTCTCCTTTTCAATTTTGGCTTTTCTACTTTCCCTTTTCCAATTTCATCCTTCCAACTTCCCTTTTCCGCACTTGCCTTCGCCCCTAAAAGCAAAAAACCCACCGGCCAATAAACTCTGGCGGTGGGTTCTAGAAAAATCGAGCTGGAATCAGCCTTCTAGAGTGCAGTTCTCCCCGTGCCAGAGGACACTGGTGGACAACAGATGCAGCTACACACCTCTCCAGCCCTCTGAACACGAATCAACATACAAAAAGCCTACACGGAATTCGCGCGAGCCGCAACCGAAGAATCGCGCAGGACTTGGCTCATTTCGGATTTAGCTATGTCCGAGAGATTGGCGAGAGTTCAAACTGTGGAGGATTCGTGGAAGAGTCAAAGGTGAACTTGAAGCGACTTAAGAATCCGCGCCGTCCCAAGAGCCCCGCCAAGGGTAATTCGTCGCAGAACCCTGCAGTGACCGGAACCGCGTCACCCATGACGAAGATCAAGACCGGATGGAGGTACAACTTTGTGGGTTGGCCGGAAACTCCCATCGTGTTCTCGACTTCCCCGCGCATAATCTCAATCCCAAGCGAACGGGCAATATCAGCATGGAAGATGCACCGCGAGGCCCCGGTGTCGATCATCGCTTCAAAGGGCCAGGAGGGTGGAGAGTGTCTCACGGGGTTTGATATGCGCACTTTCAGTGCTGCATACCAATCGGCTTGCCCCTTTTCATCGGGGTAATCCTTACATGGGAATATCAAGGCTTACACCGAGAGCGAAATCCAGTGCTTTGGGGTCTTGATCACGACCGAGTCAGTGAGGCCGGCATCTTCGGTTTTCTTTGAGACTTCTTCAAACGTGCTGCCGCTGGCCACAATGGTGGCCTCATCACCGGAGAGAGCAATCCATGTATCCATTGGCGCTGATTTAAGGGCTTTCAGTCGCCTCGAATCCGGAGCGGTAGACATAACGGCGGGTACCTCCACCACGATCAGCTACCGCAGATTAGCCCATGGGCCACTCCGGGTCAACGGCGTATGCTCGGTAGGGCTATGTACCTTCCCGATATCTACTTACTTTCTTTCAGATCTGGCGATTTTGCCACTGATTCAGTTAACGCGCTTCTTTCTGCCGGTCCTTCCAGCCCGATCCTTACAGCAGGGTCATTTGCGCGATCCATTCCCGTCTGCTAGCGTTTTAGTAATAATGAACGAGAGTTATAAGTTGGAGAACAAAACTGCGCAAGCCTCGGCGCCAATACTGGCAATTGTAGCGGCCGGCTTCAGCCGGGCATCCGCTCTTTTCGCACACACTCGCCCACTCAAGCCGAAAGGGCACGGGCGGTATAGCGCGGGACCATACCACTTGTCTGTCGGCAGGCCGAGATTCGGCCAGCCCCGGCCTCGCCTCCCGGCAATTTCTGCGGCCATGCGGGCATTGCGCCCGACCATTCTAATCGGTACACCAAAACGATTAAAAATCGCCGTAATCCAAACAAAACAAACGATCGAGGTCACTTCTAATCGGTACAAAAACAGTACCCTCCAAAACGCACTCGAAACATGCGCTCGTCGCACCGGCATCGTGTCGCAGACCCTGAGCTTCGAAGGGCCGGCGATTTTTCGCGCACTTACCGAAACCGAAATTCGCTGGCAGAATGCCGGCACTTCGATGGCCTGGGAATCTCCATCTACTCGATACGCCGAATTATTAGAAACCAATGTAAATCGAAGAAAACAAACAACCGCGGGCATCTCTACTCGATACAAAACAGGGGGTCACTCGGATTCGATTAGACGCGCGGAACGGTCACGATTCGAGCTTGTACTTCGTCGAGGCAAGACCATAGAGCCGGCGCCAAACGAGGCGATTGATCGTGACGACCATCGCGGCGAGAACCACCGTCGCCGCGAGCAGCAACCGGAAATTTCCGTCGTCGGTCGCGCTGCTGATCACCGCGCCGAGACCGACTGTCGAAAACGTCTTGCCCTGAAAATGAAAATATTCCGCGACGATGCTCGCGTTCCACGCGCCGCCAGATGCAGTGACGAAGCCCGTAATCAAATACGGAAAAATCCCAGGCAGCAGCAAATCGCGCCATCGTTCCAACTTGCCGAATCGGAAAACGCTGCAAACTTCCTTCAAATCCGTCGGAATCGCGCTCGCTCCCGCGATCACATTGAAAAGGATGTACCACTGCGTGCCGAGCAAGAGCAGCACCACGGAGCCGATCCCGAGTCCGCCTCCCACGCGAATCAGCATGAGCAGGATGACGGGGAAAAGCGCGGTCGCGGGCACCGAAGCCGCCACCTGGGCGATCGGTTGCGCGATGGCCGAGAGACGTGGATGCAGCCCGAGCGCAACTCCGACGGGAATCGTCCACAGCGCTGCGAGCACGAGCGTCAGCTCCACGCGCAGAAATGTCGCGCCCGCGCCCCAGAAAATCCGCCGCAATTCGCCGGCAGCTACTGTCGCCAGAAGCGCGGTCATCTTCACGAACGCGTATCCGATGCCGAGCCCCATCAACGCCAGCACGATTCTTCCGATCCACTTGGCTGCGACACCCAATTCGGAGCTTTTATGCTCGTCGCCCTGTCTCTTGGCAAAATACAAACCAGCGCGCTCCAGAAACGGTCCAAATGTTTTTCGCTCGATGAATGGCAGAAGCTTCGAACTTCGCAGCAGGTCGAGTATGGGAGAGCGCGGCGCTTCGACGGCTTCCACTTGCTCGAATTTAAATTTCTGCGCCCAAGCGATCGTCGGCCGCCAAACAAGTTGGTCGATCAACACGACAACGCCGATCATCACGCATATGCCCCAAATGATCGCGCGCGTGTCGCCCGCATTCGCGGCGGTCTGCAAATACGAACCGAGCCCCGGCAGGCGAAAATCGCGGCTGCCGAGCACGAACATTTCACACGCCATCAGGAAGAACCAGCCGCCCGCCACGGACATCATCGAATTCCACACAAGCCCGATCGCGGAATACGGCAATTCCATCTGCACGAATCGCTGCCACCAGCTCCAGCGATAGATTTCAGCCACTTCGCGCATCTCGCGCGGAATGCTTTTGAGCGAAGAATAAAAGCTGAACGTCATGTTCCAGACTTGGCCCGTGAAAATCAGCAGAATCGAGCCGAGCTCAACTCCGAGCTGCTTCGTTGGGAACAACGCGACCATCGCCACCATCACCGGCGGCAAAAAACTCAGCACGGGAATCGATTGCAGCGTGTCGAGCAGCGGAACCAGGACGCGCTCGGCTTTCGCGTTGTAGGCGGCGACGTATCCGTAGACGAGCGTGAACGCCAGGCTCACCGCGTAAGCGATCGCGATGCGCAAGAGCGAGAACATCGCGTACTTCGGCAGCGCGCTCGGCGCCAATTGAATTTGCGCGCCGGTAGTGACAGGCGACATCCACGAGTGCGTCAGCGCCAGCAGGGCGTAGAAGAGCGCGAGCGCCGCGAAGAGTATCGGCAGCTCCCGAAAGATCGACGGGACAATGACGGGGAGCCTGTCCCACACCGGCATTCCCGACGGCGAATGTTGGGAATTTTGGGTCATCAGCTCTTTGGATTGCTTTCAACGGGTGTGGCAGGAACTTTGGCTGGAGCTTCGGGTTCGTACAACGACAATTCATCGGCCTCCGAATCGTATTTGAAAATTTCGGCATACCGGCCCCAATTGAGCGCCGTTTCGACTTGCCGCTGGACGTCTTCCGCCGTGAAATGCTCGTCGAGAATGTCGCGGAAAAATTCGAGCGGCATCTTGTGGTCTGATTTTCTTTCGAGGGCCGCTTTCATTTGCTGCAGCAACGCGACGCGGGCGAGCGCCGCCTCGCGAAACAACATTTTCCGGGTGCTGATATCCGCCTCGGCAAATCTTCTACCGTGCTCCGTGATTACGACGTCGCCTTCGCGCACCGTCGCGAATCCGAGCAGCGTCGCGGTCTCGATGATTGGAAGAAGGTCGTCGATCTCGAGAAGCAGATCTTCAGCGATGTGGTACATGTCCTCCTCGCCGCCGCGATCCACGAGCAATTCGAGAAGTCCGGAGACGGAACCCGGCCGCGAGTGCGGCAGCATTTGCGGAACAGGCCTCGCGCTGCCGCCGGCCGGAACCCTCGGCGGCGCAACTTCGACTTGCGGCTGCGTGATGACTTTGTAGATGTAGTCGACGTAGAGAAGAAACGCGGCGGACTTGCGATCGCGCGGCCGCTTCAGAGGCAGCCGCAGATCCGCGCGAATCGTGGCGGGATTTCTGCCGAGCACGACGATGCGATCGGCGAGAAGCACCGCCTCTTCGATGTTGTGCGTGACGAGGAAAATGCTTCGCGTGGGAATTTTGTGCGCGAGCCAAAGTTCCATCAGCTCGCCGCGCAGGTTTTCCGCGGTCAGCACGTCGAGCGCGGAGAACGGCTCGTCCATGAAGAGAACCTCCGGCTCGACGGCGAGCGCTCGCGCAAAACCGACGCGCTGTTTCATCCCGCCGGAAAGTTCTTTCGGATATGCCGTTTCGAAGTTCGCAAGGCCGACTGACGCAATCGCATGCAGCGCGCGGCTGCGGCGCTCGTCCACGGTGAGCCCGCGCGCAAGCAAAGGCGCTTCGACATTTTCGAGCACCGTGAGCCACGGAAAAAGCGCGAAGCTCTGGAACACAATCGCGACATTCGGGGTGCAACCCGTCACCGGCACGCCGTGCCAGAGAACTTCTCCGGCCGTTGGCGGCAACAGTCCGGTGAGCATTCTCAGAAGCGTTGATTTCCCGGAACCAGAAGGGCCGAGAACCGCGAGGATCGTATCGGGCTCGATATCCAGATCGATCGGCGCGATGACTTGGATTTCCGGGCCGTCAGGCTGCTGGTAGCTCTTCTCGATTTTCCGCGCTTCGATGATTGGCGCGGGCGCTTGCGGAGGCAAGATCGGCTCAGCCGCCCCGGTAACTTCCGTCGCTCCACCGGCGGGCCGGGCATCTGCGGCGTGCGTCGCTGCGAGCGTGGCCATCAGGCTCTGCCACGCTTCCTCGGGAAGAGCGTCGAGAAAATTATCTCTCTCGGTGGGATTCATTCCTTCCACGATGGCGTGCATCTCGGTCGGCGGGCGCGAATGCAGGAGAACATACGCGTGGAAATACGGGAAGCAACCGACGAGCGCGGCCGCGTAATCCACGGGCAGCTTTCGGAAGAGCGCGCGCTGCTCTTCGAACGGCAGCGCGATCACGGCATCGGCCGCGGCGTTTACGTCGTACTGCCGTAAAAGATCGATCGCTAAATCCCAGCGGCCTTGCGAGCAGAGATCGCGAAGTTTGTCGGACGGTAGCGGCGACGGTGGCGGCATGGACGCGAGTCTTAAGCTACTACAAATTCAACCGATCGCCGACGTTGAAG
>JBAPOP010000079.1:0-7565 GCA_049279675.1 Candidatus Acidiferrales bacterium
CGGCGACATTGCCGAGATCGATTTGGCCGCACCTCCGCTGCCGATTCTTTACACGCCGAACGATCAGGGGCCGAACACCTTCGCGATTTTCCTCGTGCGCACGGCCGGAGATCCGTCGGCGTTTATCGGCGCGGTTCGCACGGCTTTGCGGCAACTCGATCCGCAGCTTGCCGTGATCATCGCGCAGCCGCTCGAGCAAGTGGCCAACGATTCGCCGGGGATTTTCCTGCGGCGGTATCCATCTTATTTGATCGGGACGTTTGCTGTGCTCGCGCTGATTCTGGCAATCACCGGATTGCACGGGCTGATCTCGTATTCGGTTATGCAGCGCACGCGCGAAATTGGAATTCGCATGGCGTTGGGTGCGCAGGCTTCCGACGTTCTCAAAATGATTTTGCGGCAGGGGTTTGGGGCAGTCGCGGCGGGAATTGTGATTGGGATCGTCGCGGCGTTCGGGTTGACGCGATTGATGGCGAGCTTGCTGTATGGCGTCGCGCCGACGGATGCGCTGACGTTTGCGAGCGTCGCGCTGCTTTTGATGGCCGTCGCGATTTCGGCGTGCGTATTGCCGGCGTTGCGAGCGACGCGCGTGGATCCGAACGAGGCGTTGCGGCACGAATAGCCGCGGCGATCCTTGTGGTTGAAGTTCGATTTTCGTAGGGCTGGCCGGCAGGCCGGCCGGGTTTGTGCGGATTGCATCACGGGATTCGAAATTCAAATTCGTAAAATGCCGGTCCATCTGCCGACGGACCCTACGGATGCCTTGCTCGCGCAAATTGCTTGACACAATAAAACGGAGACGCAATGAACACATTGCTGCAGGACATCAAATTCGCCGCTCGCATGTTGCGCAAATCGCCGGGTTTCGCGCTCATCGCCATCCTCACGCTTGCTCTCGGCATCGGCGCGAACACGGCGATTTTCTCGGTCGTTGACGCCGTCCTTCTCAAGCCGTTGCCGTACCCGCAGCCAGGGAGCATCGCGTCGGTCTGGGGCACGCACACGACGATGGGCGAGAACAAACGCGCTCTCTCGTTCCCCGACTTCCGTGATTTGCAAGCGCAGAACCATGTCTTCGAGCACATCGCCGTATATACGGACGACACGACGTCGCTTACCGGCGCGGGCGAGCCGCTGCATCTCTTCGCCGAAAAAGTCAGCGCCGACATGTTCTCTGTTCTTGGCGTCCAGCCGCTTCTCGGGCGCTCGTTTCTTCCCGATGAAGACCAGCCGGGGCACTACGTCGCGATGATCAGCTATCGTCTCTGGCAGAGCCACTTCGGCGCCGACCCAAACATCGTCGGACGCGCGGTGACGTTCGGTGGCCGCGATTACACGATCGTCGGCGTGCTGCCCGCGTCGTTCGTTTACCCCTTCAATTCGGATGTGACCGATGTATGGAGAACTTTTTCGGAGGATGCGACACCGACGGGCGACGACAAGCCGATGACCGAAGTGCGCGGCGCGCATTTTATAAACGCACTCGCGCGGCTGAAGTCCGGCATAACATTCGCGCAGGCGAACGCCGAAGCCGATGCGATCGGCAATCGCCTCGCCGATCAGTATCCAGACACGAACAAATACACGAGCTTCCGAGTCGAGTCGGCGCTCGATGGCCTCGTCGGCAGCCTCAAGCCGCAGCTCCGCGTGCTCCTCGGCGCGGTGGTCTTCGTGCTGCTGATCGGCTGCGCCAACATCGCGAATCTGCTTCTCGCGCGCACCACGGCGCGCCAGCGCGAAATGGCGATTCGCACCGCGATGGGCGCGGGGCGGGCGCGAATTATCCGCCAGCTTCTGATCGAAGCGGGAATGATTTCGCTAGCGGGAGGTGTGTGCGGCCTGATCGTCGCGGCGTGGGGCACCGAGTACCTCGTGAAGCTCGCGTCGGGACAGTTTCCGCGAGTTGCGGGCACCGCACTCGACGCGCCCGTGCTTGCTTTCACTTTCATCGCTTCGATCGTGACAGGATTCCTTTTCGGCATCGCGCCCGCGCTCCAGCTTTCGAGCCAGCCGCTATCAGAAATCTTGAAGGAAGGTGGCCGCGGCTCGAGCCAAAGCTCGCGGCAGCATCGACTGCGAAATATCCTGATTGTTGGAGAAATGGCGCTGGCGGTGATTCTCTTGAGCTGTGCCGGGCTACTGATTGAAAGCCTTTCAAATTTGCAACACGTCAATCCGGGTTTCAATGCGCATGGCGTGCTCACATTTGCGATCGATTTGCCGAGCAGCCGCTATTCGAAGCCGGAAACGATCAAGTCGTTTTTCCGCCAGTTGTCGGAGCGAATGCGCGCGCTGCCAGGCGTCGAATCGGCCAGCACGGGCGTGCCGCTGCCATTCAGCGATGCCGTGATTCGCACTACGTATCAAATCGAAGGCCGGCCCGTTGCGAAGAGCGAAGAGCCGCACGTGCACTTCCGCGCCGTCAACGTGGATTATTTCCGGACGATGGAAATACCGCTGCTGAAGGGCCGCGCGTTCGCTTCGACGGACAACGCAACTACGCCGAACGTGATCGTCATCAATCAAGCGCTCGCGAGCAAAGCATTTCCGGGCGAGGATCCCATCGGAAAGCACATCAAGCCGGGCGTATCCGAGAGCGGTGAAGCGCCGTTCCGTGAAATCATCGGCGTGGTCGGTGACGTGAAAGTGCGCGGGCTCGACTCGGCGGACGAAGCGGAGTGCTACACGCCCGAGGAGCAAACGGGATTCGATTGGCAATACGGCGTGGCGCGGACGTCGGCGCCGCCCGCGACGCTGATTCCCGCGATCCGCGAGCAGGTGCGCTCGCTCGATAAGGATGTGGCGATCTTCGACGTGAAGACGATGGACGATTATCTCGCGAAGGCTACGGCGCAGCCGCGGCTTGATTCCGCGCTGCTCGCGCTTTTCGCTGGCCTTGCGCTGATTCTCGCGATGGTGGGAATTTACGGCGTGATGTCTTACGGCGTGTCGCAGCGCACGAACGAGTTCGGAATTCGCATGACGCTTGGCGCGCAGCGCCGCGACATGCTGGGGCTCGTCCTGAAGCAAGGGCTGGGCGTCGCCGCAATCGGCGCGGCGGTGGGAGTTGCAGCCGCGATTGGCGCGACACGTCTGCTGTCGAGTTTGCTATTCGGAGTGCGGCCGGGAGATCCGCTCACGTTGATCGCCGTCTCCGTGATTTTGCTCGCGTGCGCGTTAGTCGCGTGCTACATCCCCGCGCGGCGCGCCATGCGCGTAGATCCAATGGTGGCGTTGCGGTATGAGTGAGTGCGAGGATAGCAATGCCGCCATCGTCGCGCCGGTTTCCAGCCAGCGGGCTTCTGCGCGGTGGCGGGAAACAAAATCGCCGGCAAGATGCCGGCGCTACGAACGCGTTCCTGCTTTTCGTATTAGATATCGTAGGGCTGGCCGTCCCGATCGGATCGGGAGGCAGAAACCGCGGATAACCGGCCAGGATTTTGGGTGGCCGGCGTCACGCGATTCGAAATTCAAATTCGTGAAATGCCGGTCCGTCTGCCGACGGACCCTACTGTTGCCGACCGGTCGATTACGCCAACGATCGACTTCCTCGCAAGTGCTACAGCAATCCCTTTCGTTCATATTCACGAAATCCTGCCGTGGTCAGGACCGCCAGCTCCATAAATAAAATCATGTCAACTTCGGTGAAATTGAAACACCCCTTGCCCTGCATGTGCTTTTTCAGTTCGGGCGACATCCCGGCGAGCAGGCCTGGATTCATGTACACCGGAACCAGGTGATAGCTGACGTAGTTTTTCTTGATTTGAACGGCCGCGAAGGCAAGCGGTTTGCCTTTCCCGCTTGGCGATACCGTATTGAGATAATAATTGTCGGGCTTGTCCGTCGCAACGCGGAGACGCGGCGCGAGCGTTTCAAGCATGGCGCGCATCGCGGCGAAGACAGCTCGGAATTGCGCGGTTTGCTCAGAATTTGTGCCGCGCGTGGATGACGTCGCGGCTTTGCGTGGTGCAGTCTTCGCGGAACGCTTTTTTCCGGCCTTCGATATTTTGTTTGCAGCCATCAAATCACCACCATGAATTTGCGATTCTCGGCCTTTGTAGGGCTGGCCGGTAGGCCGGCCGGTGTTGCGCGGATCGGATCACGCGATCCGAAAATCAAATTCGTGAAATGCCGGTCCGTCTGCCGACGGACCCTACGGGTGACTCCGGCACTATCTCGCCTTGATATTACAAATGCCGCTGCAAGAATTTCAATGTTTCGCGCCAGGCCACCACGCGCGCTTGCGCCGTCGCCTGCGGTTTGCCGCCGAACTCGACTCGCAAATCAAACGTCGGCACTCTTGACGCCAAGGTTGTCGCCGGCGTATGCGGCAATCGCAAAAGATGCCCCGCGCCGGGATTCTTCACATGCAGCGCCTCGTATTCGAATCCGCGTGCGTGGAGCCTCCTCACCGCCGCTTCCGCCATCGCTTCGGACGGCCACACGGCGTCGTCGCTCGCGGACACCAGCAAAATCGGCGCGCGTATCTCCTCGACGTGAATCCCCGCGAGCTCGACGAAATGCCGCTGCCGAAGCGAATCGTGATGCAAATCGAGGAAGCGCACCGGCTTGCGAAACGTAATCACGCGCACAGCGGTCCAAATGCGAAACCAGCTCATCGCGTACGGCACGTATGGAACCGGCTGGCCGCGATATGTCCAGGACGATCGCGATCCATCCCTTTTCGCGCCGGGCGAGCTCGATTCATCGGGTGCGCGGCCCGTGCCTTGCCACGACACGTGCCCCGGAACAATTCCGATCACGACGCGAAGCAGCGGATTCTTCGATGCCAGCAAAAGCGCCAGCTCGGCCCCGCGCGAAATTCCGTACACCGCGATTCTGCCGGGATCAATTTCCGGCTGGCGGCAGAGCCACGCGATCGCGCGTTCGAAATATTCGAGCGGAATGCTGTTGAGCGAGGGCGGCAAGGGCTCGAAGCCGAAGTAGGGAAGTGCGAATCCGGCGTAACCGTGGCCCGCGAGCGCCGCCGCCACCTCCCAATCGAGACCGCCGCCAGAACCGCCGAGCGTGATTACGACGGGCAAACGTTCGTCCTCCATTGCGCCGGCCGCTGGAGATTTCTTTGAAGCGCTCAGTAAGGATTGCGTGACGGTGCGCGGCGTTCCGTCCGCGTCGAAGAATTCCTGTTCACGGACGTCACCCGATGGAAGGAAAAGCAATCCCGCGAGCCCATCTTCTTCGACGGCGCGCACAGTCGTTCCTTGCGGCACAAATTGCTTTTCCAGCCGCTCGCGCGATGTGTGCAGCATGTCCGGCGTGGATGCTTCGAAAGTGATTTCGCTCGGCGCCAGTTCCTTTTTTAAATATTGGTCGTTTTGACCGGCATCGCCGGGATTGAGCCGCATGGACCAGAAGAGGCCGACGGGATCGACGCCGCTATAGGTTCCGCTGCGCGGCGCGTCCTGGCTGAGAATTACGGTACCATCCAAGCGCGAAAGAAATTCGGCGTGCGATTCCCAGCGGCGATTCTGATCGTCCATCGTCCAGGCGACGATTTTCACAGGCGTGCGCGGCGGAGCACCGGTGATGCGAATGCGCACCTCGTCGTCGACGAGCGCGGGATTCGGCGTGATGATTATTTTTAGCGGGATGTCGGGCATGGGTCGGGATTCATGTGTGGCGACGAGCCTATGATATCAGCTTTCGTAGGGCTGGCCGGAAGGCCGGCCGCGTTTTCGGATTCCCGTGTGCGTAATTCGAAACCCAAGTTCGTGAAAGGCCGGTCCGTCTGCCGCGATTTTTGCGCCCGGGCCCGGTCGGGACGACGGACCCTACGATTGCAACCCGCGAGATCGCGGCGATCCGATTTTGCATTTTGCAGAGCCGCGCGTGAAACCAGCCGTTTTTGGATTGTTGCCCGCCGAGCAAATCTCGCGGCGCTCGCGTGTTGCGGCCAATTGGCGGGCGTGATAAATCATCTCAGGGGAGAACGAACAAATGAGACAGCGCGTTCGCTTGGGGCTGGCAATTTGTGCAGCGGTTCTCGCCGCGATTGTATTCACGGCTGCGTACAGCGCGGGGAAATCCAACGCCAGCGTTGCGAAACCCATTGGACCATCGGGCTATTCGCTGCTCAAGACCATCAAACTCGGCGGCGACGGCGGCTGGGACTACATCACGTTCGATTCCGATACGCGCCTCCTTTACATTTCGCGCGCGACGAAGGTCGTTGCGCTCAACGTGGACTCTGAACAAGTCGTTGGCGAAATTCCGAATACTCAAGGTGTTCACGGCATCGCGCTCTCGATGGATCTCGAAAAAGGGTTCATCTCCGACGGGCGCTCGAACGAGGTCACGATTTTCGATATGAAGTCGCTCAAGACGCTCGGCACCGTTGCGGCGGGCACGAATCCCGACGCGATTGTTTACGACGCAGGCACGAAGCGAGTCTTCACGATGAATGGACGCAGCAAAGATTCCACTGCGATCGACGCGGTCTCCGGGAAAGTGCTCGGCACGATCGCGCTGCCGGGCAAGCCGGAGTTCGCGGTTTCCGGCGGACGCGGAGGAATTTTCGTCAACATCGAAGACAAAAGCGAAATCGTTCACATTGATGCGGACAAAATGAATGTGACGGCGACGTACCCTCTTGCGCCGTGCGAATCGCCATCGGGATTGTCGATGGACCGCATTAATCGGCGGCTTTTCTCAGGCTGCGAGAACAAACTGATGGCGGTGATGGACGCGGATTCGGGCAAAGTCGTTGCGTCACTTCCGATCGGCGAGGGAGTGGACGCGACGGCATTTGACCCTGGCACGGGCTATGCGTTTTCGTCGAACGGCCAGAGCGCGACGCTCACCATCGTGCACGAAGATTCGCCGTCGAAGTTCACCGTCGTTGACGATGTTCCCACGCGTAAAGGTGCGCGGACGATGACGCTCGATCGCGAAACTCATCAAGTTTTTCTCGTCACTGCTGACTTCGGTCCGCCGCCCGCAGCCACCGCCGACAATCCGCATCCGCGCCCAGCAATCGTGCCGGGCACGTTTGTGGTGCTCGTTTACGCGAAAAGGTAAAATTCACCGCGAGATGCCGCCACCGCAACGGCAATTCGCGCGACAGGCAATCGTGGGGTCCGTCGCCCCGATCCGATCGGGACGGCCAGCCCTATGAAAACGAGCCACGGGCGTAAGACCACCGGCAATACGGACGGAACTGTGTAACAGAATTGTCTTCTGCATGTCTGCAGCGGCCCTCCAATGCGAGCCGAAAATTGACACGCTAGCGCCGGACGCCCGCAACTCTGCCGCTCCCCGCCACGTCAAATGAGTTAGAATGACAGCGTCCCCGGAAGGAGCCGTTCATGCGCTCTATCTGCAGCTCCGAACACACCGAGGGTAACCCCGGCCAGCATCCAAAGAATCCGCGCCTTGGCACTCTTCGCTTGAGCGTTCTGCCCTTCATGGCTTCGTTGCTCGCGCTGGCTTGGCTATTGGCGGCTCCGAACGCCGCATTCGCGCAGCACGGCGGCAGCGGTGGTGGGGGCGGCCACGCCAGTGGTGGTGGCGGTGGACATGCGAGCGGAGGTCACGCGAGCGGCGGT
>JBAPOP010000080.1:0-36856 GCA_049279675.1 Candidatus Acidiferrales bacterium
GATCACGGCGCGCCGTTGGGAGCGCGAGCACCGCAAGCCGATCGCGCCGGATTCCGTGCCGTATCCGGATCTTGCGATTCCGGCGCATCTCATACACGATCGCAGGCCGGTCATTTCCCGGCTCGGCCTCACGATTCTGCAGGCTGCGAACGAGAACCGCGAACTCAAAGATACGGACGCGATCGACGCGATATCGGCGCTCGCCGATACATTCCGCACGCTCGGCACCGGGCTCTACTATGAAAAGCCTCCCGAAGGGCCAGCCGCTCGCGCGCTGTACGGCCAGTTGGCGGCATTTCTGGCGGAATTGAAAAAGGAAGAGACACAACAGACGGGGTTCGGCGGCTTGAAGGATTCCGAGGCGTACCAGCTTCTGGTGTTCTTGCTGCGCGTGGCGAAATACGAAACGAACGGACGTCCGCTATCGCGAGCTTTTCTCGATTTTCTCCGGGCGCAATTCCCCCGTTCGCCCGAGGCTCAGCCGGAGCCTTCGCGCATCATCGTGCCGTAGCGCCTGGGCGAATCGACCGCCTTCGGTCTTGCGCTGGCTATTTGCGTTGAAGCCTTGGCTTGAGGAGCTGCCGCCACCGGTGCGGCGCCATAGAAGCTGGTCTCGAATGCAATCAGCGAAAATCCACCCAGAATGAGAAATAGCGCGCTCACCGATTTCATTCTCATCGCGAAGTCTCCTGAATCGACAATTCCATGCTCTTTTCAATCGCGCCAGATCGGATGCGCGGCTCAAGCGACAGGCCGAGGCTCATTTGCGGCGGCGTGAACGCCGGGCGCGAAGGCGCTGCGGGCCGGCTGCCGAGCCCATACTTCCGCTGCAAACCGTGAACGCGATCGGAAATTTCTTTGCGATAGGCCTGAGGCGAGCCGCCGCGGCGCACGTACCACTCCTCGTATTGGCGAACCAGCCGCGGAAACTTCGCGGCGAGGAATGGAAGGAATTGCTTCTGCGACGACGGCATCAGAAAGAGCACGTTTGCGGCAAACCACAGCGCGCCCGCATCCCGCGCCGCCCGCGCCAGCGCATCGAGATCGGCTTCGCGATCCGTGATTCCCGGCAGCACGGGCATCGCAAAGACGCCCGCCGCAATTCCCGCCTCGCGCAGCTTATTCACCGCTTCGAGGCGCAAGTCCGGCCGAGGAGCGCGCGGTTCGAGCAGGCGCGCCAAGCGAGTTCGCAGCGTCGTGATCGACATATTGATTGTGATCGACGAGCGCTCGGAGATTTTCTGCAGTAAATCGATGTCGCGTAGGACCTGATTCGATTTCGTCGTGATCGAAAGGCTCAAGCCCTCGCGCTCAGCCATTCGTTCCAAGATGGCGCGTGTAGCGCCAAACTCACGCTCAGCCGGCTGGTAAGGGTCGGTCGCGGTGCCGATCGCAATGTGCTCGCCTTGAAGTTTGGGATTCATAAGATCGCGAGACACCAGTTCGCCCGCATCTTTCTTCGCGTAAATCTTCTTCTCGAAATCCGCTCCGTCGAGTTCCATGTATTCGTGCGTGTAACGCGCGTAGCAGTATTGGCAGCCAAATTCGCAGCCGCGATACGGATTGATCGTCCAGTTGAAAGGGACCCGCCCGGAATCGCAGTGGTTCACGATCGAACGAACGGGAAGCAGAAAGTATTCCGTCCCGCGCTTGGCATCAGCGCAGGGGGAGGAAGCGGCGAGGCGTGCGATCCCAACCAGTTCCGCAGCGGGATTCGAGCTCCGGTGGGGCGTCGGAGTGGGCGTAGAAGCCGCGCATGCGATTTGTGAGCCGCCGTGGCAAGCGGCCGTGGGGAATAAGGTGAGACTGGTTTGCTCCGAGCGATTTGACCGGATCGTTGAAGGAGCCGGAGGCGCTGGAAGAGTGGGTAAAGTGGCCATCGGTAACCTCGCCGCACCGGGGGACTATATTCGCCTTTTGTTCGCCTTGTCAAGAAGTATTTGCTTTTTGTTCGCCTGTTCGAATGGACATGAATTCTGCGCGGCGGTGCGAGCGTAAGGACAGTCATGTAAATGGAACTCGGTCTCTGGAAATGTGAAAGGTACTGTAACTGGGCCGCTATACTTGGTTCGCGGCCTGAAAATTGCCTTGGAGACCGGGTGTGAGCGAAATCGGAGTTCTGATCCTCGACGACAATGCAGATAGTTGCCAGGCGCTGCACCATCTGCTCGACTCCGAAGGCTGGCGCGTCCATTTTGTGACGGATTCCCGGGAAGCGCTGACGGCCCTCGCGAGCGGAAACTGGAATCTAGTGATCGCAAACGTCGAACTGGCAACTCCCGGCAGCCAACTATTCACGATTCTGAGAGACCTCGCCCACGCTGAGGGCGTCACCGTTGCATCCGAGGCGGAGGGTTCCGCGCGGAATCAGCAAAAGAAGACCGGTGCGAAGGCACCGCAAAAGAAAAGGCTGCGCGTGTTGTTTGTTGCGCCAGCAAACCTGGCCCACGAGGTCGTTCCGGATCTGGAGCGCGAAGAATTGCCGTATTCGCTCCGGCCATATCACTTGCATGATTTTTTCGAGAAGATCACGGATCTGCTGGCGGAAGCCGGCGCGATCGCCAGGCCCACAGGTGATTCGCGGTTTGATACGTCCAGCCGCCAGCGCAATCGATTTGAGAACAAAGCGAAAGTTTCAAATGCGCCTTCGATGTTCGCGTCCCGCAGCGACTACCAAATGACCGAAGAAGAAATCTCGGAATACGAGCGCCAGGAAGAAGAAGACCGCCAAAAGAAGAGCAAGAAGCCAGACGATTACGGCAACTGGTAGACATCGAGTTCGGGATCATCTCTCGCCACGTAACAACCTGATTTCAGAGCCGGGCATAGCGAGTTTGAGCTGAATCGCGGAAGGTAGGTTCATCGGTCCGGTAGCCAGGGGCCTACCAGTTCCGAAGCCTGACGGAAGTTTGGAACAACGGCCCGCTCTAAAACACATTCTCCGCACTCTGAAATCCTGCAAGAAATTCCAAACGCTCCGTTCTCACATATGAAGGCCGCGTTCACGCGGCCACTTTTCGTGCAGGACGGAGGCACTCATGAAACTCAGCTCTTCGGCCAAGCAGATCACAGCAGTGTTCGCGGCGGCAGCAATTCTTGGCGTGCCGTCGGTATTCGGCAATTTCTCAGGCAACTTCTCAGGCAAACCGGGCAATGGCTCCGTGAGGGCTGGCGCGGGCAGCGGTCCGGAAACGTGGCGAATCGGCGAGCCCGTTCGCTACGAGAATATGACCGTATTTCCTTTGATTGCGAAATCCGGCGCCGACACCAGCGTCTTTGAGACGCTCGATGAAGGGCTGGCTTCCGGAGAAGTCCTCGTCACCGAGCATGGGAGCGAATATCTCCGCCGCTCACGGGATGGCTCGACCGCTCCATCACCCGGCTACAACTCCGGCGCAGCGGTGAACCAGCTTGTCCTGATCAATCGCGGCAAGAAGCCAGTGCTTCTGCTCGCTGGAGAAGTTGTTGCCGGCGGCAATCAGGATCGCATCGTGGGCAAAGACCGGATCGTTCCTGTCGGCGGGGAGCCGTTGCCGCTCGATGTGTTTTGCGTCGAACACGGACGTTGGACCGGCGAATCCACGAAGTTTGGCGCTGCGAACTTGATGGTGCATCCGAGCGTCCGCGAGAAAGCGGCTGTGGAGGCGGATCAGGTTCAGGTCTGGAATGCGGTGAACCGCGGCAGCACGGAGACGGTCACCGTGGAGGCGGCACCGGCCGGCGTTGTGGGAGGCACGGCGGGAAGGGCTGCGGCCGCGCCGCCAGTGCTCTCGGCCAACCGGATCGATTCTGCCATCGCGACATCCGCGCCGACGAATTCGTATCGCAAAATCTACCAGTCGCCGCAAATTGCAAAGCCCGTCGAGGAATTCGTGAATGAAATGAACCGCCGATTTGCGCGCTCGACCGAAGGATTGAAGGGCGAAGGCGTGATCGGAGTCATCGTGGCTTACGGCGGCGAAGTGGCGTGGAGCGACGCATTCGCTTCGCCGGCGCTCTTCCGCCAATACTGGTCGAAGCTGCTGAGGAGCTACGCGGTGGAAGCGCTGGCGCGTCCTGCAACGAAGGAAGAGGCATCGATCGAGGATGCGCACACTTTTCTCTCGCGCGCAAAGGGGCACGAGCGCGAAGAGTCCGAGCCGGGCGTTTACGTTTGGCGCGAGCGCACTCAGGGACAGTATTCGGAGATCGAGCTGGAATCGCTCGCGCCCGAAACGCTCACGCTACACTGGATGAAAGTTCTTCGCACCAATTGAAGCGATTTACGACTGCCGGCCCATCCGGGGGCGCCCTCGCCGCGAATTTCTGCCGCGAGGGCGCTTTTCATTTTGCGCGGGAATTGATTTCATGTGATACCGCAAGTTCATTTGCCGCGGCCACTCCACAGTCGGGCCACGCTCTTATCTGCAGTTGAGTTCAGGAGTTCGTTGATTGTTTTGTTCAGCACGGGATGAAGCGCGTCCGGCGCAATTTCGTTCATCGGCACGAGCACGAATCGCCGCTCGGCCATGCGCGGATGCGGGATCATCAAATCGGGTGTGTTCACCACACTCACGCCAAATAGCAGAATATCGATATCAATGTTGCGAGGGCCGTACTTGATGCTGCGGCGCCGACCCATGTCGATTTCGATCTCGAGCAGCGTCTCCAATAATTGTTGGGGATCGAGTTCTGTTTCAGCCTCAACTACGCAATTCAAAAACCACGCCTGATCGCGTATTTCGAGGGGCTCGGTCTCGTAGAAAGACGACTGCCGGACGATTCGCGCCCCGCGCGATGCGAGTTCGTCGATCGCGCGCACGAGATTCGCCTCGCGGTCACCCACGTTTGATCCAAGCGAGAGATAGACTGTGTTCATCGGCTTACGCGCGCTGCTCCGGACTGGCGCCCGAAGCCGAATGATAATCTTTCAAGCCGCGCGAAAAACGATTTTATTCTTCCGAGGAAGCCGTTCGGAACAATGGTGGCTGCTTGTGAGGTTCGTCCATTCCAAAGTGTTTGTAGGCGAGGGCGGTGGCAACGCGGCCGCGCTGCGTCCGATCGAGCAAGCCGAGTTGCATCAGGTAAGGCTCGTACATTTCTTCGATCGCGTCCTCTTCTTCGCTGAGCGAAGCTGCAATCGTATTGAGCCCGACCGGGCCGCCTGAATATTTGTTGATGATGGTAAGCAAGAGATTGCGGTCAACTTCGTCGAGACCGTGTTCGTCCACGCCGAGCATCGCCAGCGCTTCGCGCGCCACATCTTTCGTGATGCGGCCGTCCGCGCGAACCTCCGCGTAATCGCGCACGCGCCGGAGCAGGCGATTCGCCACGCGCGGCGTGCCGCGGCTGCGGCGTGAAATCTCTTCCGCGCCGGCATCGTCAATCGCGATGCCGAGTATTCGCGCCGAGCGCTGCACGATCTGAAATAAATCCTGCGGCGTGTAAAAATCCAAGCGGTGGACAATTCCGAAGCGCGAACGAAGCGGCGCCATGAGGAGTCCCGCTCGCGTCGTCGCGCCCACGAGCGTGAACTGGTTCAGCTGATACGGATGAATTCGCGCGCCCGGCCCCTGCCCGATAACGAGATCGATGCGAAAATCTTCCATCGCCGGATACAGGATTTCTTCGAGTGCGGGCTGCAGCCGGTGAATCTCATCGAGAAAAAGAAAATCGCGCGCGGTCAGCGACGTGAGAACGGCCGTGAGGTCGCCTTTTTTTTCGAGAAGCGGCCCTGAGCTGACTTTAATTCCCACTCCCATTTCGTTCGCGAGAATTTGAGCCAGCGTGGTTTTTCCGAGTCCCGGCGGGCCATAGAGAAGAACGTGGTCGAGCGCTTCTCCGCGTGAGCGCGCGGCCTGCACCGCGATCGCGAGATTTTCCTTTACGCGCGCCTGGCCGATATAGTCTTCGAAGCGCTTCGGGCGGACGCTGGCCTCGGTGCGCTCGTCCTCATCGAAAGCGCGCCCCGAAACCAGCCGATGTCGCGTGTCATTCATTTGTTGTTATTTCCCACTTCAGTTTGATGAATCACCCGCAGCGGCTCGCGCGCTTTTTTGCATCGCAGGGCCGCCGAGTTGCTGTAACGCGGCGCGAAGCATCGCGTTGAAATCCGCCGAGTTTCCCGGAGATTTGCGAAGTTGCTCCAGGGCGTGTTCTACCGCACGAGCATCGTAACCCAGGTTTACCAATGCCGAAGCGACATCGGCTTCGAGCGGGGAGTGCGTGGCGGGCTTGCCGGCTTCGCCGGGCTCGAGCGCGGCGACTTTTTCGCGCAGTTCGACGACGATGCGTTCGGCCGTCTTTCGCCCGATTCCAGGAATTCGTACGAGTTGCGCGTGATCGCTATTGCGGATGGCAGGAAGCAATTCTTCCACTCTGATCCCGGAAAGAACTTTGAGCGCGAGGCTCGGCCCAATGCCGCTCACGGAAATCAGCAATTCGAAACAATCCTTTTCTCTCGCCGTTAGAAAGCCGAATAGCGTGATCTGGTCTTCGCGCAAATGCGTATGGATCAGGAGTGTCGCTTCGGATTTGAGCGCGCCGAGGCTCGAAAAGGTCGAGAGAGGAATCTGCACGAGATAGCCGACGCCGCCGACATCCATGATTACCTGGTTCGGTCGGCGCTCAATCAGTTTTCCACGAAGCTGCCCAATCATGAAGTAGCGATTATTGAATAGGGGCAGAAGCGTGTCAACGCGGGCTGTTCCACTCCAGCGAAAATATTTATTCCAATATTCGGATGAATGCTCTAAGGCGCTAAATTCGTAGGCACGGATTCCCTTTCAAATGACAGTTTTTTTCCGCTCTCCGTGTGTGCGCTAGCGGGATTCATCTGTTTGATTTCGCGACACAATTTCCATTTTGGTTCGCGCAAAACTTTTTCACGCGAAAAATTCAGTTGCTGCTTTCTTGTGCAATGAGGATTCGTCTAAGCGAGAGAACTGGGGCTAAGAGAAAAGGAGGAATCAAATTATGACACGTAGTCACTTCGTACGTTTCTCTGCGCTGATCCTGGCGTTGGCCCTTGTGCTCCCCGCCGTAACGAGCCTCGCGTTGGCGAAGGAAGCAAAGGGAACGGTCAAGACAGATGTAACGATTGCGAGCTCGGTGTGGCTGGCGGGTAAAGAATTGAAGGCCGGCGATTATTCAATCGTCGCCGACGATTCCAAAGTCACGGTATCGCACGACGGCAAGATGATCGTGGAAGCTCCGATTCAATGGCAGGATGGAAGAGGCAAGGCGGAGGCCAGCTCAGTCGTGGTGGAAGGAAACCAAGTGAAGGAAATTCGATTTGGGGGGAAGACGCGAGCGGCAGTCCTTCAGCAGTAAACCAACAAACCGGCCGCAACGGCGGGCGTCCTGCTCCTCGCGGGACGCTCGCTTTTTTTAGGTTACGTCGTCGACCAATTCTACAAAATCAATCACGCCGATCACCGCGGAATCGATCGGAGAATTCGGCCGGCCCACCGACGTCATCGCGGAGTAGCCATCGGTGGAGAGAAGCACGCGATCGCCCTCGCCTGCGTCCACGGCATCAAGCGCAATTACGGGATCGCCGCGGTCCGAGCCGTCCAGATTAAGCGGCTGAACCAGGAGAAGTTTGCGGCCTTCGTGCGACGGCGCTTTTTGCGTCGCGACTACGTCTCCGATCACGCGCCCGATCAGCATCAGCTGTTTAACCTTTTCGAAAGATTGACCTCGTCGACGATGCCGACAATTGTGGCTTCGGTGGGAACTTCTACGGGAAGAAATGGAAAGCTGGCTTCGCGCCCGCGGCACCAGTAGACCTTCTCACCTGTTCCTGCGCCGACTGAATCGAGGGCGACGATGGGACGGCCCTTGTCCGCGCCGTTCCGGCCGAGCGGTTGCACGACGAGCATCGTGATTCCGTCGAGCGACGGATTCTTTACCGTGGCGACAACGGTTCCGATTACGCGGCCGAGGAGCATTTCGCGTCCTTGAATCTCGCTGCGATCATGCGGCGACCTAACATTCGTCCTACAGCTTCGTTAGCTCGCCCTCAGGGGCTAAAGCCCTGCGAATCCGGTTCCCTTAATGTCGGAGCTGAAGCTCCGACCCCCTAGTGCGATACATTTCTAAGATCCGCTGCGAATCTGCTTTAACTCTTTGACGAAATCATCGCGGTCGCGGCGGCGCTGTTCTACCCGCTGTACTTTCTGGGTCAGATAACGCTGGCCTGTAATCGAGCTGTCCTGGAGCTTGCTGGACCAGCCACGAAGTTGGCGCGAAACACCTTCAGCAAGAGATTTCAAATTTGAAATTTCAAATTTGAGATCAGAAAATGCGGGCAGCCGCTCGAGCAGGCACAGCATCGAACGCACCTCGCCCGCCGAGCCCCTTGCGATATAGAGAAACGTCAGCAATTCCTGCGTCGTTCCGCGCTCGAAGCCTTCTGCGATGTTGTTGGAAATCGAAACGGCGGCGCGTTCGAGTTGGTCCCGCAAGCTGCGCTGCCGTATGAAGGAGGGTTTCGCAGTGAAGGAGTAAATCCTTGCGGCAAGATCCTGCGCCGCACTCCAGACTGGCAATTCTTCAAAACGATTGTATTTCATGGCTTTCGCGCGGCAGCGAGCTCGGCGGCGTGCGCTTTATCGAGCTCGACCTCGTCGACGATGCCGACAATCGCTGCGTCCACAGGACGGTCCTTGCATTCAGACGCCATGCGGGCGGAGCTTCCGGCGACGACAAGAACTTTCTCGCGGAATCCGGCGCTTACGGTGTCTACCGCGATCAGATAACCGGGTTCGTCGGTGCCTTCGGGCGAAATTGGCTTGACGATGAGGAGTTTCTTGCCTTCGAGGCGAGGATCTTTGCGCGTTGAAACGACTGTGCCAACGATGCGGGCGAGAATCATGAATTCATGGAAAGAAAGTTTATTCGACTACTTTGCGTCCGGCGAAACTTCAGCGCCGGATTCTTCAAGGCAAATCGCGCGGGACGCTGCTTACTTCGCCGAAGCTGCCACGGCGGTCTTGCCGATGGGCAGCGCGTCTTCGAGCGACGGGTGCGGGCGCGGAATCACGTGCACGGCGATCAACTCGCCGACGCGACGCGCGGCAGCAGCACCGGCATCCGTTGCGGCTTTTACCGCTGCCACGTCGCCGCGCACGAGCGCCGTCACATACCCCGAGCCAATCTTTTCCCAGCCGACCAGCGTCACTTTGGCGGCTTTCACCATCGCGTCCGACGCTTCGATCATGGCGACGAATCCGCGTGTCTCGATCATTCCGAGTGCTTCACCCATGCTTCATCCTCCCAACAGGCGCGTTCCAACCCTGACCAGCTAGGCCAGTCAGCGCACGATCCGATCTTTTTTTACTGCTTCTTCGATCAGCGCTTCGAGTTCGCGCCGAGAGAGCGTGATGCGGTCCACCGCCGCCGATTCCGCATCCTCCGACGTGACGGGCCTTGTGACGCCGCCCGGAGCGCCCTGAATTCCATAACGCACCCGAGCCGCGAGCAATTTTTCCACATCTTCGCCGGAAAGCAAGACCTGTTTGCCGAGAACGACGGTGACGAGCGCGACGCGCGCGAATTGTTCCGTCGTCTCCATGCGGAAGAACGCCGTCAATAAATCCGAGCCGTATGTGACCACGCCGTGATTCGCAAGAAGAATCGCGTCGTGATTCTGAATCAGCGGCTCGATGGCGTCGCTCAACTCCGGCGTTCCGGGTGTGCCGTAGCGCGCCACGGGCACCGAGCCGAGCGCCATCACGCACTCGCTCAGGAGCGCTTGATTCAACGGGATCCCCGATGCGGCATATCCCGTCGCGACCGGAGGATGCGCGTGGCAAATTGCAAACACATCCGGGCGGCGGCGATAAATGAGCAAATGCATCGCCAGCTCGGAGGAACGATTGCGGCGGCCACTGATTTTGTTTCCCTGCAAATCAGTGACGACGAGATCGTCCGGCTCCATCATGCCTTTGCTGATGGCCGTCGGCGAACTCAGAATGCGGCGCGGGTCGAGGCGAAGAGAAATATTTCCGTCGGTGGAAGGAGTATAGCCGCGCTGATGGAGCCACCGGCCGGCCGTGCAAAGGTCGCGGCGATGTTCGTCTTCAGTCTTCAGCGATCCGGGCAGAATCGAGTCAGGCAACATGGCTCCTGCAAACGCCGTGCTCCCTGGGTAGCAAAGCGTCGCAATGGTGGGCCATGATACACCAGGCTGCGGCGATAGGCTTTCTCAATGTGTGGATTTCGCGCGGGACTGGCGTCCGCCGTCAGGCGTAAAGGCCTCGGAGTTTCAGCGCGAACGCAACGCGATCGATCGCCACCATGTATGCAGCGATTCGATTGTTCACACCGTGGGATTCGGCGTAGCGCACAATTTCGTCGAAACTGCGCTCCATCACGTCTTTTAGCCGCTCGTTCACTTCGCTCTCGCGCCAGAAGAAGCCCTGCCGATCCTGCACCCACTCGAAGTAACTGACCGTGACTCCGCCGGCATTCGCGAGAATGTCCGGCAGGATAAACACGCCCTTGTCCCGCAAGACATCATCCGCAGGAGGCGTCGTCGGGCCGTTTGCTCCTTCGCAGAGAATGCGCGTCTGGACACGATGCGCATTCGCGCTGGTGATCTGGTTCTCGATCGCGGCGGGAATCAGAATTTCGCATGGCTGGAAGAGAAGATCTTGCCCAGCCATCTTCGCGCCGCCTCCAGGGAAATCCGGCAACGGCTTGCGCTGGCCGTGGACCCAGTCGATCATGGCGGGAACGTTGAAACCCTTTTCATTGTAGAGGCCGCCATGGATGTCGGAAACGCCGACGATTTTGTAGCCCGCTTCGTCAAGCAGCATCGCGGCCATCGAACCCACATTGCCGAAACCTTGAATCACGACGCGGCATTCTTCGCGCTTCATTCCCAACTTTGCGATGGCTTTGTCGCAGACGAAGTGGACGCCGCGTCCAGTGGCTTCGCGTCGGCCGCGTGAGCCGCCCAGATCGAGCGGCTTGCCGGTGACGACGGCCGTGACTGTGTGGCGCATGTGCATCGAGTACGTGTCCATCACCCACGCCATGACTTTTTCATTGGTGCCGAGGTCGGGAGCAGGAACGTCGCGCTCGGGTCCGATCCAATCGGTGAGTTCGGCGGTGTAGCGGCGCGTCATTCGTTCGAGTTCCTTCTGGGACATTTTCTGTGGATCGCAAATGATGCCGCCCTTCGCGCCGCCGAAGGGAATATTGACTACGGCGCATTTCCAAGTCATCCACGATGCAAGCGCGCGCACTTCGTCGAGCGTCACATCCGGCGCATACCGGATTCCGCCCTTGCCAGGGCCTCGCACCAGCGAATGTTGCACGCGATAGCCGGTGAACACTTCGAGACGGCCGTCATCCATCGTGACGGGAATATAGATTGTGATTTCCTTGTTCGGAAATCGGAGATAGCGGTAGAGGTCGTCTTCCAGGCCTAACTTCGCCGCGGCCATCTCGAAACGCGCTTCCGCGCATTCGTAGACGTTGAGTTCATTTTTGACGAGTGTTGGCATGGATTCCTCCGCTAGCGCATTCGATGGAAGATTCCTCGAGGGACAGGCGGGTGAGAGCGTAACGTCCGCGCTGTCCTGAGAGTGAAACTCCGGCGTTTTGGCAGCGCGGGCCAGTATACGGATACGGGCAAATGAGCGCAAGAATCGCGACGTCGCTTAAACCAATGTGATTACGGCGAAGGAGACTGATTACTTCTGACCCGAGCGGCGAACGAATTCATCGAGGACGACACGCGCGAGGCGGCGCTGATCGTGACGCACCACTTTGCCTTCCTGCAGCAGATCGGCGGTCACGCAGCCTAGACCCATGCGCGCCAATTCCTTTTGAGATTTTCCGACGGGCTCGGCGCCGGTGGCACGATAGCGCCGAAGCGCGCTCGGCGTCACCGGCTTGCGATTGAGCACGACCCAATCGAAGAGTCCCTCTTGCGTGTGGTCGTATATCGCGCGGACGTGATCGGCGACTGAATATCCGTCCGTCTCGCCGGGTTGAGTCATGAGATTTGCGATATAGACGCGCGTGGCACGCGAGCGCACCAGCGCTTCTTTCACTTGAGAGAGGAGCAGATTGGGAATAAGGCTCGTGTAAAGCGAACCGGGTCCGATGAGAATCAAGTCAGCTTCGCGAATCGCTTCGAGGACTTCGGGAAGCGGCTTGACGCGGCGAGGGACCAGGCGAACGAGGCGAATGCGGCTACGCGAACGGGAAATTTTTGTTTCGCCGCGAATGATATTCCCGTTTTCGAGCACGGCTTCGAGGGTGACGTTGCTTTCGGTGGAAGGAAAAATTCGGCCGCGAATCGCGAGCACTTGGCCTGAAAGGCGAACCGCCTCCGGAAAATCGCCGGTAACTTGTGTCAGCGCGGTCAGGAAGATGTTGCCGAAACTGTGGCCGCGAAGAGCGCCGCCCTTCGCGAAACGATATTGGAAGAGGTGGCTGAGCAGCGCTTCATCTTTCGAGAGCGCTACCATGCAGTTTCGAATGTCGCCCGGCGGCAAGACGCTGTACTCGCGGCGCAATCGGCCGGAACTGCCGCCATCATCCGTAACGGTAACAACTGCGGCGAGATCCGAAATCGGCAGGCGACGCCGCTCTTCTTTCCGCCGCGCAACATACTCTTTCAATCCGCGCAGAAGCGTCGAAAGTCCGGTGCCGCCTCCCATGGCCACGATGCGCACGGGACGCGCGCGATGCTGATGAGTATTCTTCACAGGGAAAAACTATCCGACGGAACCTTCACGCTCCGGATAGAGAAGCTCGGTAAAACGAGGATCTTCCTGAAGGAAGGCGAAGTCTTCGTCGTTCCGCGCGTGGTAGCGATTCTCGGGGCGCAACTGAATCGCGAATTTCAGGCGTTCCATCGCACTCTCTGCTTCGCCCGTGAGGCAATCCAGCGCGGCCATGGCATAGACGATGTGGTCGGCCTTCGGCGCGGCCTTCAGCGCACGGTCAAGATGCACGCGCGCTTCATCCCAGCGGCCGAGATTCATCAGGGCAACGCCCTGCGTGTAGTGGTCTTCGGCCGTCTTTGGCGCGGCCTGTGGGACCTTCGAAAGTCGTATTTCGACGCCGCGAAAGTGAACGCGCGCCCGGTCGCTAAGTTCCTTGTTCGGCCCTTCAATAACCTTGTCGAGGACCTGCTTGGCGCGCTGGAACTTCTGCTGCTGGATCTCCCGAAGGGCTTCTTCGTAGAGCTTGAGTTGCTGCTGGAAGGCAGGGTCGGGCGGGTGCGCGACGACCTTGCCGCGACCGCTTGCGCTTAACCCCTTATTTTTCAATGACTTCGAGCCGCTATGGGAGCGAGCTCCAGATTTGGAAGTTGTTCTCTTAGTTGACTTTCCGCGTGCAGCCATATCGGCGCACGATAACAGAGTTGTAAACAGCCGTCAATCAGGCCCGATTTGGGCATTTTGGGCTTTCCCGCCAGCGCCTTCGGCCATGATCTTCTCGATTTCGTCCACGTTGCGAGGCAGGCGCGCCGTGAGAAGCTCGTGTCCGTCTTTCGTGACCAGGACATCGTCTTCAATGCGCACGCCGAGATTTTCTTCGGGGATGTAAATCCCCGGCTCGATGGTGATCACCATTCCCGGCTCGAGCGCTCTGCCGGTGCTGCCGGGATCGTGGACGTCGAGTCCCAGATGGTGGCTGAGGCCGTGGATGAAATACTGGCCGAGCGGCTGGCCATGAAGATCTTTGCCGTGAGTGTTGATGTATTGTCGCGCGATGGCGTTGAGATCGATTGCGCCGCCATGAATCGTGGCGCCGGGCTTGACCTCGGCGAGCGCGGCATTCTGTGCGGCGAGGACGATTTCGTAAATTTCGCGCTGCCGCGGCGTGTATTTTCCGTTTGCTGGGAGAGATCGCGTGATGTCCGCGGCGTAGCCGCCGTATTCGCCGCCCACATCGAGCACAACCATGTCGCCGTCTTTAATTTGAGCGTCGAGCGTGCTGTAGTGCAGGACCGTGGAATTGAATCCAGTTCCAACAATCGGCGCGTAGGCTTCGCGCGAGCAGCCTTCAAATTCGTGGATTTCTTTCATGCGCGCCGCTACTTGATATTCGAATAATCCTGGGCGCATGCGTTTCATCGCGTCGAGATGCGCGTCAATCGACGCGTCGATTGCTTTTCGCATCAGCGCGAGCTCGTCCGGTGATTTGACCTGACGCATGGCGTCGATTGCCGGGCTGGCGTCACGGACATTCGCTCCTGGAACGACGCGCTTCAGCCAGTCGCTCCAATTGCGAAGGTGCGGATAGCCTTCCTCCTTCTGTCCGGGAAGGAGCGTGTAAAACGTTGGATAAACTTTGGCGAGATCTTCGAGCGTGCCGCGAAGATTGGCGAAAGGTTCGACTTTTGCGAAGCCAGTCTTTTCGGCGATGCCGGGATCGTCAGGACCCATCCTCGGTCCCTCCCAATGCTCGATCGCGGGATTGCGTGGCGGAAGATAGAGATACTCGCGCGGTCCCCCGAAAGATTTGCCTGCGGGCGGATTGGGGATGAGAAGAACTGCGCCGCCTGGCTCGTCATCGCCTGTGAGGTAGTAGAAATTTTTCTCCTGGAAGAAAACTGCGAATTCGGACAGGTCTTCGTTGCCCGTGTATCCGAAGACGACGAGCGGGCCGTCGAGTTGGGTAGTCAGCTTGGCGCGGCGGGCGCGATATTCTTCGTTCGACTGGCGAAAACGCGCGGTCGCGACGGTCGCTGCGATGAGTGCCAGCGCGAGGAGCAAAGCGAGGTGCGTTGCGCGCAATCTTAGAAATCGAAGCGTGCTCTTGGGGGATAGAAATTCGACACTCGTGACCTTCATTCTCGAGGAGCGTACTTTGCGTTGAGCCAAACTCGTAACTCCTCCTGAGAAAAACGATGATTCACGTCCGCGCGTCCCTGTCCACGCTAACACACGGCTGAAATGCCAGCAATTCCGAGAACACGCAGATTCAAACTTGCAACGCGTAACTTGACGACTGCATGAAATTCGAGAAATTGTTGACCGAGGGCGGATGAAGAAGTAGCTTCTCAACTCAACGGCATGACAACGCGAAACAATCGGGCAAAAATCATTGTATCGGGAGGTACTTTGCGAAATTGGGCTTCTTTGTGTTTAGCCATCGTTGTCGTGTGCGTTCCTGCGGCATTCGCTCAGTCTTCACCGAATTCATCGTTGCCGAAAGTGGTCGCGAACGACAATCGAAGGCCTGCCGGCCAACTTAAGAATGGCGTTTTGGAGTTGCATCTCGAATTGCGCGAAGGCGCTTGGTATCCCGAAGATGAAGGTGGCGCCCATCGGGATGTTTACGCCTTCGCAGAAGAAGAACATGCGCCGCAAAGCTCTGGCCCGCTGATTCGAGTTCCGCAGGGAACACACATTCACGCCAGCATCCGAAACGCGCTGCCCACGGGCGCCAAGATCTACGGACTCCATCGCCATCCCGGAGATTCGAAGGACGCAATAAGCATCGCACCGGGCGAATCGCGCGATGTTCAATTCGTCGCGGGCGAACCCGGAACATACATGTACTGGGCAGCAACTTCGGACCATTCCCTCGACACTCGCGAACTTGCGGAGACCATGCTTTCGGGCGCGTTCATCGTCGATCCGCCGGGAGCGATGCCGGACGACAGGATTTTCGTTCTGGGTCTATGGGGCAAGGACTTCTTTGCCGCGGACGGCGTGGAAATCGCGTCCATAAACGGCAAAGCATGGCCTTTTGACGAGCGCGTAACCTACAAAACTGGCGAGACTATTCATTGGCGGGTGATCAATCCGACAGTGTCTCCACATGGAATGCACCTCCACGGTTTCTTTTTCGATGTTGATGGAGTGGGTGACGGCGAGCACTATGAGCGCTACTCGGAAGACCAGCGTCGCAAGGCAGTCACCGAATTTATTGACGTCGGGCACGTGTTCGACATGACGTGGACGCCGGACCGCGCGGGAAATTGGCTCTTCCATTGCCACATGGTTGTGCACATGTCGCCGCCCGAGTGTCTCCATCCTCCGGCGCCTGAGCCCGCCGTCTACTCGCCGGAACACGAACATCGCTCCGTGATGGGCGGCCTTGTGATTGGAATCACGGTGCTTCCGAATTCGAATTCGGCGCCGGAGCCAGTCGCGACGAGCCCCACGCGGAAACTGCAACTGGTGATCTCCGAAAATCCAGCGAAGATTCCGCTCTACAGGCTCGAGGTGAAAGATCCGTCGGCACCTGCGCCGGCAACTCCCGCCGCTGGCGCCGCTGCGCCGCCCGTTTGGCTCGGGCCGCCGATCATTTTGACACGGGGAGAGACAACAGACATTGAAGTGAAGAATCAGACCACCCAGCCAACGACGATTCACTGGCATGGAATGGAGATCGAAAGCTACTACGACGGGGTTCCCGGTTGGACTGGCACGATCGAAAAGCCTTCCCCAGCCATCCCGCCGGGGACATCCTTTATTGCGCGCATGACTCCGCCGCGCGCCGGCACATTCATCTATCACACGCACTGGCACGACCCGACGCAGATTCTGAATGGAGTCTATGGACCGCTGATCGTCCTCGAGCCGGGGCAAAAGTACGATCCCGAGCACGACAGGAGCATCGTCTTCAGCATTGGCAAATACGATCCATTCGGCTTTCTCTTGCTCATTAACGGCAATCCTCAGCCCGATCCGCTTCAACTGCAGGCCGGAACGCGATACCGGCTGCGGCTGATTAACATCACCGACAATTTCGTGGATATGCGCGTGCGTCTCACGAGCGACGGCTCGCCGGTGCAGTGGAAAGTGATCGCGAAAGACGGCGCGGACTTGCCGCCGGCGCAATTGAAGAGTTCGGCGGCCGACATGTACCTTACGGTCGGTGAAACTTACGACGTGGAATATCAGTCAGCGAGTCCGAGCGTTGCCACACTGGAAGTCTGGGAAGCCAGCCTGCCGACATCAATGGTCTTGCCGTTGAAATTCGCGGCGTCGAAGTAGCTGGCGCGGAGCTGCGAGAGCAGTGAACCGAAATAAGCTGGTGCCGTGGGTGCTGGTCGCGGAAGCGGTTGTGTGCCTGTTGATCTGGCGAAGCGTGAAATTGGCGCGGATCACGGAGACCATCGCGCTCGAGTGGTGCGTGACGTCATTCGCGGCCAGCTTTGTGCTTGTCGCATTTACCAAGGCGCGCCGGAGAATGATCCTTCTCGGAGTTGTCGCCGCGGCGATCGCAGCGGACATTGCAGACATTGCCTACGATGTTTCGCTCGACCCCACCTCGCACAACTTGTTCCCGTTCGAATTGGCGATGACCGGAGTGATCAGTATCGCCGGCGCCGCAGTCGGAATCGCCATCGCGAGCGCAATCAGAATGAAAGCAGGAAGCGGCTCGAACAATTCTCCGTCTGAGTAATTGCGGACCTCAAAAAAGAATCGCCTGTAATACTAGAAACCCGGAGCGCCTGTGGCGGCGGGGCGGACTTCGCCGGCTTCGACGACGCCGAAGCGCAAGCGCTCGAGATAGACTTGCGCGATCGACATTAGGCCGGTGTAGAGATAACCCCACACAAAAAGAAGCAGGAACGGAACGGTAGCGTAGTTTTCGTTCTGAATCGCGTAGCCGACCGTTGCCGCAAAGTAGAGCCCGAGCGCGACTTCGGCAAATGGCATCCATCCAGCGCTCTTGCGATACGTCTTCTTCGCCCAAGCGGAGCGCTGCTGGCCTTCGATTTTGTATTTCGGCGTGCGCACGAATTCCGATTTCACGCCGAAGATAGCTTCGAGGACAGCGACTGCATTGCGAATCGAAAGTCCGATCCCGACGGCCATCACGAACGGAAGATACAGAAACGTGCGCTTCCATGTCTTCGGATAAAGCACGCGCTGCGAGCACAAATAAAAACTCGAAATCGAGCACGTGGACGCAATGAAGAGCGGCAAATCGATCACCAGCACCTGAAACCAACCCTGATAGAAACGCACCACCATCGCCGGAAGCAGAATGATCGAGAGAAATACCATCAGCGGGTAGCTGATGTTGGCCGTCAAATGAAACACGGCCTCGCTCTTGACGTGCGCCGGCTCTTTCGAACGTAAAACGCGCGGAAGAATTTTCTTCGCGGTCTGCATCAGGCCCTTGGCCCAGCGCGCCTGCTGCGATTTGAACGCGTTCATCTCCACCGGCAATTCGGACGGGCAATCAATCTCGGGCAAATAAACAAAGTGCCACCCGCGAAGCTGCGCGCGATAGGAGAGATCGGTGTCCTCAGTGAGCGTGTCGTGCTGCCAGCCGCCGGCATCATCAATTGCGACGCGCCGCCAGACTCCAGCCGTGCCATTGAAATTGAAAAAGTTCCCGCGGCGATAGCGCGACGAATGTTCGATGACGAAGTGACCGTCGAGAAGAATCGCTTCGACTTCGGTGAGCGCGGAATAACTGCGATTGACGTAGCTCCAACGCGTCTGGACCATCGCCAGCTTCGGATCGGCGAAATACGGAAGCGTCTGCCTGAGAAACTCCGCCGGCGGAAGAAAATCGGCGTCGAAGATGGCGACGAATTCTCCGGCTGCGGTCTTCAAGCCCTCCTGAAGCGCGCCCGCTTTGAAGCCCTCGCGATTGTCGCGGTGAATGTAAGAGATCGGGAGGCCGAGCTGGCGGTGGCGCTCGACGCAATTCCGCGCGACTTCCTGCGTTTCGTCGGTGGAGTCGTCGAGCACCTGAATATCCATTTTTTCGCGCGGGTAATCGAACTGCGCGACGCAATCCACCAGCCGCTCGATCACGTAGCGCTCGTTAAAGATCGGAAGCTGTATGGTAACCTTGGGCCACTCTGTGACCGGCGGCGGCGGGCCCGGAACGTGATCCTTATATTTGAAAAAATTGTAGACGAGCGCGTAACGATGCAAGCCGTACGCCGCGAGAATTACGAGCACGAGGAAATACGGGATCATGATCGCGAGATCGAACGCGTTGGGCTGATACTGGCCGGCGAACGTCAGATCCGTCAGGCGGCGCCAGTAATTCGAGAGCGGCGGGCCCGGATGGTAAGCGATTACCCATGCAAACAGCGAAATCAAAGTCCTAATGCCTCCTGATGGCTCCGACTGAAAATTTTCCCGCGCGTCGCGGAATTTCGCAAACACAAATTCTTTTCGGCGGATTCATTCTTCTCGAAGCGCTCTTCTGGCGGCTCCGGAGATTCGGCAATCTCGAATCTTTCGTAGTCGAGACGATCGCGACCGGGCTGGCGGCGGGCGTGATCTATTTCATCGCGTTGTATGGCCTCGAGCACACAAGAGAAAGGCGCGGCGCCTTCTGGCTGGTTCTCGCCGCCGCAATTCTTTTCCGCGCGACGCTTTGGCCGCTCGCGCCAACGCTCTCAAACGATCTCTACCGGTATCGCTGGGACGGCCGCGCGCAACTAGAAGGCGCGAATCCTTATCTCGCCACGCCGAACGACGCGCGTCTTCACGCTCTTCGTGATCCGGCCAATTCGAACGACATGCGAATGCCGGCCCAGGAAATTCCAACCATTTACCCGCCGCTTGCCGAACTCGTCTTCCGCACAGCAGCGCGGTTCCTGCGTACGCCTGTCGCGTTCAAGCTGCCGATGGAAGCCGCGGACGTCCTGACCATGATTCTTCTTGCCGTATGGCTGCGTGCGGCAGGAGGACGCGCTTATCAGCTCGCCATCTACGCGTGGAACCCGCTAGTGGTGGTCGAGTTCGCCGGCAGCGCGCACAGTGATGCGCTGGCTCTCGTGGCACTTGTCGGCGCCTTCGTGATTATAAAGTCCAGACCGACGCTGTCAACGCTGCTGCTGGCGTGCGCGGCGTTGCTCAAGTCATTTCCGATCATGCTGTTCCCGCTGTGGCTCTGGCGGCAGGGCTGGCCGAAATCGAGGCGGGCGTGGGGGAGCGGATTCGCCACCGCCGCGCTCGCGGCCATCTGCACGTGGCCTTACCGCGCGGCGCTGCGCCAGGTTCCGGTGACGATGGCCTACTTCGAATCGCGTTGGCAGGATAACAACGCGAGCCTGTACTCGATTCTGAAATTGCTCATACATTCGCACTCGGTCGCGGCGGGCATTGGCGTCAGTGTTGCGATAGGGCTTGCGTTGTGGACGGCGATTCGAGGCGTCGAGCCAGCACGCGCGGCATTCTTGATCTTTGGCGCGATCCTGCTTTTCGCGCCGAATGCGTATTCTTGGTATTTCACGTGGGTGATTCCATTTCTGTGCTTTTATCCGAACGTGGCGTGGCTGCTTCTGACGATACTTCAGTTTTTGTCGTACCAAGTCTTGATTGAATATTCGGCGTCGGGGCGGTGGCACTTTGATCCGCGCTATGTCGCGCTCACCTACGCACCATTCTATGCGCTTCTTTTCTGGCAGGCCTATCGCAACCGCGTGCAAATCGCAGGCGCTCAAAGCTCGAAATCGCCATGACCAACGGAGACGATGCTCATCGACCGTGGCCTGCACCCGCTTCGCCGTGGGTCATGCGGCAGAAGTGGCACGATCTGTTATTCATGCATTGGCCCGTCGCGGCGCAGGATTTGCGGCCGCTGATTCCCCGCGCACTTGAACTCGAAACATTTGACGGCACCGCATGGGTCGGCGTCGTACCTTTTCATATGTCGGGAATTCGATTTCGCGGATTGCCGCCGGTTCCGGGGCTGTCCGCGTTTCCGGAGCTGAACGTGCGCACGTACGTTCGATCTGGCGGGAAGCCGGGTGTGTGGTTTTTCGGGCTGGAAGCGGCGAGCGCCGTTGCGGTGTCGGCCGCGCGGCGATGGTTTCATCTTCCGTATTTTCGCGCGCGGATGTCAGTTGAGAAAGCGGGCGACGCGATTCAATACGAGAGCCATCGCACGCATCGCGGTGCGCCAGAAGCGGACTTCCGCGCGACGTATCGCCCGACGGGAAAGGACTCCCGCGCGCAGCAAGGCACACTCGAATATTTTCTCACCGAGCGTTACTGCCTTTACGCAGCCGCGGGCGACAGAATTTTCCGCGGAGAGATCGATCACCCACCGTGGCCATTGCAGCCTGCAACAGCGGAAGTCGAAATCAATACAATGGCCGCGTCGCACGGCATTACGCTGCCCAACGCGAAACCGCTTCTACACTTCGCGCGATATCAAGACGTCAAAATATGGAGTCTCGCCCGGGAGTAGCTCAATCCTGCTGGCCCGGCGGCGTTTTCTTCGGCTTTGAATCGGTTGTGCCTCCATTCACTTTGGAGCGGCGGCGGGGCAGACGGCGAGAGCTGCGGCGGGGGCCCGGCGCAGGGGCGCCGAGTCGATTGCGGCTCGCAGGGCGCTGCACACGGCGTCTAGTTGTCGCGCGTCCGATTGAATTCCCTCGCGCATTTCCTTGATCTCGCGAAGTGCGTCGTCGCGCTCGGCGGTCACGGCGAGGCTTTTTTTTTGGGCCTGCGTCAGTTCGCTCTGAAGGCTCTGGATCTTGTCGGTCTCCGCCATGGAGATCAGCGTTTCTTGCTGAGCGACGGTATCGAGATCCGCCACCTCCTGGCGCAAGCCTGAGATTTCCGATGTTGATGTGTCGATCTGCGGGCTCGGAGTACTTGGCGGCGCCACGGTCGAAGGGGCGGGAGGGCCCGTGGTTCCAGCGCGCACCGAATCGTAGCTCGTAGCCCGCCACCCGGCGATGAAGAAAATTATCAGCGCCAGAGTGAGAGGAATTGGGATCGCGTTGAAAGCGCGGGATCGACCTAGGCCCGGGCGCGTTCTCCATTCGTAGGGCATGGCTGGGTTTCCCTTTCGGAGAATTTCTTTTTTGGCTTTAGATTTTCGAACGGCCGATCGAGAGCGAGAAGCGCGATGAACGAGCATTGCGTTCGCGATTTGCGTGCTCGAAGGTCAAGGGAAGCTACGCGCGTTGCCAGGAAGCGTCAATCCGCAGGAATACGGTAATGGGCTCCGTAATCCTACGCTGTGTGCAATACGGAGATGTCGAGAACTACGCGCGAACATGCGGCGTTCGATTTGGTTTTCGTAGGGCTGGCCGGCAGGCCGGCCGAGTCTTCGGCGATTGCTAGAGCGAAAAATAAATTCGTGAACGGCCGGTCCGTCTGCCGACGGACCGTACGGCTGCGGGGTGTGCGATCGCGCCAGCGGTTTACTGCGCGCGGGCTGTGAGACTCGATTCGGGGATCAGATCGCTATTCGTCCGCTGCGGCGTGCGAATCGGCGGAAGCTGCGAGCGGTCCACTCTGCGATACATCGTGTCGCGCTCGACGGGAACGCGTCCGGCGGCGCGAATCAGCCGCTCGAGATCCGCGAGAGTAAGCCCCTGCGGCGTGCTGGCACCGGCATCGTGATAAATCTTTTCTTCGACGACGGTGCCATCTATGTCATTTGCTCCAAATCGCAGCGCGACCTGCGCGACTCTCGGCGTCAGCATGATCCAGTACGCCTTGATGTGATCGAAATTATCAAGGAGAAGCCGCGACACAGCAATTGTCTTCAAATCGTCGAATGCCGTCGGCTTCGGCACGTGGCTCAGTCCCGTATTGTCAGGATGAAATTGCAGCGGAATAAATGTGACAAACCCGTGCGTTTCATCCTGCAATTCGCGGAGATCGAGAAGATGCGAGACACGCTCTTCGTGCGTTTCGATGTGGCCATAGAGCATCGTGGCGTTCGAGCGCAGGCCAACCTCGTGGGCGGTGCGCGCAATTTTGAGCCACATCTGGCCGCTGACTTTGTGGTCGCAAATTACCTTGCGGACGCGCGGCGCGAAAATTTCAGCGCCGCCGCCGGGAAGCGAATCCACTCCGGCTTCCTTCATAGCGAGCAGCGTGTCGCGAATCGAAAGCTTCGAAATGCGCGAATAAAAGCCGACTTCGACCATCGTGAAGGCTTTGAGATGGACGTGCGGATGGCGCTGCTTGATGCCGCGGATGAGATCGAGATAGTGGCTGAATGGAAGATCGGGATGCAGTCCGCCGACGATGTGAAATTCGGTGGCGCCTTCAGCGACGCCTTCGGCCGCGCGCGCCCAGATTTCTTCGAGCGTGAACGTGTAGGCGCCCGGTGAATTCGCGTCGCGGCCAAAGGCGCAGAGCTTGCAGTGCGCGCCGCAAACGTTCGTCGGATTGATGTGGCGATTGACGTTGTAATAGCAGATGTCGCCGTGGCGCTTTTCGCGGACGTGATTCGCGAGCCAGCCGACCGCCAGGAGATCGTTCGATTCGAATAGCGTCAGGCCTTCGCCCGCGTTGAGACGCTCGCCGGCGAGGACTTTATCGGCAATGGGCCGGAGGCGCGCGTCTGTGATTTGGAGTTCGGAGGTCATTCTCGCCAGGTCTGTTTCAAGGGTGCGACACAAACGTCGCCGCGCCCCAGAAAAGCAAGAATAACATACTGATATAGCCGTTTACGGTGAAAAAGGCCGCGTTCAATTTCGAGAGATCCGTGGGTTTTACGAGTGAATGTTCGTAAGCGAGCAGCGCGGCGACGACGGCGATTCCCACCCACGCGGGCCAAGCGAGCGTGAAACTCCACGCCAGCCAGATGAGCAGTGCGATCACGCCGACGTGCATCGCGCGGGCGATGATGAGAGAGCGCGCGATGCCAAATTTTTTCGGGATTGAATGCAGGCCGGCGGTTTTATCGAATTCGACGTCCTGGCAGGCGTAAAGAACATCGAAGCCGCCGACCCAGAGCGTCACCGCGGCGCAGAGTATCAGCATGCGCGCATCGAGCGAGCCGCGAATGGCGATCCATGCGGCTGCGGGCGACATCCCGAGGCAAAATCCCAGAACGAAATGCGACCATGACGTGAAGCGCTTCGTGTACGAATAAAGGAAGAGGACGGCCAGTGCGATTGGCGAAAGCTCAAATGCGAGACGATTCAATCGCCACGCCGCGATTACAAGCAGAGCGGCGGCGGCGAGCGTGAATCCCCACGCGAATCCTACCGAGAGTGTTCCCGCTGGAAGCGCGCGATTTTGCGTCCGCGGATTGCGGCGGTCATATTCGATGTCGGCGATGCGGTTGATCGTCATCGCGGCCGAGCGCGCGCCCACCATCGCGACGACGATCCATAGAATCTGCGTCCACGTCGGCCACGCGCCCGCCAATCGCGCCGCGAGCAGCGCTCCGACAAGCGCAAACGGCAGCGCGAAGACGGAGTGCTCGATCTTGATCATCTCGAGGACGGTGCGGATGCGGCTGGTCACGCGGACACCGCGTGGAAAAGGGAAAAGAGAAATGGGAAAAGGGCTCTCGTATCGACAATCTTCTCCAGCATGAACCTTCGGTGCCGCACGCTAATTTCTACTTTCACTTTTCCATTTTCCCTTTTCTACTTTCCGCTCTTTCCCCCGCCTTCCCACCGATACTGCGATTCCTGCGGCAAGCCGATTTGCGCTAGGACGCGGCAGACGAATTGTTCGACAGCGTCTTCGATTGTTTTCGGGCCGTAATAAAACGCGGGCATCGCCGGCATCACGATGGCGCCTGCATCCGTGACGCGCAGCATATTTTCGATGTGGATACGATTGAGCGGCGTCTCGCGCAGGCAGAGAACGAGAGTGCGGCGTTCTTTTAGGCAGACATCCGCAGCGCGGGCGAGCAAATCGTCGGCGATTCCTGCCGCGATCGCCGCAAGAGTTCCCGCCGAGCACGGAATCACGACCATCGCGTCCACCGGCGCGCTGCCGGAGGCGATTGACGCGCCCACATCTTTGTTCGGGAGGTACTCGATTTTCTTCGCGGAAGCGCCAGTAAGCAGCGAGGGCAACTTTTTTGGATCCGGCGCGACGACGCCGAGTTCCGTTGCAATCAGGCGCAATCCCGTTTCGCTCGCGACCAGCGCGACGCGAGCCACTCGCTTATCAGCATCGAGCAACCGCAAAATCGCCCGTGCGTAGATCGCGCCGCTTGCGCCCGTCACGCCGACCGTGATGACCTTGCCCTGTCGTTTGCTCTTTGCCATTCGCCGAAATCCACTCTAGGCAGGCGCTTTCGACAAAGTCAAGAATTGCGGGACGCATTTGTAGCGCCTCACCAGGGTTCGTGCGGCACGTCCATTCGACAGCGGAATGTTACAATGCGCGCGGAATGGTGAGGCGATGAACGAGAGCGACGCGAGAAAATTTCTGGAAGATGTGCGCGAAGGGCGCGTGTCGCTCGATATGGCATTCGAAAAATTGCGCCAGCTTCCCTTCGAAGATCTCGGCTTCGCAAAAATCGATCATCACCGCTCGCTGCGGCAAGGTTATTCCGAAGTGATTTACGGCCGGGGGAAAACGCCGCATCAAGTGGCAGAAATCGTTCGCGGGATGCTTCGCGCGAAGGCCTCGCACAATATCCTGATCACACGCGGAAGCAAAGCTACCTACGCCGCCGTGAAGCGAGTGACGCGCAGCGCGAGGTTTCATCCACTTTCTGGCGTGATCGCCATCGAGCGCAGCCGCGAGCGCACAGGCAAGGGCCTCGTGCTCATCGTGACGGCGGGGACGAGCGACATCCCGGTGGCCGAAGAGGCGCTGATTAGCGCGCAGATGATGGGCAATCGCGCCGAAGCGATTTACGACGTCGGCGTCGCGGGGCTGCACCGGCTGATGGAGCACCGCGCGCGGCTCGATGAAGCGCGCGTGATCATCTGCGTCGCCGGAATGGAAGGTGCGCTGCCAAGCGTGCTTGGAGGATTGGTTGGCGTGCCTGTAATCGCCGTGCCGACGAGCACCGGCTATGGCGCGAGCTTCGGCGGCGTCGCGGCGCTGCTCGGAATGCTGAATAGCTGCGCGTCAAATGTGAGCGTAGTGAATATTGATAACGGATTCGGCGCGGCGTGCGTGGCGACAGTAATCAATAGACTTTGAAATTGGAAAAGAGAAAAGGGAAATTGGAAAGATAACATTCAGCCCTTCGCGACTATCGCCGTTGCAGCAACACCCTTTTCCGGCTTCACTTTTCCATTTTCCAACATCATCCCAGTGCGGCGAGGAGCGCGCTTGCCAGCGCTGCCTCTTCGTCGGCGAACACCGTGCGCAGATCGAACACGAGACGATCGTCTTCGATGCGAGCGATGATCGGGATGCCGCTGGCTGGCTCGCGCAGGCGCGATTCGATCTCTTCCGCCGACCGGCGCCCGCTTTTCACGGTGATGAGATGAGTGGGCAAAGATTGATCGGGCGTTGAGCCTCCGCCGATTACGGATTTTCCGTCGATAATTTCGATTTCGACATCCTTGGGCAGCGACGGGCGGAGCTCTTTGGCCAACCCGTGTGCGCGGCGCGCAATTTCTTCAGCGCTCATGCGAATCATTCGAAGCGCCGGAATTTCATCGAGCGCGCCGCGGCGATAGGCCTGCAACGTCATTTCGAGCGCCGCGATCGTCAACTTGTCCACACGCACTGCGCGAAAGAGCGGATTGCGGCGAATGCGTTCCACGATCTCTTTTTTCCCCGCGATGATGCCAGCCTGCGGCCCGCCGAGGAGTTTATCGCCGCTGAATGAAACGACGCCTACACCCGCGATAAAGCTCTCGCGAGCCACGGGCTCATTAATTCCCGCCGCGGCAAGACCGGCAATGCATCCGGAGCCGAGATCCTCGTACACAGGAATCTTCGAGCGGCGGCCGAGATCCACAATCTCCTGGAGCGACGGCCGCGCCGTGAAGCCAGTGATACGAAAATTCGAAGGGTGGACGCGGAGAAGCAGCCGCGTGCGCTCGTTGATAGCGCGCTCGTAGTCGGCGATGCGGGTGCGGTTCGTCGTGCCCACTTCGCGCAGGACGGCGCCGCTGGCCGCCATGATGTCTGGAATGCGGAATCCGTCGCCGATCTCGATCAATTCGCCGCGCGACACCACGACTTCGCCACTACTCGCGAGCGCGTTCAGAACGAGGAAAACGGCGGCGGCATTGTTGTTGACGACGATGGCGGATTCGGCGCCGACGGAGTCTGCAAGAAGATGCGCCGTGTGAACATCGCGCTTCCCGCGTCCGCGTGATGGAACGTCATACTCGAGATTCGAGTACCGGCCCGAAATCGCGACGAGTTGTAGGACAGCGGCAGCCGATAGCGGCGCGCGGCCAAGATTTGTGTGGAGAACCACGCCGGTGGCGTTAATCACGCGGCGCAGCGATGGTGTCAGCGCCTTTTCGATTCCCGCGAGGATGCGCCCTTCGAGCTTGGCAATGTCCACAGCGCCCGGTTCTTCCTTCAAGCTGCGGCGCTCTTCCGCGAGGACCTCGCGAATGACGCTCGTGACCAGCGCATGTCCTGCTTTCTTCGACGCTTCGACGATCGCCGGGCGGCCAAGCAGTTCATCCACAGACGGAACCCCACGCAGCGCGTTGGCCCGCTTTTCCGTGACTGGCCCGGTCTGAGGACTCATCGTTCACGTATTGGAACACACCGCGATTAAAAGGAGCAACCGAAGGGCGTGCCGCTTGCGTCACTCACATTGGCACGGCAGGTTGACGATGTGCACGGCTGCCCGTAGCCTAAAAAGGCTGCCAATTACATCATGGGCACAATCGACGACGATCTCGCACAAGTCGAACACGACATTCGCACGCTGAAGATCGAATACGAGCAATTCTTCGGCGGCGGACGAAAGCGGCCACCGGTTGATACCCAGTGGCGCGTGGACGTGTTTATCAAGCGCTATGCCGAGCGCATGGCTGAGGTGAACCTCGCCCAGCGATTCCGTTACAACAACATAGCTTCCACGTACGCGAAATATCAGGACATGTGGCGGAAAAAGCTGATGCAGAGGGAGAGTTCGTCCATACCGCATCACTTCGGCGCGGCTGCCAAAGCAATCGCCGCGCAACGCAACAAAGCAATGGCTGAAGCCCGGCGAGCGCTGGCCTCGTCGCCTTCGGCGACCGCCGTTGCGTCGCACGGTGGGCGAAAGACTCGCGAAGACGCGGAAATTGAGACTCCGGCGCCATTCTCCGTTCAGTTCTCAAATCCATCCCGCGAAACGCGAAAAGTACACGACCTCTACGGAGCGCTGATCGATACGCGGATGGCCACGGGAGAAAAAGCGGGCGCGCCAAGCCTTGAGGAATTCGAGCGCTTCGTGGAGAAGAAAACGGAAGAGCTCAAGCGGCGAGGCGGCAAGGAAATCGAATACACGGTCAGCGTCGAAGGCGGGAAAGTAAAGCTGAAAGCCCGCGTCAGCCGTTAGTCTCCCACAAGCATATTCCCGCAACAGTGCTGCGTCCACGGATCCCACTCACAGTAGTCTCGCGTCGCACGCGATTCTCACGCGCGGCCTCTTCTTGACGCCGTCAAACCTGAACCCTACGATGGCCCTCTTGCGATTTTCACTCACACGATTACACTGATCGGTCTTTTTCAGAGTTCGCTTCAGGACTTGCGTAAACAGGAGGAGCACGATGGCCATTGAGCGCGCGCTGATCAGCGTCTACGACAAGACAGGCGTAGCCGATTTCGCGCGGAGACTCGCGGCGCTCGGCATCGAAATCGTCTCGACGGGAGGGACGGCGCGGCTGCTTCGCGATGAAGGCGTGGCTGTGCGCGATGTCGCGGAGCTGACCGGCTGGCCCGAAATGCTCGGCGGGCGCGTAAAGACGCTGCATCCGAAAGTTCACGGCGGGATTTTGTTTCAGCGCAGCAAAGATGGCGACCGCAAGCAGGCGGCCGAGCACGGAATCGTTGCGATTGATCTCGTCGCCGTGAATCTGTATCCGTTTTCCGCGACGGCGCAAAAGCCAAGCGTGACGCCGGAAGAATTGATCGAAAATATTGATATCGGCGGGCCGGCGATGGTGCGGTCCGCCGCGAAGAATTTCGAGAGCGTCGCGGTGATCACGGATCCAGCGGACTACGATCGAGTGGCGCGGGAGATTGAATCCACGCGCGGCGTGAGTCTCGCGACGCGTCTCGATCTCTCCCGGAAAGCTTTTGCGCGGACGGCGCGCTACGACGGCGAAATCGCGACTGAGCTCGAGCGCCTCGCGGCGAACGGAAAAGTGGAAATGCACGCCGCTCCCGAATTGCCTGAACGCCTGCACGTTGCACTCGAGCGGCGCCAAGCAATGCGCTACGGCGAAAATCCGCATCAGTCTGCCGCGCTCTACGTGCCCGCGGGCTACGCGGCTTCCGGTATCGCGGGTGCAAAGCAGTTGCAAGGCAAAGAACTCTCTTACAACAATCTGGTGGACCTCGATTCAGCGTGGGCGCTGGCGCGGGAATTCAAGCGGCCGGCCGTGGCAATCATTAAGCACAACAATCCCTGCGGCGCGGCGGAGCAGGACGAGCTCGTGAACGCCTACGTAAAAGCGCTTGCGTGCGATCCGGTTTCGGCGTTTGGCGGCGTGCTGGCGTTCAATCGCGCGGTTGATGCCGCGACGGCCGAGGAAGCGGCAAAACTGTTCGTCGAATGCATCGCGGCGCCGGGATATTCAGCGGCAGCGCTCGAAAAATTTACATCCAAGAAAAATCTTCGATTACTGGAGATAACGAGCGAGGCCGCCGCGCGCGAACTCGAGTTGAAGCGCATCTCCGGTGGAGTGCTCGTTCAGGATCCCGACCTGCACGCGCTAAGCGAAAGAGAAATGAAAACCGTTTCCGCGCGCGAGCCAAATGACGACGAGCGCCGCGCACTCGCGTTTGCGTGGAAAGTTTGCAAGCACGTCAAATCGAACGCGATCGTCTTTGCGCGCGACGGTGAGACGATCGGCATCGGCGCGGGGCAAATGAGCCGTGTCGACTCCGTGAAGATCGCCGTGATGAAAGCGCAATCGCCGCTTGCCGGAACCGTCGTCGCGTCGGATGCGTTTTTCCCTTTTTCTGATGGCGTCGAGGAAGCTGGAAAAGCCGGAGCGACGGCCGTGATTCAGCCGGGCGGCTCGGTGCGCGACAACGAGGTGATCGCCGCAGCGAATAAATTCGGCATGGCCATGGTCTTCACCGGCATCCGCCACTTCCGCCACTAATTTCCGGCGCTCTTCGCGGCTACTTCACACGCGTATACGTGACGTCGATGACGTCGTGCTCTCCCTTGGCGTCGTAAAGATCCGAATGTGCTGTGAACGCGTCCGCGCCCACGCGCGTGATCATGGCCCGTTTCGGCTGGTTGTTGACGGTATTATCGAATTCGACGGTTGTAGCATTGAAGCTCGCGAGTTTGAGAACGATGGGATCGCCTTTTTCATATTGGTCGAGTTTCGGGCTGTAATGGCGGATGTACTCGACGATGCCGTCCGGCGTCTCGACAAAATTCGAGATCTCCACGACGAGCACCTTCCCGTTTCCGTGCAGCTTCAATATGGACGTGATCACGCCATCGGCGGGACTGCTGAAGGAAAGCTCCGCGACGTTGCTTCCGAGTTCTCCCTTCCAGCGCCCTTCCATCCACGCGAAGTCAGCGAGCGTGGCTTTCGGCGCCGGTTTCGGCTTCGAATCCTGCGTTTGCGCAATTCCTGGGCTTCCGATCAGCGAAACTGCAGCCAAGACGACTAACATGCTTGCCAACATAGACTTCCGGATCATTTGGCGACACATTTTCAAACCTCTCAAGTTGCCTCCCCGAGCACCGGGCAACTAACTTCCGACTGACAAATATCGGCCATAGCGTCTGATTCAATAGATTCAATGGATCAGCTGAAATCTTTCGTCGAAGGCACCTTATTGTAAACTTTTCGCATCTTTCGAGAGTCTCATTTAAGGGAGATTTGACGGAGAGAGTCTTACTTCAAGGACAAAAGCTCAATTCAGCTGCCACGGCGTTCTCGCACGCAAGAGACTTAATCTTATTGGCAATGCGGGGACGGATTGTTTTTGACCATCTCCTGCCAGTATCCGATAATGGTGAATTACGGTGATTGAATGAAAAACTTTTGTATAAGCTTGACTGTCGCGGGCATGGCGTTCCTTGCCATTTCCGCGCGGGCGCAGGACTCAAAACCCCGTCCTGAAACCAAACCCGCTTCCTCGCAAGCCGCCGCAAGTCCGTCGACGAGTGCGGACGCGAACCACAAGTCGGAAGCCTATTTCAACTTCGCGATGGGGCATGCAGAAGAAGAAGAATTCGAGCTGACCGGCCGCTCCGAAAATGCCAACCAAGCCGTCGAATACTATAAGAAAGCCCTCGAACTCGATCCCGAATCATCCGTAATCATCGAGCGGCTCGCCGAAACATACGCCAAGTCGCAACACATTCAGGATGCGGTCCACGAAGCGGAAGCTGCGATCAAGGCCAATCCGGATAACCCCGGCCCGCACCGCCTGCTGGCGCGCATTTACGTCCGCAACCTCGGGGATTTGAGCGCGGGCTCCGGCCAGCGGGACGTCATCGACAAGGCCGTCGAGCAGTTTCGCGAGATTCTCCGCATCGATCCGAAAGACAGCCAATCCGCGCTGTGGCTCGCGCGCCTTTACCGCTTTGAGAACGAGCACGACAAGGCCGAGCAAACGCTGCGCGAAGTCCTGCGCTGGGATCCGACGAACGAAGGCGCCCTCGAACAGTTGAGCCAGCTCCTGATGGACGAGGGCCGCGCCGCCGATGCGATCGAGCTTTTGAATAAGGCGGCAGCGCAATCCACGTCCTCGACTCTCTACGATTTGCTCGGCGACGCCTACGCGCAGACGCACGAGTATGCAAAGTCGGAAGAAGCCTACAAGAAGGCGGTCGAAGGCGACCCGGATGAAGCGTCCCATCGCAAGGGCCTGGCGCAGGCTTTGCTTACCGAAGAAAAATTTCCTCAAGCTCTGGAGGAGTACAAGCGGCTAGCCGATCTCGAGCCGGAAAATCCGGATAATTATTTGCGGCTCTCGCAGATTTACCGGCACATGAATAAATTCGACCTCGCCGAAAGCAATATTGTACGCGCCAAGGAACTCGCGCCCGGCAATCTCGAAGTTACGTACAACGAGGCGCTTCTCTACGACGCGCAAGGACGATTCGACGACGCCGCGCACGTCCTCGCCGACGCGATCGCCGGAATTACCGGGCAAGGTGATAACGGCGGCAGTCCCAATGCGCTCGCGATTCTCTATGAGGAGCTCGGACGGATTTACCGCGAAAAAGAAGACTACGCGTCCGCGGAGCACAGCTACGAGGAACTTGGAAAGCTGGGTCCCGAAGAATCCAGACGCGCGCAAATGCTTTTGATCGACACCTACCGCGAGAGCCACGAGATCGACCGCGCGATTTCCGAAACGCAGAAAGCTTTGAAAGAGAATGACAAGGATCGCGGCCTGACGGTCACATACGCAATCCTTCTCGGCGAAAAAGAACAGACAGAAGAAGCCGAGAAAGTCTTGCGCGGCCTTCTCAAGCACAATGCCGAGGATCAGGAAGTTTATCTCGATCTCGCGCAGGTGGAAGAGCGCGGCCGGCATTACGCGGACGCGGAGCAGAGCGCGATGAAGGCCGAAGAGCTCGCCGGCGGAGCGCCCGAAAAAGAAGCCGCGTGGTTCATGCTTGGCGCGATTTATGAGCGCGAGAAGAAATTCGAGCTATCGGAAGCGGAATTCAAGAAGGCTCTCGAGTCGGACCCGAAGAACGCCGCCGTGTTGAATTACTACGGCTACATGCTGGCGGATCGCGGCGTGCGCCTCGAAGAAGCTACAAACATGATCCACCAGGCGCTCGCACAGGAACCGTCGAACGGCGCGTATCTCGACAGCATGGGCTGGGTCTACTACAAACAGAACAAGCTCGCGGAAGCCGAAGAGTATTTGAAAAAGGCCGTGGACCGCTCGGCGCACGATCCGACGATTCTCGGGCATCTCGGTGATGTTTACGCCAAGATGGGCCGCACCGAGCGCGCCGCAGCCTTATGGGAAAAGGCGCTCGCCGAATGGCAGCACGCGCTGCCCGCGGATTACGAAGCGGACAGAGTGAGCGAGCTCGACCAGCGGCTCAAAAATCTCAAGCACAGCAAAGTCGCGGAAAAACCCGCACCGCAGGACACCAAACCGCAATAACATAGCCCGCATGAAGAATTCCGTGCGCCTTCCGGCGTTCGCGAAGGTTAATCTGTGCCTGCACGTTCTCGGGCGCCGTCCGGACGGCTATCACGAGCTGCGTACGATTTTTCAGGCCATCTCGCTTCACGACACGCTTGAAATCACGCGCACTCGCCGTCGCGGTATCACGCTTGAAATTGACGACCCGTCGCTTCCCGTGGGGCGAGAAAATCTCGTGTATCGCGCGATCGAAGCGGCGCGTCGCGAACTGGACTTCCGCGGCGGCATCCACGCGCGGCTCGAGAAATTGATCCCGGCGGCGCGAGGGCTCGGCGGCGGCTCGAGCGACGCTGCGACGGCGCTCATCGCGATGCTGCATTTGACAGGGCGCAAACTCCCGCTTGAGCGACTAATCGAGATCGCAGCCGGATTGGGCGCCGATGTCCCGTTCTTTCTTTTCGGCGGCCGCTCTCTCGGAGTAAATCGGGGCGATGAAATTTACCCTCTTCCGGACGGCCGGAAATATTGGACCGTCGTTGTTTCGCCAAGCGGGATCGCAGTGAGCACGCGCGACGCTTTCCAGTGGGTTTCTTTGGAATTGACAAAGCGCAAATCGCCCCGTAAAATCTTTAGTTTCTGCGCTCTGTGCTGGAGCCGGCAGGACTCCGCCCTCGAAAACGATTTTGAGGCTCCGGTTTTCCGCCGCCATCCCCGACTCGGAGAAATCCAGAGGGGATTGCTTCAGCGAGGAGCTGCAAGAGCCGCGCTGGCAGGTAGTGGTTCGGCGGTGTTCGGATTATTCCGGAGCCCAGCGCAGGCGCGCCGAGCCGCGGTCAGTTTCCCCGGGGACCAGGTCTTCATGGTAGAAACTCTTGCCAGGGAAGAATACGTCCGGGCACTGCGCTCGCCGGTTTCCGCCTGAGGGTTAATCGTTGAACGACGATCGATTCAAGATTTTTTGCGGCAGCGCGAATCCCGCGCTCGCGAACGCAATTTGCCGGTATCTCGGCGTCGAGCTCGGCAAGGCTGAGCACGGCCGGTTCAGCGACGGCGAGACGCGCTATCAGATTCTCGAGAACGTGCGCGGCGCGGACGTGTTCGTCGTGCAGCCGTGTTCGCATCCAGTGGATTTTCACCTGATGCAATTGCTGCTGATGATTGACGCGTTCAAGCGCGCTTCGGCCTGGCGCATCACGGCTGTGATTCCCTATTACCCGTACGCACGGCAGGATCGCAAGGACCGGCCGCGCGTGGCGATTTCGGCGAAGCTTGTCGCGGACTTGCTCGAGACGGCGGGAGCGAGCCGCGCGCTGACGCTCGATTTGCACGCGCCGCAGATTCAGGGCTATTTCAATATCCCGGTGGACCACTTGTTCGCGGCGCCGGTGATTGTGGAATATTTCAAGAAAAAGGGACTCGGTCCGCTGACGGTGGTATCGCCGGATGCTGGAGGCGTGGAACGGGCGCGCTATTTCGCGAAGAAAATGGACGCGCCGCTGGCCATCGTGGATAAACGCCGCATCGACGTGAACGTGAGCGAGGTGATGCACCTGATTGGCGATGTCTCGGGACGGCCGGCGCTTGTGATTGACGACATTATTGACACTGCGGGAACCCTGGTGAAAACGGCGGAAGCACTGCTTGACAATGGCGCGACCAAAGTTTTTGCTGCTTCGACGCACCCGGTTCTTTCCGGGCCGGCGGTTGAGCGCATCACGAAGTCTTCGATTGATGAAGTGGTGGTGACGGATTCCGTTCCTCTCAGTGCCGAGGCGCGGAAGATCCCGAATATTACGGTGCTCAGCGTGTCGGAACTTCTCGCTCGCGGCATTCGCAATATCCACGAAGAGACCTCGATCAGCGAGCTCTTCATTTAGGACACGAAGGAAGGACGTATGGAGAAATTTGTCGTGGAAGGCGCCGCGCGCGAAACGCGCGGCAAAGGTCCGGCGCGCCGCGAACGGCGCACCGGCATGATTCCCGCGGTGCTCTACGGCGGGAAAGGCGATTCAATTTCGCTTTCGGTTAACGCGAAACAGCTCACCCGAATCCTGCGCTCGGAAACGGGCCACAACTCGATTTTCACGGTGAATCTTGCCGGCGGAAGTGGAGAACAGGCCATCGTGAAGGATTGGCAGGTCGATCCGATTACCGGTTCGCTCATTCACGTGGACCTCTTTCGCGTGGCCATGGACGTTCGCATGCGCGTCCGGGTTCCCGTTCATCCCTTCGGCGAACCGCAGGGCGTCAAGGTGCAGGGCGGAATCTTCGAAACCGTCACGCGCGAAGTGGAAGTCGAATGCTTGCCCGCCGACATTCCGGAAGAGTTCAAGGTCGATGTTTCTGAACTTCTCATCGGCAAGCAGATTCGCGCGGCTGATGTTCCGATGGACAAGGAAAAGTTGAAGCTCGTCACCGATCCGACGCGCGTTTTGTTCCACGTCGTGACGTTGAAGGCTGAAGTCGAGCCAACGGCGGAAGCGGCAGTGACCGCGGAAGCTGCGCCGGCAGAGCCGGAAGTCATTAAGAAGGGAAAGAAGGAAGCCGAAGAGGGCGAAGAAGGCGCGGCGCCGGAAAAGCCCGAGAAGGCGGAGAAGAAGCCCAAGGAGAAGTAGCCGGTCTTTGGCGCGACGCGCCTTTCGGCGGGACCGGATTGAGCTCTTTCATGCGACTGATCGTTGGCCTCGGCAATCCCGGCCCGAAGTACGAGTGGACGCCGCATAACCTCGGCTTCCTGGCGGTGGACCACATCGCCGAAAAAGCGGGAATCCGGGTGACGCGGCCGGAAGCGAAGTCGTACGTAGGCCTCGGCGAGATTTCCGGGCAGGAAGTGATGCTGGCAAAGCCGCAGACGTCGATGAACTTGAGCGGCAGCTCGGTGCAAAGCCTGCTCGAGCGGTTGGAATGCAGCCCGGCGGACCTGATCGTTCTGTACGACGATGTCGCGCTGACGTGGGGCATGTTGCGAGTTCGCGAGCGCGGCACGGCGGGCGGGCATAACGGCATGAAGTCGGTGATTGCCGCGGTCGGCGGCGGAGAGTTCGCGCGGGTACGGATGGGAGTTCAGCCAGAGCATCCGCTCGGCGATTTGGCCGCTTATGTTCTGTGCCCGATGAGCCGCGACAAGCGCAAGGTCGCCAGCCAAATGGCGGAGGACGCTGCCGAAGCTGTGGAATTGATTTTGGCCGACGGCGTCGAGCGCGCAATGACTCGATTCAATCGGCGCGTTGCGCCGCCGGCAGAAGCGTAGAGAAAGCGCAAAGATTTGCAGCGCATGACGTCAGTATTTTCGATAGCAGAGCTTCGAGGCTTCGGCCCCGGCGCCCGATTCGCAGTGAGAAGAATTCGCGATACGCAGGAATAGAGGACACATGGAAGAAAGATTGTACGACCTGATTTTCATCTGCCGCCCGGACACACCCGAAGCGGAAGTAGACAAGCTTATCGCGACGCTCGAGCACACCGCGGCGGACAAGTCCGCGAAGATCGAGAAGATCGAAAAGTGGGGCCGCAAGCGGATGGCCTATCGCGTCCGCAAGCTTCGCGAGGGATTTTACGTCTACATGTCGATTCGCTCGAGCCACGGCGAATTAATCAAAGAACTCGAACGCCGGTTGAAGGTGTCCGATCCGGTGATCAAGTACCTCACCATTCGCATCGATGAGGAAATGAAGCGCCAGCAGAAGCTCGCGAAGCACCGCGAACGTCGCGCCACCCGCCGTCCGCGTAAACCTGCGCCGACGCCGGCATCGGCGCCCCCCGCCGGAGAGCAAAACGCCTCCGCGGCTGGATAGAGGAGAAATCGAATGGCAGATCCGAACGTACCGCAGCAACCGCCGGCCGCAACGCCCGCGGCAGAATCGTCAGCACCGGCAGAGCGCTCGCCCGCTCCTGCAGCAGAAGCGGCTCCGGCCGCGGCAGCGCCGTCAGCACCCTCGGCAGCTCCAGCGTCGGCCCCTTCGTCGGGGCCATCG
>JBAPOP010000081.1:0-1538 GCA_049279675.1 Candidatus Acidiferrales bacterium
GGCAAAGTGGAAGTTCAGCCCAACGCCATCGTGACCGGGCAGATTCACACTCCTTGTCTGATCATTGAACCGGGAGCCGTTTTCGACGGCCAGTGCCACATGCTGGCGCCCGCCGAGGCCGCCAAGCCGATCGCGATTCCCATTCGCTCCGCCGCCGGCCACTCCCAGCGCTCAGCCTAGGAAAGTGCGCCGTCATTCTGAGACGGTCCGCCGAGGAATCTCTCTTCGATGGGTATTGTCGCTGGACTATTCGACGACAATTCGCAGGAACTTTTTCTTGCCGATCCGCAACTCATAGCTCGCTGCTCGATTCGGATCGAGCTTGGCTGTTGGGTCCGTGACGACTTGGCCGTCGATCTCCAGACCCCCTTGCTTAACAATACGTTCGCCCTCTGCAATGGACGGAACTTCCTTCAGGTAAGCCAAGACCTGCGACCACTTGCGGGAACCGCTAATCACCAACTCGCCCAACGCGGGGATGCGCCCTATTAAACACCCTTCTCCTCGCACTAACCGAATTTCGCGTATCTCTTCCGGAGCCTCGCGCTTGCCGTAAACCCTCTCGAAACTTTCGCCGGCTTTCTTTGCTGCGTCCTCTCCGTGGAATCCCGCCACGATGTTGTGCGCGAGTTCCATCTTCGCCTTCTTCGGATGCATGACGCCCGTGCGCACTTCCTCGCGGAGCCGCACAATCACCGGCGACGCAAAATCCGTCAACAGCTCGTAATACGACCACATCAGCTCGTCGGAAATCGACATCAGCTTGCCGAACATTTCGCCCGGCGCTTCGCTGATGCCGACGCAATTCCCAAGACTCTTCGACATCTTCCGCTCGCCATCCAGCCCCACGAGAATCGGCATCGTCAGCGCCACTTCCGACGCCTGGCCGTATTCGCGCTGAATGTCGCGATGCACCAGCAGATTGAATTTCTGCTCCGTCGCGCCGATTTCCACGTCGGATTTCAGTTCCACGGCGTCGATAGCCGTGAGCAGCGGATAGAGCAGTTCATGCACGGAGATCGGCTGATTTTGCTGAAGGCGCGAGCGAAAATCCTCGCGCTCCAACATGCGCGCCAGCCGATAATGCCCGCACAAGCGGACCACGTCGTAGCTCGGCATTTTGCCCAGCCATTCGCTGTTGTATCGAACCTCGGTTTTCTTCGGGTCGAGGATTTTGTAGACCTGCGCGAGATACGTCTGCGCGTTTGCGTCCACCTGTTCGCGGGTCAGCGGCGGCCGCGTCTCCGACACGCCGGTCGGGTCGCCGATCATCGCGGAGAAATCGCCGATCAAGAAGATCGCCGTGTGACCCATGTCCTGAAAATGTTTAAGCTTGCGCAGCACGACGGTATGGCCCAGATGAATGTCGGGCGCCGTCGGGTCCACGCCGAGATAGACGCGCAGCGGCTTGCCGGTCGCGATCGAGCGTTCGAGCTTCGCCTTCAGCTCGTCTTCGCGAATCACTTCCGCGACGCCCTTCTTGATGTGCGAAAGCTGCTCCTCAACCGGCTTGAACGTTGTGGAAGCCAATTCTTCTC
>JBAPOP010000082.1:0-13877 GCA_049279675.1 Candidatus Acidiferrales bacterium
GATGATTGCGCCGCGCTGCTCGATCTCTTCGAAAAGATTTCTGTTTTCTTTGGGATATACAACGTCTATCCCGCAGCCGAGCACCGCGACAGTCGTTCCCGCCGGTGTCGAGAGCGCTCCCCGATGCGCACAAGCATCAATTCCTCGAGCCAGGCCGCTCACGATTACCAGCCCTCGGGCGGCCAAATCGCGGCCTAGCCGCTCAGCCATTTGATTCCCGTAGGGGGTCGGACGACGCGCCCCGACCATAGAAATTGAGTGGCGATTTAGAAGTTCTGTGTTTCCGCGGACATACAGGAGGGGTGGAGGGTCGTAGATTTCACGGAGGAGGTGCGGGTACTCGGGTTCATCCCATGTGACCAAGCGATAGCCGGCTTGCTGCGCTTGCGCCAATTCTTTCGCCGCGGCGGACATGGGTTGGCGCGAATGAATAGCCTGAGCGACGACGGCGGGAAGACGCTGCCCTTCGAGAGCAGTGAGCGAGGCGTTGAAGACGGCTTCCGGGCTGCCGAATTGACGGAGGAGTTTGCCGGCCATCCGCGCGCCGAGACCGGGAGTCAGCGCAAGCGCGACCCAACCCAAGTATTGGTCGGTATCGGTGGGCATCGAGAGGGAAACACCGCCGAGCGTACGTTCGCAGTGAGAGGCTTGTCAAAGGCGGAAACTACGCAAACGTGACGGCAAGTAATCGTGCTCCGGCAACACCGATGGCATAATCCTCTTGGATCAGATCGAAGGAAGGACATCAAAAAATGAAGGCTGCGGTACTACACGAACTCGGTAAAGCGCCGCGATTCGAGGAATTTGCTGAGCCGGCGGCGGGCAAGGACGAAGTGATCGTGCGCGTGCGCGCAGCGTCCCTAAAAGGCGTTGACAGGCAATTGGCAAGCGGCACGCACTATGCCAGTCCGCGAGAATTGCCGGTTGTGTGCGGGGCGGATGGAGTCGGAGACTCCGATGACGGCACGAGGGTATTTTTCGGCGGGCCGCGGCGGCCTTATGGAGCGATGGCCGAGCGCACCGTGGTGCCGCGCGCGTTTTGCTTTGCGGTTCCCTTCGGAATCAGCGACGAGACCGCGGCGGCGCTGCCGAATCCTGGAGTTTCTGCGTGGCTAACGCTCTCTCATCGCGCCAAGCTTGCGCCGGCAGAGACTGTGCTGATCCTGGGCGCGACCGGAGTTACTGGCCGGCTCGCCGTGCAGGTCGCGAAGTTGCTCGGGGCAAAGCGCGTGATAGGCGCGGGACGCAACGAGCAAATGATCGAGAGGCTGCGTGAACTGGGCGCGGACGCGACGATCCAACTCAACCAGCCTGACGAATCTCTCAAGGAAGCGTTTGCGCGCGAGGCGGCGGTCGAAGGATTCGACGTCGTCGTTGATTACCTGTGGGGGCATCCAACGGAAGTGTTGCTTGCGGCGATTACAAAATCTGAATTCGCACCGGTAACGAAGGAGACGCGTCTCGTGCAAGTGGGCGAGAGCGCCGGACCGGCGATTTCACTGCGAGCCGCAGTGTTGCGCAGCACGGCGCTAACGATTCTGGGGACTGCCGGTATGCCGTCGCGCGACATTTTGGTCGACGCGATGCAGCAGGTGATGGCGCGGGGCGCTCGCGGCGAGCTGCGCATCGAGACGGAGCGCGTTCCGCTCTCGGAAATCGAGAGCGCATGGCAGAGAAAGGAACAACCTGGCCGCAGAATTGTCGTAGTCCCGTGAACTGCTCGGGAATTGACGTCCGAAGACCGCAGATCTGGCAACATTGAATGCAGTTCGCCGCAGAGCGCGATGTCGTCGCTCTGAACTCGCGCTCGATTTCGGGACGTTCGGAGGGTCTGTGTTAAAATGACACTGTCCCTGCAAGGAAGAGTCTCACTTGGCAAAAATCCGAATTTCTATCGTCGAATACTTGAATACCGCGCCGCTCGTTTGGGGTTTCACTGAAGGGCCACAAGCGGGCCGATACGATCTCTCCTTTACGCTGCCATCGCAATGCGCTGAAGCATTGCGCGGCGGCGCTGCCGACGTCGCTATCATTCCCGCGATCGAATACGAGCGAATCGAAAATCTTGTGATGCTGCCCGGAATGGCAGTGGCGGCGAAGCGGGCGGTGCGAAGCATTCTCGTCGTCTCGAAGAAGCCGATTGAATTGGCGAAGCGCATCGCGCTCGATACGAGCTCTCGCAGCTCCGTCGCGCTGGTGCGCATCCTTGCCGCCGAACACTGGCGCATCAACCCGGAATTCGTGGATGCGCGGCCGAACGCTGCCGAAATGCTCGATAATGCGGACGCCGCGCTCATCATCGGCGACCCAGCGCTGCGCATCGCCGTAAAGATGGACCAACTCGCGGCGAAAGTTCCAAGCACAAAGTCGTGCTGCCAGGGCGACGCGAGCGACATGCCCGTGCCCGGCCACGAATCCGTTTTCGTTTACGACGTTGCGCACGAGTGGCAGGAAATGACGGGCAAGCCGTGCGTCCTCGCGATCTGGGCGGGACGGCGCGACGCCATCACGCCCGAAGTGGTCGCGGACTTTCTCGCGTCGAAAGAATACGGCATGGCGCGGATTCCCGAAATCGCCGACGCGGCTTCGCTGAAACTGGAGTTGCCCGCAAAGGACCTCGAAAAATATCTCACCGAGAACATCAATTTCGATCTGGACGCCGAGAACATCGAAGGGCTGAATCTCTACTATCAAAAAGCAGCGGCGCTGGGGTTGATTCCCCGCTGTCGCCCAATCGAATTTTCGTGCGCGCCCGCGAAAACGCTCGCACATCGAGGGGCGTAAGAACTTGGAGCACCTCGGCACGCTGGACGCTCTGTGGCGCTATCCCGTAAAAAGCATGGCGGGCGAAGACCTCGCGGAAGCGCGTGTTACGTATGCAGGCATCACGGGAGACCGCGTGTACGCGTTTGTGGACAACAATAATAAATCAGATTTTCCGTGGATGACTGGACGCCAGGGGCACGACTTCATTCTTTTCAAGCCAAGATTTCTGAAACCTCCTGCCGCGGCGAATGAGATTCCTGATGCAACTGAGTTCGCGATCGAAGTGGAAGCGCCCGATGGCGAAAAATTCATGATGGGCGATCCGAAATTCACGGAGTTTCTTGAAAAGCGATTCGGCCGTTCGCTGCGACTGCGATTTTCGGAGCGCTCCATGACGGATGCTCGGCCCATTTCCATGTTCGGGCTGGCGACATTGCGCGGCTTGTCGGAGGAAACTGGAATCGCGCTCGACAAGCGCCGGTTCCGCGCGAATTTTTATGCCCGCTGGAATGATGATGCGCCGTTTTTCGAAGACCAACTCGTCGGCCAGGAACTACAGATTGGCGAGACTGTTGTCGTGCAGTTGGTCAAAAAGGATGGGCGCTGCATCATGATCACGCTCGACCCGGACACCGCCGCGCCCTCGCCCAAAGTGCTCGAATCGGTTTACCATGGACATAGCGGCTGCGCGGGAGTCTACGGCGCGGTCTTGCGAGAGGGCATCGCGCACGTGGGCGACCCGATCTATGCTATCTAAGAAGTAGCGTGGCGGCTCACGCGCGTAGTCGTGCGAAGCCGAATGCAGGGCACAAACACGGAGCAGTGATGGGAATTTCGCAACAAGAAGCGCTCGATTTATTCGCCTCCGATGATTTCGTCGGCATCGGTATGGCCGCCAACGAAGTCCGCCGGAAGAAGACCGATCCGCGCGTGGCGACGTATCAAATCGATCGCAACATTAACTACACGAATTTTTGCACCGAGTATTGCTCCTTCTGCGCGTTTTACCGCCCGATGGGATCGAAGGAAGGCTACGTCCTCTCGTTCGAGGAAATTTGCCACAAGATCGACGAAATGCTGGAGCTCGGCGGCACCGGCGTCCTACTGCAAGGCGGATTGAATCCGGATTTGAAGCTCGAGTATTACGAAAATCTTTTGAGCTCGCTGAAGCTGAAATATCCCCGCGTCCATTTGCACTGCTTTTCGGCGCCGGAAATTATTTGCATCGCCGAAATTTCAAATCTGAGCGTGCGCGACACGATCGCGCGGCTGCGCGACGCGGGGCTCGAATCGATTCCCGGCGGCGGCGCGGAAATCCTTGATGACGAAGTTCGCGCGCGAATTTCGCGGCTGAAGTGCACATCGAACGAATGGGAATTGGTTCACCGCGAAGCGCATTCACTCGGCCTGCGCACCACGGCGACGATGATGTTCGGCTGCGGCGAGGATTATCGCCAACGCGTCAATCACTTCGAGCGCGTCCGGCGATTGCAGGAGGAGACCGGCGGATTCACGGCGTTCATTCCGTGGATTTTCGCGCCGGAGCACACGCCTCTTGGAAAAAAAGTTCAGGAAACCACCGCGGTGGATTATCTCAAGACGCTCGCGATCAGCCGGCTTTATCTCGACAACATCGACCACATCCAATCGAGTTGGCTGACGCCGGGAATCAAAATCTGCCAGGTGGGATTGCAATTCGGCGCGGACGACGTTGGCAGCATTTTGATCGAAGAGAACGTCGTTTACGCCGCGGGCGTACGCAATCGCACCAACGAAGCCGAACTACGCCGGATCATCAGCGACGCCGGGTACATCCCCGCGCAGCGCGACACGCTTTACCGCACGTACTTCCTCAAACAGTAATCTCGAAAATAAAAATCTTTGCGGCGAGTGAAAATCTGCCGGACGTGTTCCTGGAGGCCGGGGCCTCCGAGCTCTGAGGATAACTGGGGCGAACAAGATCAGTCAGAGGGCGCGTGAACAACCGCAGTGCCGCAGGAATGCGATCAAACAGGAACCGCGACGGCGGTACGCGCTGGTTCCGGAACAGCCACGGCTGGAATTTCGATTACGACTCTCGCGCCGCGCGGTTCGCAGTTCGTGAGCGCCATTTCGCCGCCTGCTTCTTTGACGATTCCGTAGCAGACGCTCAACCCGAGCCCCGTTCCTTTTCCAACCGGCTTCGTCGTGTAGAACGGATCGAACGCACGATTCAAATCGCTGAAGCCGGTGCCGCTATCCTCGACGGTGATGGAGACCTTGCGATTGTGAAGGGCCGCCGAAATGCGAATTTCGCGCGTCTCGCTGTTTTCGACGGCCTCGATCGCATTGTTTAGCACATTGAGGAGCACCTGCTTCAAATCATCGTCGCACACGGCGAGTTGCGGCAGCGCGCCATCGAGGTTTAGATCGAGTTTAATCCCGAACTTGCGGAGATGATATTCGCGAAGTTGAACGACGTCGCGAATCGAGCCCGCGATATTCGCGGCCCGCGTCCCGGGAGTGCTCTGGCGCGCGAAGCGCAGCAGACCATTGACGATATTGTGCATGCGGCGCGCTTCGTGGCCAATTTTGGCGAGGCGAGCGCGTGTTTTTTCGTTCTCGACTTCGCCTGCAAGCAATTCGCTATAGCCCAGGATTCCGGTGAGCGGATTATTCAGCTCGTGCGCAACACCGCCAACTAACTGGCCGAGTGCCGCGAGTTTCTCGGAGCGCACCAACTGGCGGTGCAGTCTGGAGTTGTCCATCGTCACGCCGAGATCGGCAGCCAGCATTTCGAGTTTGGCTACTTCGGACTCGTCGAGATCGGCCGGCGCCAACGGCGTAGAAAGCCACAGGATTCCGGGATGCGCGCCTCGCGACGACACCAGCGGAATCAGGACGACGCAGCCCTCACAAACTTTTTCTGGAGTGGTTTTCCGGAATTGCGCGAGTTGCCCGGGATTCAGAACAATCGAACCGTTGCTCAGTCTATTCGTCGCATAAAACTTTTCGAAATTGTCCCATTCGAATCCGCGCGCACGCGCATCAAGGCCCGCGCATTGTTCGGGGGTTAATCCGCTGGTGCTAGCGAGCTTGAGCCCATGTTCTTCGCCCGCGACGAACAGCGCCGCGCCGCGGAAACTGCTGGTGCTTGTGATTCCATCCACAATCTCCGCCCAGAGCGTGGCCGGATCGCGACCCGCGATCAAGCGCGAGCTGATCTGCGACAAACGGTGAAGCATCAGGTTTTCGGCGCGTTCGCGCGCCCGGGCGTGTTCGACGAGCAGCGATTGATCTTCGAGGGCCGTCAGCACCATGCCGATGGCAACGAAAAACTTCGGGACATTCCAGAGTTCGCCGTTTACGACAAGCGCGGGAAAGAAATGTTGCACGAGCGCGCCAACTGGAAACACCAGACCCCACGCGACAAATCCGCCCGCAACCGCGATGACTCCGGGCGACCAGCGTTGCACGCGCTTCCAGAAGAGCGGCCCGCACACACCGAAAGAAAGAGTGAGGATGGCGTTCACCGCGAAATCGGGGCTGCCAAGCCATTGGTTGTGGATCGCCCATGCACCCGTCACCACTACGATTCCAGCGAGGATGCGCGCAAAACTGGATTCGGTGCCTTCTTCGAGAAAGACAAACGCGACGCTGCCAGCCGTCAAGACGGCGATTGCTGCCACGAGCGCGCCGCGAAGGGGCCAGCCAAATGTGATGGCCGTCGCATGAAACGCCGTGGGAACGGCGAGCAAATAGAGCAAAACCGCGCGCCGAAAATGATTCTCCACCGAGCGCGCCATCGAAACTACGAAGACCACGCCGGAAAGCTCCAGCGAGGCGAGATCAATCGATTCGACAATCTGCTCGATCGTGCCGGTGTGCGTCTCGAAAACTTGAATCAAGAAGTGAACGAAGATGAGCGCCCACGCAAACGTCCAAAACCGGGTGCGCGAAGATGCCGAATGCTTCTGCAGCGCGAGGAAAATTCCCACGAGAACAGCGAGGGTCAGGATGGTAGGCAGCTTGTCGAAGATCGCGTTCAAAACTGCCCCTTTCAAGGCGGCTTTCTCGGTGCAAAGAAGACTAACAATCGATGTGGAAGCGCAACAATAGGCCGGATGTACCAAGTTTTAAACGAAAGTAAGCGTACTTGCGGCCGGATCAGGGCGGAAATTATCAGTGTTTGCGGGGCTTGTGAATGTCGAAGGATATTTCGGCGCCTTCGGGTAAATCGAGAGGTTCGAGCGGGACGAGGACTCCATTCACGTAGTGAGCGCACACGCGAATTGTCGCGGCCTTCGATTGAGGCGTTTCCGCGCCCGGTTTCGCGTTGTCTCTCGCGGCGTTTGTCGCGCTGTCTTTCTGGCTCCAAGGCGTTGCGCTTTTTCCGTCGGTCTTATCGAGCGCCTCGTTGGCAAGGCGATCCGCGTCGCGATTCATTTCACGCGGGACATGCTGGACCGCAAAATATTCGAGTGTGCGGGCGAGCTTGCTGGCGCGCTCAAAAAGCGGGCGCAGATCCGGGCTCTTCACTTTGTAGCGGCCCTGCATCTGGCGCACGAGTAATTCGGAATCGCTATTCACGCGAAGCCGCGTGATGCCGTGGTTCGCGGCGTAATCGAGAGCGCTGATCAGCGCGTAGTATTCCGCGACGTTGTTGGTATCTCGGCCGAGATATTTTCCAATTTTAAAAACTTGACTGCCGTCCGGCCCATAAATGATCGCCGCATACGACGCGGGTCCGGGATTTCCGCGCGATGCGCCGTCCACATGCGCCGTGTAAACGGCGGCGGGTGCTTCGGCGGCGTGCGGCTCATTGAATAGGCGCGCGCTTCCGGGAGGCGAAGTTTTCGGCAGGCGCTTCATCATCACGGGATGGTTAAGTGTCGCTCGATTGAGAAGCGGGTGTGGAATTATCAGCCGAGGGCGGCGCAGGCTGTTTCGGCGGCTCGACGTAGTAGAGCATTCGCGTGCAAGTTTCGCAGTGATAGATCTCTTCGTTTCCTTCGCGGCGCATTTCCTGAAACACGTGAGGGCGAACGCGCATGCCACACGCTCCACAAAGTTCGTTTCTCACTTCAGCGAGCGCCGTGCCTCCGTGTTTTCGAGCGATGCGTTGGTAATGGTCGAGCAAATCTTCGGGAATCGCGGCGACGGCGGTCGCGCGTTCCGCCTCGAGCCCCGCGAGTTCCTTGGTCGCTTCGGCACGCGCTGTTTCAATTTTCGCGCGCTCCCCTTTCGCGATTTCCTCGACTTCCTTCAGAGCTTTTTCCGCAACCTTGATGCGCCCGTCGTACTCTTCGCCCGCCACCATTTGCTCGAGCAGCCGGTCTTCGGACTTTGCAATTTCGTCTTCAGCTCCCTGCGCTTCATGCTGGAGAGCCTTAAACGCTTCATTCGTCTTCACCTGATAGGCCTGATCCCGATATTTCTTGGCCTTTTCTTTCCATTGCTCGACATCCAGCTCATATTTCTTGCGATCTTTCAGGGCGGTGAGGTGGGAGGCCTTGGAATGATCGAGTTCCGCGCGAGCCGCCGCGACGCGAGCTTCCACTCCGGCGAGGCTCTTCGGGAATTGAGCCAGCCGCGCTCGCACGTCCTGAAGATGAGTGTCGACGGTTTGGAGGTCAAGCAGATGCTTGATGATGGGTTGCACGAGACCACGATTCTAGCACAGCGCGGCGGGCCCACCCTCGCGCGGCAAGCCCGCTCAGTGCGCCAATTGTTCGTGATGCAGCGGCGCGTCCGCGCCGGCAACGCTGACCCGGACGCAAGATTTGCCGTGGCCGAGCGCGTATTTGACGGTGGGAAATACACGGGAAGACGCAAGCGAAAACGCGAGTGAAATGACAGCCTTTTGCCCCCAACGCGAAATGATTTCTTCTCGAAGCCGATCGCCAAGAGCAACGTCGCGGGAAAGAACGGCGCGCGAAAACCGGTAGCCGAGCGCAGCATCGGCAGACATCGCCGCTTCATCGCCCGCCAGAATCGCGCGGAGCGTCGCTCCTTTGACGCCTGCTCGCTCCGCCATGGTCACGACAAGTTGCGTGCACGGCCCACAATCTTCCGCGAGAGTGCCCACCAATTTTGCCGCGAACCATGCGTCAAATGGCGCGCCTTCTCGATACGTCGAGAGGCCGAGAAATTTCGAGAATCGCCAGAAAGCGCGCGGACTGGCCGCATAGATATCCCGGATATAGCTCGTGTCGTAATTGAAACTGCGTTCGTAGGCATCAAGCCTTCTTTTTACAAGCCAGCCAAGCATTTCATCTCTCCGTTTGCGCCTCGCGGCGCCCATGCCATGCGAGCCAAATGACGAGAACTGCCGGGAGAAAAATCGCCGGCAAGTCCCTCATCAAGCTTTGCGCGCTCTCATGGCCCGTGAAGAAGTCATATAAATGGACCAACGCGTGAAGCCCGAGAAATGTTCCGCTTGCAAGCGCCGCCGGCCACGCCTGGAGCGGAGCCCGCCCAAGCCATATGACGGTTAGCCCAGCCACGAGGTAAGCACAACCGATATCGCGGATAAAGTGCAGATTCGCAGGGCCCGTGTTCATGACTCCGGGAATCCGCAGATACCAATTCATCGGTGCAACAAGCATCCAGGCGCCGTTTGCTCCAAGGGCCACGCCGAGAGCCACTGTGAAAATTCGACGCAAGGTGCCTCCCTTCTTATAGATGCCGCGACCTGCCGGCTGGATTGTGGCACCAAACGCCGGGCCAGGGATGAGTCTTTTTCTCTGCGTCAGCCGTATACCGATTATGATAGCGACGCTAACCTGCGCGGAGGAGGCGACGGTGGGGCTAGAAGCCGATGTCAGCCAGCTTCGTCGAGGCGATCTCGATGCCCTGTCCTCGCTCGTCTCACGCTATCAGAATCGGCTCTACCGCTATTTGCTTCGCCTTGTGCGAAATTCGGCCGACGCAGACGATCTCTTCCAGCAGACATGGATCCGCGTGGCAGAGCAGATTCGGCGGTACGACCCGAACCGCAATTTCGATGCGTGGCTCTTCACGCTCGCACGGCATCTGGCGATTGATTTTCTGCGGCGGAAGCATCCCGCAAGCCTCGACGAGCCGCCCGCGGACGATCCGCGCGGCGAAACGATGGCCGCAAAGCTCGCCGCGAAAGAGCCGCCGGCGCTCGATGGCATACTCGAACGCGAGCGCGGCTCGCGGCTTGCCGAATGCGTCTCTGGATTGCCGATTCACTATCGCGAAGTGCTCTCGCTGAGGTTCGAAGAGGAAATGAAACTTGAAGACATCGCCGTTGTGCTGGACGCACCTCTTTCAACAGTAAAGACGCGGTTGCGGCGCGGCTTGGATAATTTGCGCAGTAGTTTGGAATCCCGCTACCCAGGAGAGCGTTGGACATGAACGCGTGCGACGAAATTCGCGAACTACTTTCGCTCGCCGCTGCGGGCGCACTCGAGTCGAATGAGGACGAACGCGTATCGCGGCACGTGCACGATTGCGCTGCCTGCGCTGCCGAGCTCGACAACTGGCAATTGCTCGCGCGGGGACTTCGCCGCCTTCCTACGCCTCAGCCGGCAGCAGGCGTGGTCGAACGGGCGCGAGCGCGAGCGGAACTCGCGTTTGGTGAAGTGGCCGAACAGCGCTGGAATCGAAATGTGCTGGCGTTTTTGATTGCGTTTGCCTGGACGCTTACGGTGCTGAGCTGGCCGATCGTCCGAATTTTGAGCGGCGGCTTCGCATCGTGGTTTACGACGCGGCTTACACCGACCTGGTACGCCTTCGCTGGATTCACCGTACTGGGTTGGGTGGCAGGAGGCATTGCAGCGATGGTGCTGGCGTGGCACCAGCGTCGCGAGAGGAGATTGGCATGAGCAGATTTCAAGACAACATTCGGATCATTCCGCGAGCGGCAAAGATAACGGCGTGGCTGTTCTCGCTCGGCGTGGCGGGGCTCGTGGGTTTCTTGTCGACTTTTCCGCCAGATCACAGCCAGCCGGTGCCTCCCGTGGCTCGAGTACTTTTGCCTATCTTGGCGTTTTCCGTGATCCTCGTTTACATTCACCTGATCGGCTATGTAAACGGCGACTCGAGGCGGCGCGGCATGCGTTACGTGATGTGGACGCTGCTCGCGATATTCATTCCCGATGGAATCGGGATGATTCTCTACTTCATTCTCCGCGATCAGTTGCCGCTGACGTGTCCTTCGTGCGGCACGAGCGTACTGTCGAAATTCACGTTCTGCCCGAACTGCGGCACTTCGGTCAAACCAACCTGCTCGCACTGCGGCAAGGCCGTGGAATTGACGTGGACGCACTGCGGTCACTGCGGGACGACACTGCCCGGCCATTCTCCGCGAACGGCCTGATGACGTAGGCGTTTCAGGGAAGCGGCTGGACTTCCATGGACGAATCAATCGAGTAGTTGGTGCATGGAAGTTCAGGCGTTGGTGAACAGCGCGCGATTGCCTGAAAATTCCCCGGCGAAGTTTGGACTTCGTAGGTATAGCCGTCGCGTCCCGTCTTTTTCATTGCCATCGCGCCGCTCGACTCCAACTCATTGAGCGAAGCGTAGAATCCGTGCTCGGCTTGGTACGCGCGCTCCGCTTGCGCGATTGCCAGGAGATCGTTCTTCACGCCTGTAACGCTGATCGTCTGCTGCGGAGTTTTTGTCTCGGTAGGTATCGCATTGCTCAGATAAAGCTTGTAGACCACCGCGCTGAGAGCGGCCACGATCAGAAGGCCGACGAGGCTCTTCATGATTTCCTCCTCGCGTTTTTCTTCGAATCACTCGCGCCATTCCGGCGCTTTTTGTCTTCCGCCAGGCGGCGACGGCTCCAATACCACCACTGGCATTGCTCCGCAGGAAGCAGTGGATTGCGCGCTTGCGCCACGGCGGCAACAAAGACGTCGAGGCAGCAAATATCTTCGCGAGTGCCGCGCAGCCTGCACAGCTTTTCATAAAGCTGTTCAGGAATTTGGCGCTTCAGATCGGCAACGCTATTCACGCCGAGCGAATGAAGCGCTCGGACGGTGGCTGGACCCACGGAAATTAAATCGCCGAGGCTCCGCGCCGTTTGATTCGTTCGCGCCGGGGTTAACTTGCGTCGTGCTTGAGGTCTAGCTGGCATTCGGATTCGGCAATCACCTTATCACGGCGCATCGCGGTACAGATTAGCTGCTGTGCGTGATTACGGCCGCTTCTCGCCCGGGCGTTTCCGTTCGGCTGGATCCCAATCCTCAGGTGGAAAATTGATTCTCCAGAAACGTGGTGACGCCTCGATAAATTCGAGTCCTACTTCCATCTTTCCCCGGTCTTTGGGCCCGAGATACGTGACGGTGCAGGAAAGCTCTTCATCGATCGCGTGATTGAAGAGAAAGAGTTGCTGGCCGCGGATGACCGGCTGTCGCAGGCGCACCATGCAGCCATGCGCGCTCACCGAGCCTGTCAGCGCTTCTTCCTGGAAATCCTGCGTTCCGACCTTTCCACGAACGCGAACCGGCATGGAAATATGAACGCGCTTGGTCCGGCGCTTCTCGGCGTAGCTTTCCGCGACGACACTCGGCCCAGCGGGCTTTGGTTCTGCCATGTGATTCTCCCCATACCAGTAAAACCCTCTAGTGCGCGCCTCGCAAGCGCTTTGGCCGCAAAGGGGGCGGATGAGTTATCGCGGCCCTCCGGACGCATTGCGGATTTTCGCTGCGATGGTAGAGTCACGGCACGATTGCGCCCCGTGCGGCGCGTTCGAGCGATGAACTCCGACGACAATTCCGCGAAATCCGCGCGCGCGCCTCAACTGGCGGCGCGCCTCGGCCTCTTCGACGCGACGATGATCGTCATGGGCGGCATCATCGGTTCGGGCATATTTATCAATTCTTACGTCGTAGCGCGGCAGGTCCGCACGCCGGCGCTCATCTTGGGCGCCTGGGTGATCGGGGGAGTCGTGGCGCTGTTCGGCGCGTTCATCTACGCCGAGCTTGCGGCGCGCCTGCCAAGGGCCGGCGGGCAATATGCGTATTTGCGCGAGGCTTATCATCCGGCGCTGGCGTTCCTCTATGGATGGGTTCTTCTGCTCGTGATTCAAACCGGCGGAATGGCAGCCGTTGCTGTAACTTTCGCCAAGTATCTTCGAGTGCTTGTCGTTGTGCCCGTCTCCGAAGCCTGGGTCGCGGCGATTGTGCTTGCCGGATTGGCGATTATCAATTGCCTCGGCGTGCGCGCCGGAAGCGCGGTGCAAAGCGCGCTGATGGTTCTGAAAATCCTTGCGATTGCGGCGCTCGTAGCCATCGGGCTGACTTCGGCGGCGCCCGCGGCTTCGGGAGTGTTTACGCGGCCCATTCTCGATCGGCCCGTGTCTCTCGATCTGGTCACCGCGATCGGTGCGGCTCTCACGCCGGTTCTTTTTGCATACGGCGGCTGGCAGACGGCAAACTTCGTCGCCGCCGAAATTCGCGAACCTTCACGCAATTTACCTCGCGCCTTAGTTCTCGGCGTGATCGGTGTAATTCTGCTTTATCTCGCCGTCAATCTCGTTTACGTGCGCGTTCTCGGTCCGTCGGGCCTCGCGGCCTCCACCACGCCTGCGACCGACGTGATGCAACGCGCGCTAGGCGCGGCGGGCGCCAAATTCATCGCTCTCGGAATCACGATTTCGACGCTTGGCTTTCTCAGCCAAAGTGTCTTAACGGCACCGCGCGTTTATTTTGCGATGGCGCAAGACGGTTTGTTTTTTCGCAGCGTGGCGTGGGTGGATCCGCGGCATCGCGTTCCGGCGGTCGCGATTCTCTTGCAAGCCGTCGCGGCAATGGTTATTGCGCTGACGGGACGATACGAGCAGATTTTGAATTACGTCGTTTCGATGGACTTCATATTCTTCGGACTCACGGCAACGTGCTTGTTCGTCTTCCGCCGGCGCGACTCGAGCGGCGCGGATAGCCGCGCGGCCGCGCCTGCTACGTATCGCGCGCCGGGGCATCCATACACGACTATCGTGTTCATCGCCATTTCGTGGTTCGTGGTTGCCAACACAATTTACAAATATCCCGGCAATACACTCGCCGGAATCGGTATTCTCTTGGCCGGCATTCCCGTTTATTACATTTGGAGATGGCGGAACGCGGCACGATCATGACTCAACGTCGCGAAATTCGTTC
>JBAPOP010000083.1:0-27640 GCA_049279675.1 Candidatus Acidiferrales bacterium
CGCAGTTTTATTTCCGCACGACGGACGTGACGGGCGATGTGGCATTGCCGACGGGAGTGGAGATGGTGATGCCGGGAGACAACGTGACGATGGAAGTGGCGTTGATCACGCCAGTGGCGCTCGAGAAAGGGTTGCGCTTCGCGATTCGCGAAGGCGGCCACACGGTCGGAGCAGGCGCTGTAACCGAGATCGTAGAGTAGGCGGAGTCGAATGCCATTGGAAAGCATTAACATAATATTTGGCCAACAGCCTGCGCGCGTGCATGTTATGGCGTTGCGCGAGCGTGTCATCCAACAAGACAGAACGCTCCGTCGCTATCCGGTGGTTAACTTCCAACTGCTCCTTGAGAATGGAGGTGCGATTGGCAGGGATCTCGCGTTTCCTACTCTGGTCGCCGAAAATCAAGAGATGGTTTTCGAAAATGCTGTTTTGAGAAATCAGGCGAAACTCTTAAAGCTGTTCGAATGCAAATTTAGCGGATCCAATCAGACCTGCAACGAAATTCCGGTTTCTGAGCAGGACTTGGCAGGATTGAGGTAGTAAACGGACATGCGAGAAATCATCACATTGCAATGCGGCGACTGCAAAAACCGGAACTATACGACCATGAAGAACCGCAAAACGCATCCGGACCGCCTGGAGACGCGGAAATTCTGCAACACGTGCCGGAAGCATACCGCGCATAAGGAAGTGAAATAGTCCGGCTTGAGATTTAGGGGAGTAGGTTCAACGGTAGACCATCGGTCTCCAAAACCGAGAGTGGGGGTTCGAATCCCTCCTCCCCTGCCAGATTTGATGTTCGGGCGGCAGGGCTAAAGTCCGGCGGATCGTGAACGAAATCGTGAGACAGGCAGATCAATGGCAGAGGCGGCAAAGTTGAGACAGGAAGGCGCAAGCAGCGAAGGATCATCTCTTCCGGTTCCAGGCTTCGTTCAACGGATTGTGGAATATCCGAAGCGGCTGAAACAGTTCTTCCACGAAGTGCGCGTGGAAATGAGGAAAGTGAACTGGCCGAGCCGGGATGACGTCGTCTCGACCACAACCGTCGTCGTCGTAACCGTCGCATTCTTCGCGCTGTTTTTCTTTCTGACGGATTCTATTTTGTTCCGGGGCGAAAATTGGCTGATGCACTACATAAAACATTGATTGAAGGAACCGGAATGGCGAAGCAGTGGTACATCGTCCACACGTACTCGGGATTTGAGAAGAAGGTCAAAGAGAGCCTGGAAGGACGCGTGGCCGCGTTCGGGCTGCAGGACAAGATCGGGCAGATGATCATCCCGACCGAATCCGTCGTCGAAATTCGCGGCGGCAAAAAAGTGATCTCGCCGCGGATGTGCTATCCGGGTTATTTGCTCGTCGAAATGGATATGGACGATTACACGTGGCACGTCGTCCGCTCGACGCCGCGAGTCACCGGCTTCGTTGGCTCAGGACAGACGCCGACTCCGCTGACCGAAGAGGAAGTAAAAAACATTCTGAACCGCGCCACCAGCACCGCGGAAAAGCCGAAGCCGAAGCTGAGTTTCGATCGCAACGAGCAAGTGCGCATCGTAGACGGACCGTTCGCGAATTTTACGGGCGTCGTCGAGGAAGTGAATTCCGACCGCAGCACCTTGAAAGTTTCGGTCACGATCTTTGGCCGCTCGACTCCGGTCGAGCTCGATTTCGCGCAAGTGGAAAAAGTAGCGTAACGATTTTTTGGCAGCCGCGCGGAGTGCGAATCGCGCGCGCGAGGCAAAGGGAAACGGGAAATGGCGAAGAAAGTTCAATCCACTGTGAAATTGCAACTGGCGGCCGCGAAGGCGACTCCGGCGCCGCCTGTGGGCACGGCTCTTGGCCCGCACGGCGTGAACATCATGGATTTTTGCAAGCAGTTCAACGCGAAGACGGCAAAAGAGCCGGAGGGAATGATTATTCCCGTGCTCGTCACGATTTACACCGACCGCACCTTCACGTTCATTACCAAGACGCCGCCGGCCTCGGAACTCTTGAAGCGCGCCGCGGGAATCGTCAAGGGCTCGCCTGAGCCGAACCGGAACAAGGTCGCGAAGGTAACGCTCAAGCAGGTGGAAGAAATCGCCAAGCTGAAATTGCCGGACTTGAATACCACAAAACTCGAATCTGCCGTTCGCACGGTGATGGGCACCGCGCGGAATATGGGCATCGAAGTCGTCGGTTAGGAGACGCAGAGAAATGGGCCGTAGCGCAAAAGTTGGTGGCAAGAATATCGATCGCGCCCGGAAGCTCGTCGAGGCGCGGCCTTACAAGCTCGAAGAAGCGGCCGAGCTTCTTCGCAAGGCGCATTACGTGAAATTCGACGAGACGGTTGAGCTCGTTCTGAATCTCGGCGTCGATCCGAAGCAGTCCGATCAAATGGTGCGCGGCACGGTTGTCCTGCCGCACGGGCTCGGCAAATCGAAGCGAGTGCTCGTCATCGCGAGCGGCGAGAAAGTTCGCGAGGCGCAGGAAGCCGGCGCCGATTTCGTCGGCGGCGACGACATGGTTCAGAAAATCGTTGAAGGCTGGACGGATTACGAGGCTGTGATCGCGACGCCCGACATGATGAAGTCCGCCGGACGCCTCGGTAAAGTGCTTGGCCCGCGCGGCTTGATGCCGAATCCGAAGACAGGCACGGTCACGTTCGATGTGGCCCGCGCCGTCAAGGAAGTCAAAGCCGGCAAAGTTGAGTTTCGCCTCGACAAGACGGGTCTGATTCATTCGCCCGTCGGCAAGATCAGCTTCACGGCGCAGCAGTTGGCCGGAAACGCGCATGCGTTGCTCGCGGCGATTCAAAAGGCGAAGCCCGCGGCGGCGAAGGGCAAATTCATCAAGAAAATCACGCTCACGTCCACGATGGGCCCGGGCGTCCCAATCGATCATGCCGAGGCCGAATCCGCGGTTGCAGCAGCGGCGGCGTAAATCGCGCGAAGAATTTCTGGTTTGGATTAGGAGCAGGGAATGAAGAAGAAGGCTGAGAAAAAGACGGCATCGGCGGCGTTGCAGACGCAGCTGGCGAATGTTTCGTCGGTGATTCTCACCACGTTTCAGGGAATCACGGTAGAGGACGACACGCGGTTGCGGCGCGCGGTTGAAGCCGCGGGCGGCAAATATCAAGTCGTAAAGAATACGCTGGCGGAACGCGCCGGCGAAGGCACGCCTGCCGAATCGCTGCTGAAGAATCTTAAGGGCACGAATTCGATTTCTTACACGTACACCGATCCCGTAGCGCTTGCGAAAGTGCTCACGAAGGTCGCGAAGGAAGTGCCCGCGTTCAAGTTCAAGGCGGGTTGGGTCGAAGGCCGCGTCGTTTCGATTGACGAAATCAAGAACCTCGCGCAACTGCCTTCGAGGGAAGAGTTGATCAGCAAGGTGATGTTCTTGCTCAACGCGCCGGCGCAGCGCATTGCGTCAACACTCGCTGCAGTCCCACGGAATTTGGCCGTCGTCGCCAACGAAGCGGTGAAGGCCGAAAAGTTTGCTCAATCTTAGGAGGATGTGAAAAAGCAATGGCTAGCAAAGTGGAAGCAATTCTCGATGAAATTAAGGGCTTGACGCTGCTCGAAGCTTCTGAGCTGGTCAAGAAAATGGAAGAAGCCTTCGGCGTGTCGGCAGCCGCGGCGGCCCCAGTGGCCGTGGCAGGCGGCGCGGCAGCAGGCGGCGCGGCACCGGCGGAAGAGAAGACGGAATTTGCCGTCGTGCTCACCGATGTCGGCGCGAACAAAATCAACGTGATTAAGGCTGTCCGCGAAGTCACGAGCCTCGGCTTGAAAGAAGCCAAGGATCTCGTTGACGGCGCGCCCAAGACCGTGAAAGAGGGCGTGAACAAGGACGAAGCCGCCACGATCAAGAAGAAGTTCGAAGACGTGGGAGCCAAGGTCGAGATCAAGTAGTGGCGGCGGTGTTGCGCTTGACATCCGGGCGCCAAGGAATTCGCCTACGCACTTGCTTCAGAACCATCAACCTCGCAACAGGTCCTTCCCGGACCGGCAATACGGGTGTCTATCCGGATTGCCGCTACCGGCCAACCCCTGAGGGGGAGAGGTAACTCAGAATGCGGAATGGAAACCGTCCGACGCGGGAACGGGAACGGCTGGATTTTGCCAAAATCAAAACCTCCGTCCAGATTCCCAACTTAATTGACGTTCAGAAAAAATCTTATCAGCGATTCCTGCAAATGGATTTGCTGCCGAGCGAGCGCGAAGATACGGGCCTGCAGTCCGTCTTCTCATCCGTGTTTCCGATCCAGGATTTTCGCGGACTCTCGCAGCTCGATTTCGTTGACTACGCCATCGGCAATTGGGAGTGCAAGTGCGGCCATTTGCGCGGCCTGCATCACCTTCGCGCGACGTGCCGCAATTGCGGCGCTTCGGTTGTCACCAATCCCTATCGCACCGGCGACGTGATTTGCTCGAAGTGCGGCACGTTCAATAAGAACACGCCCACCTTCTGCAATAAGTGCGGCGACCCCGTCACGCTCCAGCTGAAATACGACGTGAGCGAGTGCCAGGAGCGCGGCATGACGTATTCCGCGCCGCTCAAAGTCACCATTCGCCTCACGATTTACGATAAGGACCCCGAAACCGGCGCGAAGAGCATTCGCGACATCAAGGAACAGGAAGTTTTCTTCGGCGATATCCCGCTGATGACGGAGAACGGCACTTTCACCATTAACGGGACCGAGCGCGTCATCGTCAGCCAGTTGCACCGCTCGCCCGGCGTGTTCTACGAGACCGCCAACAATCGCAGCTATTTCCTCGGCAAGATCATTCCGTACCGCGGCTCGTGGGTTGAGTTCGAGTACGACACGAAAAATATTCTGTACGTCCGCATCGATCGCAAGCGGAAATTCCTCGGCTCGATCTTCCTGCGCGCGCTGGGTATGAAGTCGAATGAAGACATTCTGCGGACCTTCTACCAGGTCGAGCGCGTGTCGCTGCGCGACCGCCGCATCTGGTGGAATGTTTCCGAAGGCTTGGTCGATCGCAAGCTCTCGCACGAGATCAAGCATCCGCGCTCGGACGAAGTAATCGTCGGCGCGCACAAGCGCATCAGCGAAGCGCTCTACAAGGAACTCGTCAAGTCGAAGGTCACGCAGGCGGAAGCCTCGGTGGCCGATCTTGAAGGCGCGTTCACCGTCGCCGAGCTGGTGAATCGCCAGACCGGCGAAGTGCTCCTCGATGCGAACAAGCCGCTCACGGCCGAAATGTGGGTCTCTCTCGCCGAAGCGGGCATCAACGAAGTGGATATCTGCTTCCCCGAGCGCGACGACGTTGGCGTCATCATCAGCCGCACGCTCGATAAGGACGCCATCAAGAGCCCGCGCGAAGCGCTCATCGAAATCTACCGCAAGCTGCGTCCCGGCGACCCTCCGACGCTCGAGACAGCGACCGCGCTTTTCAACGGCATGTTCTTCGACGCGCGTAAGTACGATTTCAGCAAAGTCGGCCGCCTGAAATTCAATATCAAGCTGGGCCTCGAGACGCCGCTCGACAAGCGCACGCTCGATCCGTCCGACTTCGTTGCGGCGATTAACTACCTGCTCAAGCTGCGCCGCAATATCGGCACGGTGGACGACATCGATCACTTGGGCAATCGCCGCGTTCGCGCGGTTGGCGAACTCCTCGAAAATCAGTTCCGCATCGGACTGGTTCGCATGGAGCGCGCCATCAAGGAAAAGATGTCGGTGTATCAGGAAATGTCGACGGCGATGCCGCACGATCTCGTCAACGCCAAGCCCGTCATGGCCGCGATTCGCGAGTTTTTCGGCAGTTCGCAGCTCAGCCAGTTCATGGACCAGACCAACCCGCTCAGCGAAATCACTCACAAGCGGCGTCTTTCGGCTCTTGGTCCCGGCGGTTTGTCGCGTGAGCGCGCTGGGTTCGAAGTACGCGACGTTCACCCGACGCACTACGGCCGCATCTGCCCGATTGAAACGCCCGAAGGCCCGAACATCGGCCTGATCAGTTCGCTCTCGAGCTACGCTCGCATCAACGAATTCGGCTTCATCGAATCGCCCTATCGCAAGGTAAAGGGCGGGCGCGTGATTGACTACGTGCAAATCGTGAATGCCGGAGACAGCGAGTTCAAGCCCGGCGAAATCGTCGAGAAGGAAAAAGTCGACGATGCCAATGAGGAATTGAAGCGTCGGCGCGTGATTGTCGAGCCGTATTGCTTCTACCTCTCGGCGTGGGAAGAGGATCGTTACGTCGTAGCGCAGGCTAATGCCGCGCTCGATGAAAAACTACGCATCACCACGGAGCTCGTCAACTGCCGTCAGGCCGGCAACTTCGTTCTGAAGAGCCGCGAGGAAGTGGACTACATCGACGTCTCGCCGAAGCAGTTGGTCTCCGTGGCCGCGAGCCTCATCCCGTTCCTCGAGAACGACGACGCCAACCGCGCGTTGATGGGCTCGAACATGCAACGACAGGCCGTGCCTCTCATCAAGGGCGAAGCTCCGCTCGTCGGCACCGGCATGGAGCGAGTGACGGCGCGCGATTCCGGCGCGGTCATCGTCTGCCGCCGCGACGGCATCGTCGATCAGGTGGACTCCGAGCGCATCATCGTGCGCGTCGAGTCTGACCAGTCCGGCGTGCTCAGCCGCGAAGTCGGTTCCGACATTTACCTGCTCACAAAGTTCAAGCGCTCGAACCAGAACACTTGCATCAATCAGAAGCCGCTGGTCCGCGCGGGTGATCGCGTGAAGCAGGGCCACGTCCTCGCGGACGGGCCTTGCACCGATCATGGCGAGCTCGCTCTCGGCCGCAACGTCCTCGTGGCGTTCCTGCCGTGGCGCGGCTACAACTTTGAAGACGCGATTCTCGTCAGCGAAAAGCTGGTTCGCGACGATTACTACACCTCGATTCACATCGAGGAGTATGAAATCGAGGCCCGCGATACGAAACTCGGCCCTGAAGAAATCACTCGCGACATTCCCAACATCAACGAGGGTTTCCTTCGCAATCTCGATGAGAGCGGCGTAATTCGAATCGGCGCCACCGTCCGACCGGGCGACATCCTGGTGGGCAAAGTGACGCCCAAGGGCGAAACCACGCTCACGCCGGAAGAAAAACTTTTGCGCGCGATTTTCGGTGAGAAGGCCGGAGACGTTCGCGACGCTTCCCTCTACTGCCCGCCGGGCATCGAGGGCACGATCGTTGACGTCAAGATCTTCTGCCGCAAGGGCGCGGAAAAGGACGAACGGCACAAGGCCATCGAAGCCACTCACGTCGCCAAGCTCGAGAAGAACCTCGCCGATGAAATCCGCATTCTCACCGACGAGCGCCTGAAGCGTCTCGGCGATCTTCTTGGCGGCCAATCGCTTCTTGCCGACCTCCACGACGAACGCACCAACAAGCGCCTGTTGACGAAGGGCACCGAGCTGACGCGCGACATCCTTGAAAAGATCTCGACGCGCAACTTGAAACGCATGCGCCTTTCCGACAAGGATCCGCTCCTAATCGAGAAAATCGACGAGATCGAAGAGATGACTTCGCGGCAGATTGACGTGCTGCGGAAAATCACCGACGACCGCGTCGCCAAGCTGAAGAAGGGCGACGAATTGCCGCCGGGCGTCATCAAGCTCGTGAAGGCCTATATCGCGATGAAGCGCAAGCTCTCGGTCGGCGACAAGATGGCAGGCCGCCACGGGAACAAGGGCGTCATCGCTCGCATCGTGCCGGAAGAAGACATGCCGTACATGCCGGATGGCACGCCGGTGGAAATCGTTCTCAACCCTCTCGGCGTTCCTTCGCGTATGAACGTCGGGCAGATTCTCGAAACGCACCTCGGATGGGCGTCGAAGGTATTAGGCGAGCAGATCGGCCAGCTCTTCGACGACGAAGTCCGCGCCGATGCGTTGCGCAAGTGGTTCAAGGACGTGTTTGGGCCGACGGCGGTTTGGAAATCCATTGCGGATCTCGGCGACGAAGAACTCATCGAGATGGCGCGGGGCCTGCGCGACGGCATCCCCATGGCCACGCCTGTATTCGACGGCGCACGTGAGACCGACATCCGGCAGCTCCTTCAGGCCGCGAACCTGCCCGAAACCGGCAAGATCGCGCTCTACGACGGAATGTCGGGCGATCTTTTCGCTCAGAACGTCACCGTTGGATTCATCTACATGCTCAAGCTCTCGCACCTTGTTGACGACAAGATTCACGCTCGTTCGATCGGCCCGTACTCGCTCATCACCCAGCAGCCTCTTGGCGGCAAGGCGCAGTTCGGCGGACAGCGCTTCGGAGAAATGGAAGTGTGGGCGCTGCAAGCGTACGGCGCGGCGCACATCCTTCAGGAGCTGCTCACCGCAAAGTCGGACGATGTCTACGGCCGCGCGAAAATTTACGAGGCGATCGTCAAGGGCGAGCCCGGTATCGAGCCGGGAGTGCCCGAATCGTTTAACGTTCTCGTCCGCGAGCTGCAGTCGCTCTGCTTGGACGTCGAATTGATGAAGCGGCAGAAACCGCAGTTGGAGAAGGCGGACGCTGCCGATTGAGGAAACGCGGGCTCGCTGTCCTGCGCTCGAATTGCTCGCGCAGGATAGCGGCGCTGCAGATGGTTTAACGGCTTTCTAACAGTTTTTGTCCCGGGAAAATCGGGACGGGAGGTTCGCCCTTGTATCGATCGAGCCCTTATGATCGCGCCAGCCAGATTGCGGATTTTGATTCGATTCGCATCAGCTTGGCGAGTCCGGAAAAAATCCGGTCGTGGTCGCACGGCGAAGTCACCAAGCCGGAGACGATCAACTACCGGACGTTTAAGCCCGAGCGCGACGGATTGTTCTGCGCGAAAATTTTCGGTCCGGTAACGGACTGGGAATGCTTGTGCGGCAAGTACAAGCGCATGAAGCACCGCGGAGTGATCTGCGACAAGTGCGGCGTGGAAGTGACGCTCAGTAAGGTTCGCCGCGAGCGCCTCGGCCACATCGAGCTGGCATCGCCCTGCTCGCACGTCTGGTTCTTCAAAGGCCTGCCGAGCCGCATCGGCTACCTGCTCGATATCACCATGCGCGATCTCGAGCACATTCTCTATTTCGAAGCCTTCGTCGTGATCGATCCAGGAGAGGCCCCGGGCATCAAGCTCAAGGAAATTCTGCCCGAGGAAAAATTCCGCGAGCTTCAGCGCGAATACGCCGGCAAGTTCGACGCGCGTATGGGCGCGGAAGCCATCAAGGAATTGCTCCGCCGTGTGGACGTGGACAAGCTGAGCGAAGAGCTTCGCGAAAAAATGAAGATTGATCCGAGCCTTCAGAAGCGGATCAAGTTCGCGAAGCGCCTCAAAGTTCTCGAAGCGTTCCGCAAGAGCGGCAACAAGCCCGAATGGATGATTCTCGACGTGATTCCGGTACTTCCGCCGGAATTGCGCCCGCTTGTGCCTCTCGATGGCGGCCGCTTCGCTACATCCGATTTGAACGATCTCTATCGCCGCGTGATCAACCGCAACAACCGGTTGAAGAAGCTCATGGAGCTGCACGCGCCGGACGTCATCGTCCGCAACGAAAAGCGCATGTTGCAGGAAGCCGTTGACGCGCTCTTCGACAACGGCCGCCGCGGCCGCGTTCTTCGCGGCACCAATAACCGCCCGCTCAAGTCGCTGTCCGACACGCTCAAGGGCAAGCAGGGCCGCTTCCGCCAGAATCTTCTCGGCAAGCGCGTGGACTACTCGGGCCGTTCGGTCATCGTCGTTGGCCCCGAGTTGAAGCTCCATCAGTGCGGCCTGCCTAAGAAAATGGCGCTCGAGCTTTTCAAGCCGTTCATCTATCACAAGCTCGAAGCCGCGGGCCACTGCACCACCATCAAGCAGGCGAAGGAACTCGTTGAGGCGCAAGAGTCCATCGTTTGGGACATCCTCGAAGACGTCATTCGCGAGCATCCCGTTCTTCTGAACCGCGCTCCGACGCTCCATCGGCTCGGCATTCAGGCGTTCGAGCCCGTGCTCGTCGAAGGCAAAGCCATTCGCATCCATCCGCTCGTTTGCACGGCGTTCAACGCCGACTTCGACGGCGATCAGATGGCGGTGCATATTCCGCTTTCTCCTGAAGCTCAGGTGGAAGCGTCGGTGTTGATGCTCAGTTCGCACAACATTCTTTCGCCTGCGAACGGCATGCCGCTCGCCGTGCCGACGCAGGACATGGTCCTCGGCATCTACTATCTGACCAAGTCCAAGCCCGGCGCGAAGGGCGAAGGCCGCGCGTTCGGCTCTCCGGAAGAAGTCGTGCTCGCGCTCGAATCCGGCGACATCGAACTTCTCACTCCGATCCGTCTGCGCTACACCGGCGAGGTGATTGACCTCACGACCGCGTATGACGATCAGGACGTGCCGCACACAGCGACCGTCACGCTCAATCGCCAGTTCCTGCACACCACCGTCGGCCGCGTGATCTTCAACGATCATCTCCCGACGGACATGCCGTTCATCAACGGTTTGCTCAAGAAGAAGGGAATTCAGCAGCTCGTCCAGTATTGCTATCTGCGCTTCGGCCTCGAAAAGACGGTCCAGGCGCTCGACAAGCTGAAGGAACTCGGATTCCTCTACGCCACTCGCGGCGGCGTCTCGATCGGCATCAGCGACATGGTTATCCCGGGCGATAAGTTCAAGCTCGTGGACAACGCCGAGCGCGAAGTCGTCAAAGTCCAGCAGCAATATCTCGATGGCGCGATCACCAACGGCGAACGCTACAACAAAGTTATCGCCATCTGGAGCGACGTCACCGAAAAAGTTGCGGACGAAATGTTCAAGACGCTCGAGCAGCAGGACAAGGAAGGCATCATCAATCCGATTTACGTTATGGCTGACTCGGGAGCCCGCGGTTCGAAGCAGCAGATCCGCCAGCTTTCAGGCATGCGCGGCTTGATGGCCAAGCCTTCCGGCGAAGTTATCGAGACACCTATCACTTCAAACTTCCGCGAAGGTTTGAACGTGTTGCAATACTTTATCTCGACGCACGGCGCCCGCAAGGGACTCGCCGATACGGCGCTCAAGACCGCCGATTCCGGCTACCTCACGCGGCGTCTCGTCGACGTGGCGCAGGACGTAATCATCAGCGAATACGATTGCGGCACGGCCGACGGCATTTTCGTCGAGCCGATCATTGAGGCCGGCGTCGAAGTCGAGCCGCTGCGCGACCGCGTTGTGGGCCGCGTTTCGCTCGAGAAAATTAAAGACTACGAAGGCAACGTCATCGTCGAGATCAACCAGGAGATCACCGAAGAGCTGGCGAACTCGATTCAAGCGGCCGGCATCGAGCGCGTCAAGATTCGCTCGGTGTTGACGTGCGAATCGCGTCGCGGCGCTTGCGTCCACTGTTACGGCCGCAACCTCGCCACGGGCCGCACGGTCGAGATGGGCGAAGCCGTCGGCGTCATCGCCGCGCAATCCATCGGTGAGCCCGGCACTCAGCTCACCATGCGCACCTTCCATATCGGTGGCACGGCGAGCCGCGTTTCCGAGCAGTCGAAAGTCGAAGCCAAGAACAACGGTTTCGTCCGCTTCATCGACCTCAAGATCGTCGAGGGCCGCAACAAGGTGCTCATTTCGATGAACCGCTCCGGCTTGCTTGCTGTTGTCGATGAAAAGGGCCGCGAGAAGGAGCGCCACCACGTCGTTTACGGCGCGCGCTTCAAGGTCGAAGATGGCCAGCCTGTTTCGGTCGGCCAGGTGTTGGCGGAATGGGATCCATACACGTTCTCGATTCTCACGGAAGCGGGCGGCGCGGTCCAGTTCAAGGACCTGCAGTCCGGCGTGACGATCGAAGAGCAAGTCGACGAAGTCACCGGGCTTTCGCAGCTCGTTGTCACGCTGCCGCCGGGCGACGAAAAGCATCAGCCGACGATTCAGATCCGCGATTCGCAAGGCCGCGTCCGCAAGAAGTACCTCATGCCTTCCCGCGCGCACTTGATGGTGCAGGATGGCGACGAGGTCCAGCCGGGCGACGTTCTTGCGAAGATTCCGCGCGAGACCACCAAGACCAAGGACATCACCGGCGGTCTACCCCGCGTCGTCGAGCTTTTCGAAACGCGCAAGCCGAAGGATCCTGCTGTCATCAGCGAAATCGACGGCGTGGTCAAGTACGGCGACATCGTCAAGGGCCAGCGCAAAATCTTCGTCGAAAGCGAGGATGGCCGCACGCTGAAGGAATACTCGATTCCTCGCGGCGTTCACATCAACGTTCAAGAAGGCGAGCACGTGCATGCCGGCGAGCCTTTGATCGACGGCCCGCTGAACCCGCACGACTTGCTCGCCGTCCTCGGCGAAAAGTACACGCAGGCTTACCTCGTGAACTCGATTCAGGAGGTTTACCGCCTGCAGGGCGTCAACATCAACGACAAGCACATCGAGACGATCGTCCGCCAGATGATGCGCTGGGTGAAGGTTGAGGACGTCGGCGATACGGCGTTCCTCCTCGAGGAGCAGATCGACAAGTTCCGCTTCCGCGAGGAAAACGACCGCATCATCCGCGAAGGCAGCCGCCCGGCAACGGGCCGTCCGCTGCTCCTCGGCATCACCAAGGCGTCGCTTTCGACCGATTCGTTCATCTCGGCCGCGAGCTTCCAGGAGACCACACGCGTACTCACCGAAGCCGCTATTTCCGGCAAGGTGGACTACCTGCGCGGCCTCAAGGAGAACGTCATCATGGGCCGGTTGATTCCCGCCGGCACGGGTCTCGAGCGCTATCGGAATATCAAGTTGCTCACCGAAACGCCGCTCGAAGAGCCGGTGGAGATGGAGCCGGAGCTCACTCCGGAGGAGGCTGCCGCGCTCGATTTCCTTCGCAAGGATACCGACGCGGTCGCGGAAAGCTAGTCTTCTGTAATTCACGCGCTCGCGTCGCCCTGTGCGCCGCGAGACGTGAGGCTGTTCGGCCCAACTCAAACACAAATCGGCGGCAAGCCTCTCAACGGCCCGCCGCCGATTTGTTTTCGGCTGTTTTTTTTCTTCTGTTGCACGAAGGCGCGTCGTTCGCTGCGCCCGCTTCGTCGCTTAGGTTTTCCGGGTTCCCCATCATTGCGCAGCAAAGGTGGGTCTCTGTTACAGGCGACCAGCTCAACTCGAGATGATCTCGCCGATGGCAATCACGCAATCGTAGCGCCGGCATCCTGCCGGCGTTTTTTCTCCGCGCCGTCCCCTGAAATCACGCAACAATCTAATCCGCCCCCGCGGTCCCCCGATTCCGATAATCCTCAAGAATCGCCGCCTTCACTGCCAATTCCGGCGACAACACCGGCGCAATCTGCAGCACAATCACCAGCCGCCCCGGATTCTCAGGATCGTCCGTATTGTGTATCCACGCGTACGCCTTGGCCGCCTTGGGATGCCCTTCCAACTCAAACACTTCCACAACTCCCTCCCACACCGTCTTCCCCTGATACATCTCCTTCACCGGCACGCTCCCCGCATGCTTCGATTCCACCCCATGCAAATCTCGAATCGCGCCGCGCAGCTTCTCGATGTAATCGGTCACTTAAACCTCCGCGAAATTCGATCAGACGATGATACCGCGCGACCCACGGCGATCTCCGTATTGGCAATCAGCCAATCGTAGCGCCGGCATCCTGCCGGCGTTTTTCCCCGCAGCCATCTCGGTCAAAGATGTCTCAGCACGATTAAAACTGCGCCACTCAACTCCGAAATCTGAAATTTCAAATTTGAAATCTGAAATTTCCTACTCTTCCCGCCAATGCACCGACGCATCCTCCATCACCTTCCTCAGCTTCGGCCCCTCCAGCTCCCCAGTCTCAATATCCACATGCCAATCTTCCGTCAGCACCAGCGACTGATTCAAATCGTAATGCGCGATGTGCAGCGCCGGCCCGTTAAACGAAAAATTCGCATATCCGTTGTAGCCAACATTCACTTTCTCATCGCTCGGATAGCGCCTGTTGTCCCACGCGAGCCATCGGCAATCCTGAATGTCTGGCGCCGCGCCGCGCTCGACGGGCATGCCGCCGTGCCCGAGGCATCGCCCGTGCGCCTCGACGCCGTCTTTCACGCCGAACTTTCCATAAATCGCCAGCCGGTGCTCGTGGCCCCAGATCCAAAGCACCGGCCGGTGAATCATCTTCGCCAATTGCCTCGACGGAATTTGATACCAGCTCTCAAACCCCGAATGCGGCCCGTGATGCGACAGCAAAATCAATCCGCGCTTGTCTCCGTCGGGATTCACGGAAGACGCGAGCCATTCGACCAAAGGCTCGGGAAGCGCGCACGTGGGCTTGAGATGCGTGGTCTTGCGCAGCCATTCGCTCCTCTGCAGCACCGGCATCTTGCCCCAATCAAAACGCGTCGAGTTGTAGCCCGTGTCCAGCCCGATGATTCGCCAGTGTTTATTCTCGAGGCAGAAGAAACTCGCCCACTGTCCTTCTCCCCATTCGTCGCCGCGTTCTCTCAATCCCATCCGCGGCAGCACGTGCCTCCAGTAGCCGTTTCCATCCGCATACATTTCATGATTGCCGTTGAGCGCAAAGCTGCCCTTTGCGCCCATCGGCCACTTCACCGGCGCGTACGGGCTCGTCTTCTCCCCGAGGAAATTCTCTCGCACTTCATTCGAGTCGCCGACGTAATACACGTCACCCAAATGAATCGTGAAATCCGGATCGGCTTTTTCCATCGCCGCCGCAACGGTCTTCGCTTCATCCGTCCCCGTGCCCCAATCGCCCGCGATGCCGATCTTCACGCGGTCTTCGATCTCATAAATCCCCGTCCCTTTTCCCTGTGCCGTGTAATCCCGAAATGAGTGCTTCTTGTGAAACCAATATTTCGCCACTTGCGGAATCCACTTCAGAAGCCTCCCAGGAAGAAAAGCTGCGATCGGATCGTAGGTCGTGGTCGAATATCCCGTCCGCGTCGCCTGAAAATGCGCCGCGAGTCGCGAATGCGCATAGCTCGTAAAGTTTCCGAGGTCCTTGCCGGGACCCGCCGCGCCGGTCGCCTTACCCTTTGGCTCATCGTTTTTCGTCGTATTAGTCGGCATCTCGGGAATTTCTGGCGAATTGTCGTTTCTGGACCGTAGCGGAGCAGGCTCGTAATTTCCAACGGGTCGGACGCGATCGAGTGACACCCAACGCTACAGCTTCGAAGCCGCCAACCCGGCCGTCAGATTCGGTTCCACTTGGGGCGCCGGTGGAGTAATGCACAGCAGCCATCCCGCGAGGGCGCCGAAGACCAAGTTGAATCCCAGCGTCTCCCAAAAATGACTCCGCGCAACACTCGCGGGCATCAACGGATTCGGCAACAGCAAGATCGTCGTCCAGCAAGCCGAAAAGAGTGCCGCAGCCAAAGCCGATTCCCACCGCGAAGTGCGGAGCATTCGGACGATTGGGTACAGACACCCTACATAGAGCAAACCGCGGAACGCGGCAAGAGCGTAAATCCAGCGGGCGCTTATCCAGTTGTGCCTCAACGACGCCCAGAAGCTCGCCAGTTCCGGCCCTCCATAGTAGCGCTGGAGTTCAGGGTTTCTCCAAGCGACGTAATAGCCGAAGAACATGTACAGGAAGACAAAGGCTGCGACGAGGATCGCGACTCGCAGGACGACCGAAGCCAGCTTCGGCCGGACATCCGTCCGCTTAGTCGCACGAATTGAGCCAGCTCGCCACTTGCCGAGCGTCAGGACCGCGAGAGGCGCGAACAGCGCTGCCGCAATCGCACCTTGGACGAAAATCGCCCGGATCATTCCATGAGGCAATTTATTTGAGAGAAAGGCAATGGAATCAATCTGGCTGGCGACAGTCGAAATGCCATACATGCTAACGAAGATGGCGGCGACCAGCATCCAGCCGTGCCAGCGGGCCCTGAGGATGAGGTAGGAAAGAACGCCGCCAACACTAAGCGACAAAATTAGAAAACCGCGAAGAAAATCGCCGGGCATCGGCGCGACTTGCGGACTGGCGTGCGCGTCCGGCTGGGACGCGATCGATTCCTGCGCAACTTTGTCGAGTCCGGAAAGCGCGCCGCCAGCGATGAAGCAGACCGCAAACAGAAGACACACAGCCAGGATTCTCAGCCCGGTGAGGAGAAGTGTGCGAGTGGCCATGGTGCTCCCCTGGAGCGCATGAGAAGTCGCTCCTCCGTGATCGCGCAGAGCTTTATACCATGATGCACCGGATCGAAGCAGTGATGCGGGTCTGACACATCGAACCGTTTGTCTGACGGCTGTATCAATGGGGCTTGAATGTCTTCCCGGTTTCAAGCAGCGTCTTCAGGCGGGAAAGAATACGTGGCCAACCATCGGCGCAGAGAGCGTAAGTGGGATCACCCTCGGCCCACTCATCGTGCGTTACCGTTACTTGGGTGGCTTCGGTCTCTGGCGCGAGTTCGATCGTCGCGCGTGACGCCTTGGCACTCTGGCCCATCGCGAAAGTGTACTGAAAGATTTTTGGCGGCTCAAATCGCAGAATCTCGCCTTTGACGTATGTCATCGGCTTGCCATCGGGTCCCGGCCCTACCCACGCGAGCGAGCCGCCAGGCTTCAAGTCCGCCTGAAACTCAGCGCCCCCGAAGATGATGCTGTTCGACTCCCGCGACACAAAGCCTTCCCACACTTTCTCCGGCGTAGCGGCGATGTAGAAGACATATTTCAGTGGTGCTTGATTGGCCATGATTGCTCCTGACTTTCTTGCGCCATCTTACATCTATAGGCAAAAACCCAACAAGACAGTAGTGCCGTCGCCATAGGTTCTGCCTGACCGCTCGCATTTCCTGAGGTTCTAAATTCTTCTGTTCGGTTAACGCGTTTACCAGGAACTTCGAAACCGCCAAGGAGTACACTGGAGCCGTCTACCGAAGAATTAATTCATATCGTTTGGCCGCACGACCGAGCCCGATCCATCGGGCGTCCGGAAAGCAATTCAATACGTAAAAGTCGCCGTTTTCTCCGCTCTTGGTAGGGCTGGCCGGCAGGCCGGCCGTCTTTTGAAATAGCAATGCCAATGTCTTAACGTACTAGTACTTAAATCGCCCCCATTTTAGCTCCTTCAGTTCATTGCTCTCCGCGCTCCAGATTGCGAAAGTCGTCTGTCCGCCAGCACGCAATTGCTGCATCCTTGCAGCTGTTCCGAGGAGGAACCACAGTGAAAAGTATTGGCCCGTGGCGTTTTGCAGCCTTCATGGTGGCTTCGTCTTTAATCTCCCCCGGCATCCTTTTTGCCGACGTTTCAAAGCAATCGAAAGATGCCCTGGATAAACTGCTGCTGGGCAAAGATGTAAAGCCGCTCGTCGAATTGCCAGCCACCAAAGAAGGCGTGGACGTCTACTTGGTGCCTCCGCACGGCAAGCGCGTTGACGAACGCGGGTTGGATCTCGGCTCGATGAGCAAGGAGCTAAAGTCAAAAGGCGTCGGCGCGGAAGCCGAACAATGGCAGACGATCACCGACGTAAAAGTAGATAGCGACCGCATCGAAATTCATCTCGGTGGCGGCGGCGAAGGACGCCGTGGCGCCAATCACGCGAGCAAAGTGAACGCAGCCTACATGCGCGCCGGCGGTTCCCGCGTAAATTTTCGCTATATGACGAACGTCACCGACCATGATCTTCAGCCCGAAGCAATTCTCAATTTCATGGCTCGCGTCCTCGACGTCAGCAAACTTCAAACAGAGGTCGCAGCGAAAGATTTCCCAACGGAATTCAAGAGCGCCATCGCCGCGAGAACGGTCACCGAAGGTATGACCTACCAGATGGTGCAGATCAGTTTCGGCGATCCCGAGCAGAAAAAGATCAACGACACAACGGATGGAACGTTCTCCGAAACATGGTTCTACCTGAAGGACGGCCATCGCTGGGTCCTGACCTTCGCCAACGGCAAAGTAAACAAAGTCCAGGTGTACTGAGGAACGCGCGGAAATCTACGTCCTCGGTCTCATCTCAAACGAAATCGGCGGCAGGTCCCTAACCGGGCCTGCCGCCGTTCATTTCCGCTCCACAAATCTAGGGGCAACGATTGTGACGTGTGGTCTTCCGGCAAGAACAATATTGGGTTTCAATTAGTCAAAGAGGTGGCCGCTCGTTTTTTCCGAAAGGATGCGCCGGACGCGAAAGCGAGGCTTGCTTTGACTCCCAGTGGGCCTAATCCAATATCTCCCAAATACCTTGCCGGATCGAAATGTTGCGATCGTCTTGAATCCAGCCGATCCAAACGCCCGGCACGAAGGCCGATTCGCGACGTCAATACACGCAACTGCGCCCTGATAACCGCGAGATGCACAGTTTTCTAAAGCTGCCCGCAAAACGCCGGGCATTAAACCCAATCCTCTGTATCCGGGTTGAGTGAAGGCTTTGTAAAAATAGGTTAGTCGCCCCTCAAATTCCAACGCAAATTCGTCATTCAATGATGGTGGATGAGGCGAGATCCACAAGCAAGACGCGATCGATTCGCCCTTTAAAGCTCCGAAAGCTTCCACCCCAGCTGCAAGAGTTCGGTCGACTTCCTCTGGATCCTCTTCGATCTGCTTCGCTTGAGTCTTGATCTCTTCTGCATTGAGCGACCTGGCTTCGACCGTAACCGTCTCATCGGAAAGGTGACTCCACTCTTCCAAATCGACCCACACGCAACAGATCGCCCGATAATGAAATAACTTGGACAACAGTCCGTAAACAATAAGCCCCGGAATTGCTCGAACGCCCAAATAGCGAATGCGAGATACGGCTCGTGACAGGAACGATTCGGAAGGGGCGTTAATCGGTCTTTTCGAATTTTGGCTCAACTATGACTCGCCCGCGTTGCCCTACAGCAATGAGTGTCTTTTTTCACGATCATACGCCACCGGTATGCTAGCCCGAACGCAGACTTCCGCGCAGTCAGCACTCGTAGGGCTGGCCGGAAGGCCGGCCGTCTTTCGCATTTCGCGTTGATCGAGAAATCCGACTTCGACCACCGCAGCTCACTCCGTTGGCAATCAGTCAATCGTAGCGCCGGCTTCCAGCCGGCGCTTTTGTGCCCGATCAACGTACAGAAACGATAGCAGCTGCGCACGTCCCGCTGGCACCCGCACAACTGATAGCTTAGACCATCCGCTTCTCGCCTTCGCCGCCACTGACAATGAACGCATCCATCAACCAACACTCAGTCGTGATCCTACGCGGTGCTATCATCCGCGTAAATGAGAATGCCCACACTTCGAAAAAAACGCTCATCATCGCCGCGCGCCGATGGCGCGTCTTTTAGAGTGGTCAAGTAGCCTAGAGGAGCACGGCATGGCAATTTCGTATTACCACGTTGATTCATTTACGAGTGAGCTGTTCACGGGTAATCCGGCAGGCGTCTGCATCCTTTCCGCTTTTCCCGCGGATAGCATCATGCTGAAAATTGCGGCTGAGAACAGGCACAGCGACACCGCCTTCGTTGTTCCTCGCGCTGAGGGCGATTTCGACTTGCGCTGGTTCACTCCCAAAATCGAGGACGACCTATGCGGGCACGCGACTTTGGCATCCGCCTACGTGCTTGCTCTGCGGAAGCACAGCGTGTGGCCGGTTCGCTTCCACACCCGCAGCGGCATCTTGACCATCGCTCAGAACCAAGACAGCTTTGAAGTGGATTTTCCCGCGTGGCCACCCGAACCATGTGAGACGCCAGTCGGCCTCTTGCCAGCCTTGGGTTTGAAATCGGCGTTAGTCATGAAATCGCCGCGCGATTATCTCGTAGTGTTGGATCGGGCTGAGCAAGTGCGAGTGCTCTCGCCCGATATTTCCGCTCTTGCCAAAATAGACATGGGAATCGGCGGCGGAGCAATTGTTACCGCTCCTGGCGAAGGTGAAGTGGACTACGTGTGCCGATTATTTGCACCGTCCGCCGGCATCGATGAGGACCCCGCAACCGGTTCGATACACTGCTCGCTCGCTCCCTATTGGGCGGGCCGGCTGGGGAAGAAAACGTTCCGCGCGCAACAACTCAGCGCCCGCGGTGGATTCATGCACAGCACAATCGCTGGCGATCGCGTGAAAATCGCCGGCAAGGCACGCTTGTACCTTCACGGCACAATCGAACTCTAAAGCGTCTCTCCCGGCAGCGATAACCCGCCACGCTACGACATCGCGGGCAAGATGCCCGCGCCACGAGTGGTTTTCGTAGGGCCCGCGTCAGTGTGCATCCTCGTGAGCGGCTGTTCCGTCTGACCAGTTCGACACCGGGATCATGAACTCGGTTATCGGCGCGCCAGTGCCTTGAAATTGTGGATTCAACATCACTGGAGAGCCCGGCAGATCCGCTCCCCAGGATTTCAGATCAGCAAGTGGGACGTAAAACATCAGGTGAGGACGCCAATGCCCAGCGTCGTCGTTCAGGTATCCTTGTTTCGACAGCATGTAGCACATTGCGCCAGGTTCCAGGGCGGGCAGCTCTTTCGCGTCGAATGCTTTGATTCCATCCAGAATCTGAGATTTGGAGAGTCCGGCGAATACCAACTCCGTCCTCTTATAAGTGAGCGGCAGAATGGATCGCACAGCGGGGGAATTGAAACAAATCGGACCTCGCATCTTCGGGTTCCAGAACTGCGGAAAGTCAAACGGAGACATCCACGATCGCTCCACGATGCACAGGAAACCATTCTTGCCTTTGACGGCCGTTTCGTAACCATGCCGTCCGAGGATCACGACCTCGGCATCCCCTGAAATGGATTCCGGGGCAGCGCTCCGCGCCAGCGCGATCTCATCATTTCGCTCCATCAGGTATTGATCGAGCGGCGCCATGTTCGGATAGGGTGCTTTGGCGTCCTGTGCTCGCGCCCACCCCGCCGCACCGAGCCCCAAAACCAGCGCAAGACTTCCTAAAGCGATCGTCCTGAGAATTTTTCGCTGCATTGGTTTCCCCTCAGACGCGAGATTGTTGTCATACCAACCGGATGGCCCGTCCTGCTCCCCCCTCAAGGCCCTTGGCGATATACCTTAACACCATTCCAACCTGTCACGAATCGTCTCGTCGTGTTCGTACTCTACATTTAGTCCAGAGTGGTCGGCTAACTGAAAGTAATCCGTTTCATCTGACTTCGGCGGCAATCATGCAATCGTAGCGCCGGCATCTTGTCCGCGTTTTTGTCTCCGAGCAAATGAACAGTAACCATGACGGCGACAGATGGCCCGCCAGCACCCGTAGGGCTGGCCGGAAGGCCGGCCGTCTTTCGGATTTCGCGTTGATTGAGGAATCCGGATACCGCATACCGCTCTCACTCCGTCGGCAACCGCAGCGTCGGCGAGCCTGTCACCCCCAAAAAGCCGCGTTTCCTTTTCCCTCTGCGCAGTATCATCCCTTAGAATTCGCGCTATTTCAGAACGGAGGCTAGAAAATGCGCCGATATCACCACATTGGAATTCCCACCAGCCAACCGAGGCCTGGAGAGCGCCACATCGAACGTCTAAAGATCTTTATTGTCGGACACGAAAACAGCGAGTATGGCGTGGAATGGATGCGGTTCGAAGCGGACGCGCCTATTCCCGAGTTGGTCAGGCAAGTGCCACATGTTGCTTTTGAGGTGAGTGACCCAGCATCCGAGTTGGTAGGCCGGGAAATTCTGATTGCGCCGAACAGCCCATCCGACGGCGTACGCGTCGCGTTCATCGTCGAAAACGGCGCACCCATTGAGTTCCTTGAGTTTACCGACCCCAACCATCCGGATCGGCGTTAAGACGCGGCTTGCAGTCCAAATTATTCAGGCTGACGCCACCGCGTATCCTAACGACACTAAACCGCTTCCGCCGACCTCACCCAACTCCCCCCGGGCAACAGCGACCGCTAATATATACACCATCGAATAATCGGCGTGCCCGCGTATTCAACGCGATCTATCTTTTCCCGACGGGATTTTCATCTGTCACAATTCTTACGACTTCGCCATTTGCGTACTCGCAAACCGTCTGCTATGGTGGCGCCATAGCTATGACTAGTCGGATGATGTACGGAGCAGTAATCAAGATGGGTGGCGCCGCAAATTGCCCAATTCTAATCGGTACACCAAAACGATTAGAAATCTCCGCAACCTCTAGAAAACAAATCTCGGAGGTCGTTCCTAATCGGTACAAAATTGACCACTCTCGCTCAAGCGTTTCACGCGCGCCGCAAGCTGTTCGCTCCGATCGGTTCACCAATCACCCACCAAGCGTTACAGTTGTCATCCCGAACGAAGTGAGGGATCTGCGGTTGCCTTGCGCACCCACAAGCCATACAGAGCCAAACCGAACCGCCTGCCGACGAGCCGCCGTAACGGACCCGAGCACATATGCCCGAGCGTTTTTCTCAAAACACGACCGAATCCTCCACAACCGACCCTGCCTCCACGAGGGGTTGCGTAAATGGAAATCGCCCGCGTGTTTCAGTTTGCTAGGCCCTCAAGCCGCCCGTAGAATTCAAGAAAGGGTGGTACTAGAACCATCTAGCGCCTCACTTGGGAGATTACTCACCGCTCATGAGCCAGCAGCCAAACAAGCCGCAGTCCGAAGCGGAGCGCGCTCACTGGGAGCAGGCCGAGCGGCGCGAGCGGAATCTGTGGCGCTCGAGCTTCATCATTATCGTTCTTCTTTCCATCGGCCTGGGTATCACGTCGTGGAGTTCCATTCGCGCGCTGCCGCAGCGGCTCGAAGCTTTGCCCATCGGCCTCGTGATTCTCGTAGGTCTGTTCGGCTTCTATGTCTGGCACCAGCGCCGCGAGGTCATGGAATTGCGCGGCTACCGGCGTGGAATGCAGGAGAGCGCGTCGAAGCCTCCTTCGGACGAGCAGATCGAAAAGTTGCTGGACGTGGTCGCGCGCTCGCAGCATGGCTACCGCGAGCTGATCGACAGTCTCGACCATATCGTTTTCAACGTATCGCTCGAAGGGGAACTGAAGGTCGTCAACCGCCGCTTCACGGACATCCTGAATCTCTCGTTCAACGACGTGGTTCGCCACTCCATCGGCGAGTTTTTCAGCGAGCCCACGAAAGAGCTCGCGCAAACGATACTGCCTCTCTTCAAAGAGAAGCGCTCCTGGACCGGAATCATCAAAGCCAAAATTCGCAAGAACGGCGAACTCCGGTATTTCGACGCCGTCCTGCAGCCGATTTTGAAAGGCGACGAAGTCATTGCGATCAGCGGCGTGGCCCGCGACGTCACCGCTCAGCGCCAGACCGAGCTTCGCTTCACCGAGCTCTTCGAGTCCCTCCAGGAAGGCGTTTATTTCAGCACCGTGGAAGGCAAGATCCTCGAAGCCAATCCGGCTCTCGTGAAGATGCTGGGGTACGACCACAAAGAAGAGTTGATGCTCATAAACAAATCCGCCATCTACGAAGACCCGGCGCATCGCGGATGGAAGGTCAGCGAACTCGAAAAAACTGGCTCGATCCGGAACTTCGAAGTCTCCCTCGTCCGCAAAGACGGCAAGAAGATTCGTTGCCTCGACTCCTGCTCGGCCATCCGAGACGGCGCGGGCAAGATCTCGCGAATTCAAGGCACGCTCGTGGACATCACCGAGCGAGTGGAAATCGGACGGCGCCTTCAGCAGGAGCAGGAATTCGGCCGCCGGCTTGTCGAATGCTTCCCGGATCTGATCATCGCGCTCGACACGGACATCAAATTCACTTTTATTAGCCCGCGCAGCGAAGAGTTTGTGGGCGTGGCGCCGGCTGAACTTTTGGGAAATACGGTCGGAGAGCGAGCGCATCCGGAAGATATCGAGCGGGTGCAGGGAGAATTCCGTAGCGTGATCAACGGCCAGAAGCCCTCGGTGCGCTTCGAGTATCGCCTCAAGCACTCGAACGGCAGTTGGCGGACGGCCCGCGTCAGCGCCAGCCCGCTGATGGCTGGTGACGGCAAGATCATCGGCGTGGTTGCTTCCCTGCGCGACGTTACCGAAGAGAAGCAGTTCGAGGAACAACTCATTCAGACTGAGAAGTTTGCCGCGATGGGGCAAATGCTCGCGGGCGTGGCGCACGAGCTGAATAACCCGCTCACCGCTATTCTCGGCGTATCCGATCTCTTGCGCGAGCGCGCCGCCGACGAATCCATGCGCCGCCAGGCCGATCTTGTCCGGCAGCAGGCGCGCCGGGCCGCGGACATTGTGCAGAGCCTGCTGGCATTCTCGCGACGCGCGGCGCCAGGTCGCACGCCCGTGCAGGTCGAGCAGCTCATCGAACGCGTGCTGCAACTTCACGGCAGCACGCTAAATAAAAAGCACATTGCATTCGAGTTCAAGCCGACGCCGGATTTGCCGCCGGTCCAGGGTGACGCGAGCCTTTTGCTGCAAGTTTTTTTGAATCTGGTGATTAACGCCGAGCAGGCGATTTCAGCCGTCCGCGATAGCGGCAAGATTCAGATCACCGCAATTCGTCTCGATAGCAACGTCGTTGTGACATTCGACGACGATGGCCCGGGGATTCCGCCGGAAATTCTAAGCCGCGTCTTCGATCCGTTCTTTACGACGAAGCGTCCGGGAGGCGGCACTGGCTTGGGCCTTACGATTTCGATGGCGATCATTCGCGAGCACGGCGGCACGATCGAAGTGCATTCCGCGCCCGGGCGCGGCGCCTCGATCAAAATGATCTTGCCGGTGGCGAGCTCAATCGTTTTCACGCTGGGTACCACGGACACGGCGACGCACTCAGCCCGAACACGACAAGTTGTGCCCAGCCTGCAAGGGCACTCGGTGTTGGTAGTAGATGACGAGGATGGTATTCGCGAACTGGTTTCGGAAGGCCTCGCGGCACGCGGTATGGCCGTCGAAACGGTTTCGTCGTGCGAGGAAGCTCTGGCAATCCTCGCGATGCGTCAGTTTGACGTGATTCTCTGCGACTATAACTTGCCGGGAATGAATGGCGAAGAGCTTTTCCAGAGGTTGAGCGCTGTTGGTTCTTCGCCCGCGCGCTTCGTTTTCATGACGGGTGACATGCTCGATGCGTCGGCCATCGACGGCTACCGGGCGCTTGGTGCTCGGGCGATACAGAAGCCCTTCCAGCTTTCGGGACTCGCCTCAGTGTTGACGGAAGTCCTAGAATCGCAGCCGGTCAAGATCGCCTAAATCAATCTGCAGACGGGAATCGCCGCGCTGCGGTACCTCACGGAGTCCCGGCGGGCTCAGTCTCAGATTTACTCAATCCCGTGCTGCGGTCCATGAACCGGTAGTCGCAGGACGAGCACCGGTATGGTCCCATCGACATGACCCGATAGACCACCCTTTCCATGAATCCCTGACGCACAGACCTCCGAACCGTTCCGCTGCCGCACCGCGGGCAGATGTGCATTTTCTTGTCCGTTTCCCCGTTCATTCGAGTGTGAACTACAGCTAAAGTGAGATTGACTGTGGCGACGATTCGTTACAACTTTCCTAAAGAAAATCTACTTGGTCACTGTTGTCAGCTCCGCACGGGAAGTGGGGGAATCACTACGAAGCCGTCCGCCGAGTACCATTATAAGCAATCGCCCTCAGCTTTAGCTAACACCAATTTCGATGCAAAGTCGCTGTTACTTGGCTGCTGGGCTCGGATCTACGCCGAAATCCCACACGTAGATCGCATCATTATCCGCCTTCACGACCTCCACGAACGCGAACTCACCCGGCGTGAGGGGCTGTGAGAGCGTCAGCCGGTAAACGCCCTTCACCAATTCCCATGTTTCTATCGAGATTGGGTTCCGCTTGACCATCTCGACGTTGAAAAGCGTGTCCAGGTTTTCGATTTGGCGCTTTCCGGCCCGAACGCGCGCGCGAATTAGGTAGATCTCAGGCTGGTGGCCGTCTTTGCTGCGGCGATAAAACTCGGGCTGACCGTTGGTGATTCGCAAAGTAGCGCGAGTGCCTGGCATCGAGACCGTATGGCGCGTCGGAACAATCGGAATCGGAATGAGGACTTGCTTGATAAATTGCTTCTTCACGAACGAAATGTCCGTGTCGGCCTGCTTCATCTCGGATACCGCGAGATGATCAAGCAGAAACAGACCTTCGCCATCGGGGAGAAAGAGGTTGGGAGCAATTTCGACGCTCGCATCGATGTCCACCGCGATCGTCTTCCGCTGGACCTCGTCCTTATGAACTTTCTCGAGAAGCGCCGCGTTTTCTTTATCTTCAGCGGCTTCCGCCTTCTTGGTTGCGTCCCAGTCCACTAGCTCGACCGGAATTTCTTCCCAAGACGAACGCTCGACACTGTAGAAGCGCACGCGGTCGCCCTGGATTTGGTACTCGCGAACGAGGTGAAACGAGCCGTCTTTCAGGACTAATTTCTTGCCGCGCGCGACCACTGCGGAAGTTTGGGACGCAGGAGCTTGTGGCGAAGATTGAGGCGTCGCCGTCCTGCTGCTGGAATCAGGCGTTTGCGCCTGCAAAACGCTGGAAAACATCAGCGCAGAAACGGCAACAAGTAAGCCGGGAAGCTGGAGTCCGCACGCGAATCGGCAACCTACACGGCGAGTCATTTCGAAGAATCCCCTCGACCTATTAGAGTGGGATGCGGTTGCGCGCCCAAAGAGTGGCCGCAAGCGAAGAGAATAGCTCTTGCCAGGAGATTTCTACAAATCCGGCGCAAAACAAAATGGCCGCCAGGTGGCGGCCATGTGGTTGATCGAATTGGGAGAGGCTGTAGCGAGCGCGTCTAGTGGTCGCACCGCTCCACCAGCACAGCCAAAACCAGCAGGTCCGAGTTGGTAAACAGCCACTTATCCGCTTCCGCGCCAGCGGCTTCTGCGGCGCGCGCGATGAACCCGAGGTGGCGGCTGCGGGCGAAATTGCGCAAATGGTCCAGGCAGATTCCCGTCAGCCCGGCGACCTCATCTTCGGTAAAGAGCTTTTGGCTCGATTTGATGGTCAGCATGTCGCGCCTCTCATTTACTTTCGATGCTAGACCCAGCTTAAAGTTAGCAACAATTTCTCTGCAATAGTCCTTCCGTTCTATGCGCGTGAAACTTTTGTTTCATCAAATCTGCGAGAAAACACGAAAATGGGCCATTTTTCGCATATTTTCGCCGGCGGCGGAAAATCTGGTGTTTGAAGATTGTGTAAACAAAGAGGAAAAATTTATCTAGAGTTGGAATGTTTCTACAATTTCGCGGATTTGTTTTCGATGGCGTTCCTCGTGATAGGCGACGAAGTGATACCAATCGTAGACATTCAGGTTGCCTAAAAACGGATGAGGAGCGTAGTAGGCACCAAGATTTTGATCGCGATTTGCTTCCAGGAACTCGGTGGTTACTTTGCGCGCGGCAGCCAGCGACGCGATGAGCTTGTCTTTGTCGCCGAGTAATTCGGACTTCATCGGGATTGTCGCCTTCACGCGGAAAGCGCGCCACGTGGAAATCCGGATTGGAAAGTGGAGGCGCTTATGAAAGGGAATTGAGACCAGCGGAGCGCTGAGGAGTCGGGTCGAATTCTTGTTTACGGCTCGTTCAACCTGCGTTACATGCGCGACGACCTGGGCCGGCGACCAAGCGCCTGCTCTCGGCGCGTCAAGCCAGTATTGATCCGGGACGGACGCAATTGTGGCGAGGAGTTTCTGCCGCGTCGCGTGGAGATGTTCCAGGATGCGAGCGATGTCAGGCATTCAATTGACGCGAACTAGATCGTGAAGCCGCCGGCGCGTTCGAACGCGCTTGCAATCTGGAGGACTCGGCCCTCGCTGAAGTGAGAGCCGATGATTTGCATCCCGACCGGGAGTTTGTTTGATGTCTTGCCGCAGGGTACGCTGATGGCCGGGAGCCCTGCCA
>JBAPOP010000084.1:0-17578 GCA_049279675.1 Candidatus Acidiferrales bacterium
ACGCGCAAGCGGCTCATGCCTCCGTGGCTTCCGGAGGATGGCGAGCTGAAATTTGCAGACGAATTACGGCTCACCGATCGGCAAATCTCACTTTTTCAGGAGTGGGTCGACGACGGAGAGAAGGAGGGCGACGCGGCCGACCTTCCTCCGCTGCCGCATTTTGTTGAAGGCTGGCAGCTTGGAAAACCGGACTTGATTTTGACGGCTGATAAGCCGTATCTCCTGCCGGCTGGCGGCGACGACAACTACTGGAATTTTATTTTCCGCGCGCCCGTTGACCGAGTGCGCTGGCTGAAAGCGATGGAGATTCGGCCGGGAGATAAGAAGCTGATTCATCATGCGAACGTGTTGGTGGATCGAACGCAATCGGCGCGGCACATGGAAAAAGAACCGGGTGCGGGATTTGGTGGCATGGAACTGGAGATTGAATCCGAGTCGTTCGATCCCGACAGCCATTTTTTATTCTGGAAGCCGGGGACGGTGCCTTACGTCGAGCCGGATGGGATGGCGCTGCGGCTCGATAAGAATACCGATCTCGTCCTCAACACTCACATGCAGCCTTCGGGGAAAGCGGAAAAAGTGCAGCCGACGATCGGGCTTTACTTCACCGATGTGCCGGCGTCGATTTTTCCGATGTTGCTTCAGCTTGAGAATGATCGCGCGCTCGACATTCCGCCGGGTGCGAAAGATTTCGTGGTGACGGACGATTTTACGCTGCCGGTTGATGTGGATTTACTGGCGATCTATCCGCACGCTCATTATCTTGGGAAAGATTTGCTCGGGTATGCGACGCTGCCCGACGGAAGCACGAAGACTCTGATTCATATTCCGCGCTGGGATTTGAATTGGCAGGCAGTTTTCCGCTACGTCGCGCCTGTGAGGTTGCCGAAGGGCACGATCGTGGAGATGAAATATACCTATGACAATTCGGAAGACAATATCGCGAATCCGAACCATCCGCCGCAGCGAGTGATGGCGGGCAATCGCGCTAGAGATGAAATGGCTCACTTGTGGCTGCAAGTGATTCCGCAAAAGGCGGCGGAGAGCGATGCCGACCCGCGCAAGACGCTGCTCGAAGCGTTTGCGCGGCACCGAGTGGACAAGAATTCAGCGGATTTTGAAGCGCATTACAATCTTGGGGCGATGCTGCAGGCGCGAGGGGAGCTTGACGAAGCTATTAAGGAATATTCTCGCGCGTTGGAACTCCACCCGAACGATGCGACGGCGAACAATTCTCTCGGTGGAGCGTTGCTTGCGGCAGGACGCAGCGGCGAGGCCATCGAGCGCTTCCATCTCGCGCTCAAGATTCGGCCGGATTATTTCGATGCGCACTACAATCTCGGGAACGCGCTGATCGCATCGAATGATTTCCCCGGCGCGATCGAGCAATTTCGAGCGGCTGTTCGACTGCGCCCGGACGACGCCGACGCGGAAGCGAATCTTGGCGGCGCGCTGGCGGAAACCGGCCAATACGCCGAAGCGAAGACTCACCTGGAGCGCGCCTTGCAGATCGATCCGAAGCACACTTTGGCGCGCGACAATCTCGAGCAGCTCAAGAAGTTGATGCCCGCGCAATAAGTCCGCGCGACACTCCCGCGACACATTTCCGCGAAACACCGTTTTTTTGCTTTCTTGCTTTGCTTGCGCCGAATGTGGGGAACGATTATTCTCTGGGCCATATGCTTACACACTCGGTCGATCAACCCGGTTTCACACGAAAGAAACGCGCGTGGTGGCGTTGTGTATTCGCGATTCTCTTTTGTATCTCGATTTCATGTCCGTGGCTTGAAGTGGCCGCAGTCGCTTCGCCGGGAGATGCGGCGGATTCCGGCCTCGCGCCGATTCGAAAATACATTGCGTCCGGATGGGACACTCTGACGCGGTCGCTTTCCAATTGCGATACCGTGGTCGATATCAAGCTTCCTGCGGGCGAGTCGGTGCTTTATCTGCCCGCGGATTATCCCGAGAGCGATGCGGTGAAAGGCCTGCAGAAACGCTGCAATATTCAAGTGCGGCGTCTTTCGCAAGTGATTCACGGTCCCGGTGAGATTGACGCGAACAAGATTTCTCCGCACGGTTTGCTTTATTTGGAACATCCGTACGTTGTGCCGGGCGGGCGATTCAATGAAATGTATGGCTGGGATAGTTATTTCATCATTCGAGGCTTGGTGCGCGACAACAGGGTCGAGCTTGCGCGCGGCATGGTGGAGAATTTTTTCTTCGAGATCGAGCACTACGGGACATTCCTAAACGCGAACCGCACGTATTACTTGAGCCGCGCGCAGCCGCCGTTTTTGTCGTCAATGATTATGAGCGTCTACGATGCTGAGAAAGCTGCCGGCCACGAGGACCGCGCGTGGCTTGAAAATGCATACAAGTATGCGACGAAAGATTACGACATGTGGATGCGCGAGCCGCATCTGGCCGGATCAACTGGCCTCTCGCGATACTACGATTTCGGCAAAGGGCCGACGGCGGAAAGCGTGCAGGACGAGAGCGGCTATTACCGCAAAGTTGCGACGTTTTTTCTTCTTCATCCCGATCTCGATCATGGTTACGTGGCGGCGGCAGACGAACACAAATCTTCGGGACCCATTTACGGGCGGCAGTATGCGGTTCAGGTTTGCGAGGCAGCGGCGACGATGGCCAAGCCGGATTGCGAGGCTGCGCATACGATCAGCCTAAGCGCCGATTATTACGAAGGTGACCGCGCGATGCGTGAATCCGGATTCGACGTGTCGTTTCGATTCGAGCCTTACAGCGCCGCGACGCATCATTTTGCACCCGTGTGCTTGAACAGCCTGCTCTACAAAACAGAAACAGACCTCGAACGGATGAGCGAGATACTCGGGCGCAAGGAAGACGCAGCCCAATGGCACCAGCGCGCGGAAGAGCGAAAGGCGCGGATGCAGAAATATTTCTGGGACGCCGAGCGTGGGATGTTTTTTGATTACAATTTCGAAACCCACGAGCGTTCGAAGTACGTTTACATTACGACGTTCTATCCGCTGTGGGCAGGGCTTGCTACGCCCGAGCAAGCGCGCGCGGTTGTGGGCAATTTGAAATTGATCGATCGGCCCGGCGGCATCGCTATGAGCCCGGTCGAAACCGGGGCGCAGTGGGACTATCCTTACGCGTGGGCCCCGATGCAGTTGATCGCTGACGAGGGGATGCGACGCTACAACTTCAGCGAGGACGCGAACCGCGCGTCTTATGAGTTTGTTTCCGACGTGGCGGAGAACTTTCGGCGCGACGGGACGATTCGTGAAAAATACAACGCCGTCACGCGGTCGGATGAGACGCATGTTACGGCTGGATACCAGGCGAATGTGATCGGGTTCGGTTGGACGAACGGCGTGTTTTTGGTTTTGCTGCACGATCTCCCGCAGGACTTGGTGGACCGGCTGTCGAAGGAGCAGAGTCAACCGGCTCCGGCGGCGAAGTAGCGATGGAAAGTTAAGTGTTCGCGATGAATATTTCGCGCAATTGCGCGGCGCTTGGCTCGGGCGTTCCGCCGATCTGGCTCGCCACCCACGAGCCAACGCGATTCGCGGCATTGTTCATTGTGGCAAGAGGAGCGCCGCGAAGATACTTATGAACGAGTGCGGCGGTGAATGCGTCGCCCGCGCCGATCGTGTCCGCCACCTTGATCTGATAGCCGGGATGGCGGTGGCTGCCGGCCTCGTTCACAAGCAAACTTCCCTTCGCGCCGCGTGTTACGCAAACAAGTTTCAAGCCGAAGGCGCGAAGAAGATCTCCCGCGGATGTCTCCTCGTCGCGATGCTGAATTCCGAGGAGGGCCATCACGCGTGGCAATTCGTCGTCATTGAGCTTTACGATGTCCGCGGAATTTGCCGACTCGGCCAGAACTTCAGCGGAAAAGAAAGCCTGCCGGAGATTTACATCGAAAATTCGCGTGGCGCTTGGGCGCGTCGCTTTGACGAATTCGAGAATTGTTTTGCGCGACGCTAACGATCGCTGCGCCAGTGAGCCGAAACACACGGCGTCTGCTTCGCGGGCAAGAGCGTTCCATTCTGAAGTCCACGCGAGAAAATCCCAGGCCACATTTTCGGAGATTTCAAATTTGGGCTGGCCGGCTGCATCCACCTGAACTTTTACGGTTCCGGTCGGATGAACAGGATCAAGTTGCAAATTCGCCGTGGAAAGCTGCAGTTTCTCGAGAGTATCGCGCGCTTCCCTGCCCAAATCGTCGTTGCCGACGCGGCTCGCGACAATTCCTCTGTCGCCGAGCAGGTTTGTGATGTAAGCAAAATTTGTGGGCGCGCCACCGAGTTGCTTTCCGGCGGGAAGAAGATCCCAGAGAACTTCTCCCAGGCCAACGACGACGTGATTTTTCTCGGCCATCGGCGTGGGAGCTACGGCTTCGCGCTCGGGCGCTCCTGCAGTTGTTCGGCAAGCTTCAGTTCGCGGTCAGCATCGTCGGCGCGGCCCATTTCGCGATAGGCCTGGCCGAGCAGGTGGTGAGGCATTGCGTTGTTGGGGTCCATCGAGATCGCATGCTGTAGCGCGCGCACCGCGAGCTGAGTCTCGCCCTTCTTCTCGAGAACTTTGCCGAGCAAAATGTACGGCCCAGTCGATGTGGGATCGAGCCAGATGGAGCGCTGCAGCAACTTTTCCGCGTCTTCATATTTTTCGATTCGCGAGTCGGCGTCGGCAAGTTTGTAATAAGCGGCCGCATAGCCCGGATTGATCTCGAGTTCCTTCTGCAATTCCGCGATGGCTTCGGGAATTTTGGATTGAAAGAGATAGAGTTCGCCGAGCAAGTAATGGACAAGAGGCAGCTTTGGATCGATCTTCGCGGCTTCGCGCGCGTAGTCTTCGGCGGGCGGCTCGAAATCCTGACGCAATAGCATCCGCGCGGTAAAGAGATAGCTCGCCGCGGAATCCGCGGGCACGTTGTACATCTTTGCAAACGCCCTGCGCGCACCGGGATAGTCCTTCGTTTGGATGTAGCAGATTCCGAGAACGTAGGACGCGTCGACATTGGCGCTGGGATACCAGCCTTGCACCTTTTCGATCAGCGGAATTGCCTCCGCAGGCCGACCCGCGAGATAGTAGGAAAGGCCCATCAACTGGACAGCCTCACCATCGCTTGAATTTTCTTGTTGGGCTTTCTTGAGGTATACGACGGCCTTCAGGTAATCGCCTTTCTTGTAGTAGCCGACGCCGAGTTCGTGGGCGAGACCCTTCAGATCCGGCTGCTTTGCCTCGAGTTCACCGAGGCGCGCTAGGCCGTCATCGTATCGGCCTTCCTGGATCAATTTCCGCGCCTCGGCGAATTGCGAATCGGGCGCTGGAGAACTTGTAGTTTCCTGATCAGATTGCGTTTGAGACTTCGCGTGGGCGAGCGCCCGAGTCGGTCCCACGAACACCGCGAAAAGCAAAAAGACTAGGAAATGGAGAAAAACGAGACGGCGGTGTGTTGGAGGCATGGGGATCATTCCGCTAGGAGTCTACCTGAAGGTGGCGCAAAGAAAAAACGGGGAGCTCGTGAGAGCTCCCCGTCGAATTGAAACCGAGATTTGCGTTAGAAGGTGAACCGAAGCGCGAATTCTATTTGGCGCATCATGGTGTCGCCTTCGATGTTTGTGATTTGGCCGCTCGAGCCGCCGCCATCGATGTTTGTGCCTCCACCCTCATTCGAGTCGAAGCCCAGCACCTTGTGATTGAATACGTTGTACGCATCCACGCGGAACTGGCCTTTCACGCGCTCGGTAATGGCGAAGTTCTTGAACAGCGAAGCGTCCGCACCGAAATAGTGCGGGCCGCGGAACGAGTCGTAGCCTATGTTGCCGATCGTGCCGCAAGCCGGGCGCGAAAACCCGGGGCCGGTTGGCCTGGCCAGCGTGCATGTATCAATCAACGGTGAAATATCGCTCGCCGGGAACTCAAGAGCCGGGATGGGTGTAAACCATGAGTAGTCGCCGTTCGCCAATCTATGCGCGCCGAGAGGGAAAGATCCACTGGCCTTATTCGGACGGCAGACGCCGGTATCTTGATCCTCGCCACACTCGCCATAACCGGCCGTCCATGGCAGCCCACCGCTCCAGTTCGAGTTGGCCGTGATCTCCCAACCGCCAATCGCATAGTCCTCAAGTTTGCTTATGTTTGAAGCGTATTTCTTGCCGCGGCCGACCGGCAATTCGTAGACCGCGCTCACAATCCAAACGTGGTTACGGACTTGGCTATTCGGTCCGTACGCAAGGCTCGGAGCAAAAACGTATTCGTTGCCGCCATCATACTGTTCGGCGTGAGCGTAGGTGTAGTGTGTGAGGAGTTGGAGGCCCTGCGAGAACCGCTTGTCCAATTTGATTTCCAAGGCGTTGAACTTGCTGCTGGCGTCATTGCCGAAGTAATTCGACAAGTCGATCGAGCAACACTGAACGGGCATGCCCTGATAGACCGTCGTGTACTTGTTGTAAAGGGGCCGGCGCGAGACTGCCGAATCCTGGCCCACGAACGAATTGTCGAACGAAGTACCTGGCCCCGGAAACACCGGATTCACGTTGTAGGTAGCACCCGTGCCGACGAATCCGTGCGTTTCTTTGTTACCGACATACGCGACATCGACCGTCATGGTACTCGTCAGTTGGTGCTGCACGGTCGCATTCCACGCATCCAAAGTCGGCAACCGCTGGTAGGTCGGCCGAATCCTGGTATTGACATTGCCGCCGGGGCCTGCCAAAGGCAATTGGCCATTTGAGGGCACGGCCGGAAACACAGCAGCGGGCGGACCTTCTGTCAACGTGAATGCCGGATACGCGTTCGGCGTCTGACCGCTCGAGGTTGTATAGGGAGCATTCGCCATGAAGTTGAAGTTATCGTCATTTATGCTTTGAGCGATTAGGACCGGCAAGCTTTGGGTGACGGCGTGGCCAAAATTCGAACCGAACACGCCCATATCGAAGCTGCGGCCATAGCCCATTCTAATAACGGTCTTCGGCCTTATCTGATACGCGATACCAAGGCGGGGCGCGAATGCATCCCAACTCGCATCGATATTTCCGTTCAAGCCGTACGGACCCTCGCCCGCCACGCGGATAATGCCTTGCGTGAGATTGGCAAATCCACCCAGATCTTTTCCGGTCACCGACTCCGGACTGTAGTCTTCCCAACGAAGCCCGTAATTGAGGGTCAGTTTGGGAGTGATTCGGAAAGTATCCTGAGCGAAGAAGAAAAAGCGCTTCTGGCGTTCTCCCGCGTCCAGGCTGCTGCTGACGTACCGGTCGAAGTTGCTGACGTCGCCGAGCAGGAAAGTGGCTAGATCGAGACCGCCGCTGCCGCCCTGGGAAGTCGTCTGAGCGTTGAAGTGAAGTTCGCCGGTGCGGTTCTCGTCGCTCGGAACGCGAAGGTTCTGCGCATAGCGGATGTCCGCGCCAAATTTGAATTCGTGGTTACCGACGATTTTCGTCCAGTTATTGACGAATTGATACTGCCGCTCCTGTTCGTACAGCGGGCAATTGCAGCGCGCGACTCCGAGGCCGTCGCCGAATTGAAATGGATTACTCGCGCTCGACTGCAGAGTGTCAAAATAAAAGCCTGGCAACCCCGAAGTGGCGACGTCGCCCAAGTTCGTGCCGGGAATGTTGAAGCCAGACGGCCCATCCGGGGTCTTGCCGACGTCTGGTTTAGTCGCATGCGGATTGTACTGGAAGAACCCAAAGCGGAAGTCCGTGAGCAAACTCGAGCTAATAACTTTGTCAAACCCGGTCGCGATACTGTAGTTGTGAATGACAGAACTGCCAGCCAGACCACCGACGCCGTCGCCGATACCGCCCACCGCGACTCCATATGACGGCGAACCCGTCAGGCTGAACCAATCCAGGCTGAAGCGCCCGAACGCGTGCAAAGTCGGGCTGACTTGATAGTCGAATCGCGTATCGAAGGCGTTCTGGCTAAATGGGCCGGAACCGGAAAAAACGTAATTGTTGAGGACGCTGCTAGTTTGCGGCGCCGGGAAGGCCGCCAAGATTGCTTGCGCCGAAGGTGACAACAGGCTGACGGGAATCATGTTCCCAGCAAATGCGGTGCGGTTGGCACCGGTGGGATCCGAGGTCGGATCACTGCTAAGCGGATTGAAAGCCTGCCCCGCGTTCGTGCCGGCGCCCTCGAGCCCAAGGTACTGGCTTAGATCGCACATTCCGGTGCTCGGCGCGGACGGGCCGCAGGTACTTTGGACTTCCGCCGTGGGAACCGTCAGCAAGTTCGTGATTCCAGTGACTTGACGGGTGGCTTGGTAATCGCCGAAGAAGAAGAACTTATTCTTGATGATCGGACCGCCCACCGAGCCGCCGAACTGATTCCAGCGCGCTTCGGGGAGAGCCTTTCCAGTTATGGAATTGTCGGCCGATTGAGAAAACGGATCGCGGGCAGACGACCAGTCTGTACGACGGAACCAGAACGCGCTGCCGTGAATGTCGTTGCCGCCGGACTTCGTCTGGGCGGTAACCACGCCGCCAATCGCCTTGCCGAATTCCGCGTCGAAATTCTGCAGAGTGATCTTAGCTTCCACCACCGCGTCGAGGTTGGGATTAATAACGATGATTCCGAGAATCGGATCTTGGTTATCGGTGCCATCGAGTTCAAAGGCCGTGCCGCTGAAGTGCTGGCCATCCACGAAAATCTGTTGGCCGCCTTGGGGGTTTTCGGTCGCCGCGTGGCTCCAACCGATCAACTTTTGCGCACCCGGAGCGATTAGCTCGAACGAGGTGAAGTTGCGGTCGAAAATCGGGACATTCTCGATCTCGTTTTCATTGAATTCCGTCGCGACGTCGGCGCGGTCGGTCTTCAGTTGGGGCGCTTCGGTGGTTACTTCGACAGTTTGAGTCACGGCGCCGACAACGAACACGCCATCCGCGCGAGTGCTGACGTCCGCGGAAACCTGGATTCCAGGAATATCGATCGTCTTGAAGCCCGGCGCCTCGGCCTTGAGGTTATAGGCGTCGGGAATCAAGTGAGTCACAGTGAAGTTGCCGCTTTCATTCGTCGTCGCGGTTTCAATCGTCCCCTTCGACGCAGACGTGATCGTGACCTTAGCGCCAGCGACGGCGGCGCCTTGCGGGTCCGTCAGCGTGCCGAAGACGCTGCCATAGACCGCTTGTGCTGAGGCTGGTGGCGTCCACAGGCTCAACGCACATACGACTAGAGAGATTCCCAACACAAAGCGCAATACCATTGCATGCTTCATTGCATGCCTCCGCAGAAGTGATCGAGAGCTTGAACTCAAACTGTTGCTGATCGTCTCAGTGCCAAGAAAGTTTTTTCGTGAAATCGAGTGACGGTTAGAAGGAAAGACTGATTGACGGCTACGCGATGCGACGACTCCCCCAGAGCCGCTACGACGCGAAGAAAGCCGCGAAAACGTTCCAAGTCTAGGATCCCCCGAGAATGCACATACCCCTAGTACAAAAATACTACCTGGCGGAATCAGAGCACTTTGGATACCAGATTTTGGATTCGACGTAAGTTATTGGTTCTAAACAGGTCGGCCGCGATTCTAGGGCTTTCAGGATATGAAAAACAATACGCTGGTATCGAAAATATCTATGAGAAACGATAGGCAATGGCGAAAGGGCTGCCTGACTCAACGGTGTATAACTCGCCAATCGGCACGGAAGTAAGCTTCGATAATCGGCCATTTGAACGGGCGCTGTGTTAGTGAGGAGGCGTTAGGCGGGGATCGAGTTCAGAAGCGCGCTGAAATTCTTTTTTTGCAGCAGCGTGATCGCCTTTTCTATCGAGGGCCAATCCAAGTTGATAGTGCGCGGGAGCGAAGGTAGGGACCGAATCAATCGCGGAATGAAATTGCGACATGGCGCCATCGAGATCTCCGGCGTTCAAGAGACGCCGTCCTGAATTTGTCGCAAACGTCGCAGCCTGAAGATTTGTGCGCTGCTTGAAAATTTCGGCTCCAGCCTTACTTTCCGCAGCGGCGCCAGTGGTGTCTCCCAGTTGTCGCAGCACAGCGGCCAGAGTTGTGTGCGCGCCTGCGAAATCGGGTTGCAAGCGAATTGCCTCTCGGAGCGCGTCGGCGGATTCTTGCAGCTTGCCTTGTTGTTTTAGAACTGTGCCGAGTGTGTAGTAGGCTTCCGCATAATCGGATTTGGCGCGAACTGCGGCGTGAAGTTCTTCGACAGCTTTGTCGAAATCTCCCTGCTGCCAAAGCGTGATCCCCAGCGTGTAGTGAACGTCGGGTTGGGATGGATCAAGCTCTTCGGCCTTTTTAAACTCGACCATCGCATCGGCGAGTTGATCTTTGAGTTTGAGAGCGAGACCGAGGTTGTAGTGAAGAGTCACGTCATCGGGGGAGATCTTTAGCGCGGATTCAAATTGCCCAATCGCGGAATCAAATTCTGTTTTCTGCAAGTAAGCCACTCCAAGATTTTCTGCAAAATTCATATCGCTCGGGCGGAGGCGGATCGCGGCTTGGAATTCGGGAATCGCATCGTCCGCGCGGCCAATCTGAAGGAGAGCCAGGCCGAGGTCGTTGTGAGCGTCGGGATTATCGGGCTCAAGCTTCGCGACTTGCCGGAAGGCGTCTGCGGCTCCCTCTGCATCGCCACCTCGCTGGAGCGACAGCGCGAGCTGCTTCTGTGCGTCCGGGAAGTCAGGGCGTAGCTTTACGGCGGCTTCGAATTCCTTGAGGACAACAACGTGGTCAACAACGCCGCCGCTTTGTGATTCCAGCGCCTGGCCAAGGTAATAATGCGCCAGACCGTTGTTCGGGGCGAGGCGAATCGCCGTCTGCAGCTCGGCGATCGCGTCGAGAATCGCTTTCTGCTGCAGGCGCAGAACGCCGAGATGAAAGTGAGCGTCAGCGAGATTTGGATTCAAACGCAAGGCTTCGGAGAACTCCGCAGTCGCATCATCGACAGAGCCGCGTTGCACGAAGAGCGAGCCTAAATCGTCGTGAAGTTCGCTGCGCTTCGGTTCGAGTTCAATCGCGCGTCGAATTTCGGCGACGGCATCTTCCACTTTGCCTTGCAGGCTGAGAGCGCGTCCGAGAGTTCGGTGCGCTTCGGAGTCGTTAGGGGCGAGTCGCGCGGCTTCTTGGGCCTCTTTGACCGCGCCGTCGATGTCGCCTTTTCTCGTGAGAGCGTTTGCGAGATTGATGTGCGCCTGAACGAGCTTGGGATTGATTTCGATGGCCGTACGAAAGTGCGAGATCGCGGTATCGACTTGGCCGAGTTGCAGCAGAACCCAGCCGAGCGAATTGTGACCCTCAGGACTTTTGGGAGCGAGGCGAACTACTTTTTCGAAATCCGTGCGCGCGGATTCCAGGTCGCCGCTTTGGAGCGCGGCCATTCCGGCACTGAAATTGGCGTTTGCTTCCGCTGAACCTGCGCTCTTTGCGCCGGGAGTAGCTTGGGCGTGGACGACGAAGCTCGTGGACAAGAACAGTAACGCCGCAAAGGCGATCTTGAATGGAAATCCAAGATGTAAATGAGCGAGCGGGCTGAACATGTTTCGCTGGATCGTGCCTCGATTTGAAAAGAATATCATTCTCGCGATGTCACGTGACCGCCGCGTGCGAGGAACATCGCCGCGTGCGCGTCCCTGATTTCCTTGACCGCGGGTGAGGGCCAACCTAGTATGCAATATCGTCGATGATTTACGGTCCAATCTCTCTAATCGTCCGTCGCTTATCATCCACACGATTCCGGCTCGCACTGATTTTGCTGCTTCCGCTCGCGCTTGGCCTCGGCGCGCAAACTCAAAGAAGCTCGGGCCAGCTTGCAAACTTCGTGGACATCGCCGAAAAGGCTGGTCTCACGATGAAAATTGTTTTTGGAGGCGTGGATACCAAGAAATTCATCATTGAGACGACGGGAACGGGAGTCGCGATCTTCGATTACGACAACGATGGCTGGCCGGATATTTTCGTCGTGAATGGTACTACTCTCGAAGGATTTCCTCCCGGCACAGGCCCCACGAATCATCTCTATCACAACAATCACGACGGCACTTTCACGGATGTGACGGTGAAGGCCGGCCTCGCGGCGACGGGTTGGGGGCAAGGCGTCTGCGTGGGCGATTACGACAACGACGGCTGGGATGATCTCTACGTGACTTACTACGGCAAAAATATTCTCTACCACAATAATGGAGACGGCACTTTCACGGATGTCAGCGCGAAAGCCGGCGTCGCGGGAACTGGAAAAGATTGGGGCACGGGCTGCGCGTTTGTGGATTACGACCGCGATGGTCATCTTGATCTGATGGTGGCGAATTACGTGGATTTCGATCTCGCAAGCTCGCCGGCGCCAGGCGACCGGCCGTCCTGCGTTTGGAAAGGGGTGCCGGTGATGTGCGGGCCGCGCGGGCTGCCATGGAAGAAAAACATTCTGTATCACAATCGCGGCGACGGAACGTTTGAGGATGTCACTACGAAGGCTCACATCGACAAGACGAACGGGCACTACTCTTTCAGTGTTTCGACTCTCGATTACGACGACGATGGCTGGCCGGATATCTTCGTCGCATGCGACAGCACTCCGAGCATTCTTTATCACAACAATCACGACGGCACGTTTACGGATGTCGCGGTGATTTCCGGCGCGGCGTTCAATGAAGATGGGCGCGAGCAGGCGGGGATGGGCTCAACAATTGGGGATTTCAACGGCCATGGCCGGCTCGACATCTTCAAAACGAATTTTTCGGACGATACATCGACGCTCTATCGCAACAACGGCGACAGCACTTTTGATGACGTGACGGTTGCTGCGGGACTCGGCCTGCACACGCAATATCTTGGCTGGGGGACGATGTTTCTTGATTTCGATAATGATGGCTGGCCGGATCTGTTGCTCGTGAATGGGCACGTTTATCCGGAAGTGGATAGCCAGCACCTTGGGAGCAGTTTCAAAGAGCCTCGGATTCTCTATCACAACAATGGCAACGGCACTTTCAGCGACATTTCAGAATCGGGCGGGCCGGCGATTACGACTGCGATGTCGTCACGCGGACTGGCGATCGGCGATTTGTGGAATGACGGGCGGCAATCCGCGGTGATCAGCAACATGAACGCGATGCCAAGCCTGCTGGTGAATCAAGTGCGCTCGACGAATTACTGGGTTGCGTTTCGAACGGTGGGCACAAAATCAAATCGCGATGGAATTGGCGCGCGAATCACGATGAAGGCCGGTGCGCGGAATTTTGTCGATGAGGTGCGCAGCGGGTCGAGCTACATCTCGAATAATGATATGAGGGTGCATTTTGGATTGGGAGCTGCGGCGAAAATTGATTGGGTGCAGGTGCGCTGGCCGAGTGGGTTGGTTGAGCGATTTGAGGGGCTGGGTGTGGATGCGATTCATACGTTAACGGAGGGGGCCGGCAAGGAAGTGCGGGTGCCGCTGAAGAAACCTTAGCGTCGAGTCGAGGGCGTTGCTTCTCGCGCATGACCGGGAGGCGGGGGCCCCCGGCTCTGATGTTTTGAATCTCGACGTTGTCTGCGTTATTTCGACTGGAGAGATGCTTTTGGGTGATCGAACTTCATCGTTCGGATGATGCCTTCGCCTTCCTTCACGAAGAGCAATTGATTTACGGCAACATCCTTCAGCGTGTCTACCGCGCCGCTTGGCCAGCGAATCTCGAGTAGTGTGACTTTGTCGGCTTTGCCGAGGCCGAAATGCACGCGCAGATCGCTTTGAGACATGTAGCTGCCGCCGCTGCGAACTTCGTCAATTTGGCTGTGATCCTTCGTTTCGCCCGGAAGTCGCATCACGCAACGCAAGCGGGCGCCGATGCCGCTGCGATTTGATTTTGTGCCGATCGTGCGCACTTTGATCCAATTGTGCTCCAGGCGCGAATCGCAGCGAAGAAGCTGGGGGAAGTCGTTTGACGTGTTCACGACGACATCTATATCGCCATCGTTATCGAAATCGCCGAACGCGCATCCCCGCGATGCTACCGGAACAGTGATTCCCGGCCCACCACGCAGAGAAACGTCCTCAAATCGTCCGTTGCGCAAATTGCGATAGAGCAACTTCTGCTGCGCGTAGCCGGCTTCCGTTTTCAGTTGCTCGACTTCGGGATAGACGTGCCCATTGCAGATCAAAATGTCGGGCCAGCCGTCATTGTCGAAATCGAAGAATCCGCAGCCCCAGCCGAGGAAGCGGGTGTAGAGGCCGAGACCAGCCGTAAACGTCGTGTCCTCGAAATTGCCGTCGCCGAGATTGTGGTAGAGCGAGGGCGTGTCGCCTGCGAAGTTTGTTTTGACGATGTCGAGATTGCCGTCGAGATCGTAATCCGCCGCCGAAACACCCATCCCCGCTTGCGGCTTGCCGTCAGGGCTCAATGCACATCCAGCATCCACCGCGACATCCACAAATTTGCCGTTCTTTTTATTTCGGTATAGCGCGCTGGGAGTGGAATCGTTCGCGACGTAGATGTCGGGCCAGCCGTCGTTGTCAAAATCCGCCGTGAGGACGCCGAGGCCGTAGGTGCCATTGGCCGCCAAGATTCCGGATGCATCGGAAACATCTGAAAATGTTCCGTCGCCGTTATTGTGAAACAGGAGATTTTTTCCGCCATTCAGTCCGGGCGGACCGCACGCCACCATCACACCTTTGTAGAGGCATGGGCCGGATTCAGGCACAGGCGCGGTGGCGAGATCGAGATCGATATAATTCGCGACGAAGAGATCGAGATGGCCATCCCGATCAAAGTCGACGAATGCGCAGCCCGTATTCCAGCGCTTGCCATTGCCGCCGACGCCAGACTTCTCCGTAACGTCCTTAAATGTTCCGTCGCCGTTGTTGTGGTACAGAACATTTTTGCCGAAATACGTGACGAAGAGATCATCGTTGCCATCGTTGTCATAATCGCCGACGCAGCAGCCCTGGCCCCAGCCCGAATGAGTCAGGCCGGCTTTCTCAGTCATGTCTGTGAATGTGCCGTCGCGATTGTTTTTGAAGAGATGCGACGTTGGCTCTTTGCCGGCCGGAAATCCTTCGAGGCGCCAACCGTTGACGAGGAAAATGTCGAGCCAGCCGTCGTTATCGTAATCGTAGAAGGCGACGCCACATCCCGTGGTTTCGAGCAGATATTTATTTTTATGTTCGCCGCCGAAAATCGTCTTGGCATTCAAGCCCGACTCGCGGCCGACATTCACAAAACTCACGCCGATATCGCTTCCGGGCGTCGGGGAGGACTGCTCGGCGTCGCGCGCGTCGGGAAAACCTGCGAATCCCCGCCAGCGCGACGGCTTGGCAAGCGCCAGAATATTTTCGAATGACAATACGAGCGCGGAACGGCTGAGCGATTGAAGAAACGTTCGGCGTGAAGACGACAAAAGGGCGGTACCTTCCCGGGTTTGGCCCGTGCTAGAATCCGCGCCGTCATTCTACAGTAAGGTCAACGTGGCTTTGCAAGTTCATCGAGGCTTCGAAATGCTCTCAGTCCGGACGAAGCACGAGCCTTGCGCGCCGCAGCCGCGGAAATCTCATCAACGAATTTTGCTCTGGACAATTGCCGCCGCGGTTTCGGTGGCGACTCTTGTTGCGTCGCAGATCTCTTTGGCGGGGGCGCAGACGCAGCCGGCATCGCCCGAACTTACCCGGCCTGCGCGGCCCTGGGAATTTTTCTCCGCCGTCGGCACGCGTGCGGGACTATTCGGCAACGAGAGCGGGCGGCTCGAAGCGTGGGTCTATCCGCTGAAGATTCTCCGCGAGTTCCATTTGCGATTTCTGATTGACGGCGCTTCTCTCCCTGCCGAGGCGCTTGTGCGACGCGTTATCGTCAGGCCGGAATCGAGCACAATCATCTACTCTGGCGACACGTTTTCGGTGCGCGAGACGCTCTTCGTTCCGGTTCACGAATCTGGCGCGATTATTTTTCTCGATGTCGAGACCGAGCAGCCGCTCGACATCGAAGCCGCGTTCGAGCGCGATTTTCAATTGGAATGGCCCGCGGCGCTCGGCGGGACTTACATGCGCTGGGATCCGACGCTTCACGCGTTTTATTTCGGCGAGGAAACGCGCAGGTTTACCGCGCTTGTTGGCTCCCCTACCGCGGTCGATCAGCATCAGGAATACGAAAACAATTATTCCGCCTCGTACGAAAATTCATTTCGCCTGAGCACGATGTCGAAAGGCAATGAAACGCGGATGATCGTGATTGCGGCTTCCGATCAAAGCCCACAAGACGCCGAAAGTACTTACAAGAACCTCGCTGCGGGCGGCAATAATTTGCTCGGCGAATCGGCGGAGTATTACCAGAAGTATCTCGCTGCGACGGTCAATCTTGAACTGCCGGACGCGCAGTTGCAGAAAGCGTACGACTGGGCGCGAGTCAGCGTGGCGCAAGGAATCGTGGCGAACTCGTCTCTCGTCACCGGCCTGGTGGCGGGTTATCGAACATCGGGGCGAAGCCAGCGGCCAGGATTCGCGTGGTATTTTGGCCGCGATTCCCTCTGGACTTCGTTCGCGCTCAATTCCGAGGGCGATTTCGCAACGACGCGGACGGCGCTCGAATTCTTGAGCAAGTATCAGCGCGACGATGGAAAGATTCCGCACGAGATCGCGCAGGGCGCGTCATTCGTCCCTTGGTTTAAGGATTATCCGTATCCCTACGCGTCGGCCGATGCGACTCCCCTCTACATCATCGCGATGAACGATTACGTGATGCGGAGCGGCGATGTGGCCTTCGCGAAGGAGAAATGGGAAAGCATCTCGAAGGCGTATCAATTCCTGCGTTCCACGTACGACGCGCAAGGATTTCCGCAAAACGTTGGCGTCGGGCACGGCTGGGTCGAAGGCGGTCCGCTGCTTCCGGTAAAGACTGAGCTTTATCAGAGTGGCCTTGGCCTCGAAGCGCTTCGCGCGCTATCGAATTTGGCACAGCTTGTTGGCAAGGCGGAAGAAAGCAAGGAGCTCGCTCAGAACTTTGAGCGGCAAAAGCCTTTGCTGAATGGTGCGTTCTGGTCCGCCGACAAAAGCTTATTTGCATACGCGCTGGGGCTGGACGGGAAGCGCGTGGATTTGCCGAGCGTTCTCGCGACGGTGCCGATGTGGTTCGACCTTCTCGATGCGGACAAGTCCGGCAAAATGATCGAGCAGCTTGCCGACGAAGATCACGAATCGGACTGGGGCATGCGCATCATTTCGTCGCGGTGGGAGAAGTACAGCGGCGGCGGCTATCACTATGGTTCGGTTTGGCCGCTTTTTACGGGCTGGGCGTCAGTCGGCGAGTATCGCTATCACCGCGAATTCCCTGCTTATTCAAATTTGCGCGCGAATGCGCTATTGGCGCTTGATGGCTCGCTTGGGCACGTGACGGAAGTTCTCTCCGGAGATTACTACCAGCCGCTGTCAACCAGCTCGCCGCATCAAATTTGGTCGGCGGCGATGGTGATCAGCCCGCTGCTGCGCGGATTATTTGGCCTGCAGGCCGATGCGATCAGTCACCGGATTGAATTTGCGCCGCATGTTCCCGCGGATTGGACTTCGTTCGCGATACGAAATGTTCGCGTGGGCGCGGCCGCTCTCGATTTCAGCTATCGCAAGACGATCGACGAGATCACCCTCGAGACGAAGAAGAGCGGCAACGGAGATTGCGT
>JBAPOP010000085.1:0-100380 GCA_049279675.1 Candidatus Acidiferrales bacterium
TCGGTTTGCTGATCGGAGAGTGGGGAATCGAGCTGATCGTGAAGAACATGCCGCCCGAAGTGGCGCGCTATATTCCGGCGTGGAGCTCGATCAAGCTCGATCGCGACACTTTCATTTACACGCTGTCAATCACGGTGATTGTCGGAATCCTCGCGGGACTGGCACCGGCGCTGCAAGGATCGCGGCCGGACTTGGTCGAATCGCTCAAAGAAATTGGCCGGGGAACAACCGGCGGCCGCACACGCCAGCGAATGCGAAGCGCATTCGTGGTTGCCGAGATCGCTCTCTCGCTGGTGCTACTTGTGGGCGCCGCGCTGATGGTGAAGGGCGTGAACGCAATTTTTGGAATGAATTTTAATTTCGAGCCGCAAAGCGTGCTGACGATGCGAATGACGCTACCTGAATCGAAATACAAAGATTCGGCACAGCAAGCTGCGTTCTACGACCGGATGCTGCAGTCGGTCGGAAGCCTTCCGGGCGTAAAGGAGGCTGCGATTGCGTCCGTGGTTCCCTTCGGCATCGGGGGAGCTTCGGATGATTTCAGCGTCGAAGGACTGCCGGCGCGGCCCGGCGAATACCGCACCGCAAACCGCGAAACCATCAGCCCCGCGTACTTCCGGATCTTGCACGTCGCGTTGCGCGAGGGACGTGAATTCACGAACGCGGATGCCGCTGACAGGCCCAGAGTGGCGATTATCTCCGAATCATTGGCGCGGCGATTCTGGCCGGGAGAAAGCGCGCTCGGCCGGCATATCAAGATGGGCCGCGATGATGAACCGGGACCCTGGCTCACTGTCGCTGGTGTGGTGAGCGACGTCACATACCAAATCTTCGATCGCAATCCCCCCTTCGCAATCTATCTTCCGTATCAACAGCAGAGCTACGCGGACACGTACCTGGTGGTGCGGACGATGAGCGATCCCCATGGAATGATTCCGGCGATTCGCGGCAGCGTTGCAAGCGTTGATCCGGACCAGCCGGTGTACGACGCGATGACGCTCGAGCGCGTGATCTCAAACGCGATTGTGGGCCTCTCTTACGTCGCCGCGAATATGGGGATTCTGGGACTAATCGCGCTGGTGCTCGCATCGGTGGGCGTCTACGGCGTGATGGCTTATGCGGTGACGGAGCGGACCCATGAAATTGGCGTGCGTCTCGCGCTTGGAGCGCGGCCGAGGGATGTTATGCGGATGCTGATCTCGCGCGGACTCGTGCTCACTGCGATTGGAATCGCGATCGGGCTGCCGCTGACATTCGCTCTCGCGCGGTTGCTTGCGAGTTTGCTCTTTGGGGTGAGCGCAACCGACGTGATCAGCTTCGGCGGCGGAGCTGCCGCGCTTGCGGGCGTAGCACTGCTGGCGTGTTACTTCCCGGCAAGGCGCGCGATGCGCGTGGATCCGATGGTCGCGCTGCGATACGAATAGGAAAGATCCAGTTTCAGCTCGGGTGTCAGGGTTTGAATCTTCCGAATTTGAAACAACTCGGACTCGAGAAGACATTCCAGCGCGGTGCTGGTGGACTCGATTGCCGCGCTGCGATATATGTAATCGGATAGATCCGAAATGGCGTCGGAACAGAAATTTTCTCGATGTCCGATTTCGGGACGAGAGTATCCCGCAAGTGGTCACGAGGCAGGAATCCTCATCTCGGGAAGTTCTGTAACTAACTAATACAAAACAGCTTATCGCGAATGTCCCGTGGTCGCTGAAGTGCCGTCACTTCTATGGATATTGAAGAGGGTTTTCCGCCCTATTTGCCCGAGCCGCGGAATCGCAATGTTAACCACCGCCCAAGAATTGGTCGAACCGGAAGCGCGCGTGAGTCCGAAAATTCTCATTGCAGACGATCAGCCGGACGTGCTCGAAGCCTTGCGACTACTGCTGAAAAGCAACGGATACGAAATTGAGAGCGCATCTTCGCCGGCAGGAATTTTGTCCGCGCTCGATTTGCGCGATTTCGATCTCGTGCTGATGGATCTGAACTACGCGCGGGATACGACGTCGGGGCGAGAAGGCATCGAGCTGCTGAACCGGATTCAGACACGCGACAATCGCCCGCCGGTGGTGGTGATGACGGGATGGGGCAGCGTGGGACTGGCCGTCGAGGCAATGCAGCATGGCGTTGGCGATTTCGTTGAGAAGCCGTGGGTGAATTCACGGCTGCTCGACATTCTGGAGAAGCAAGTTGCGCTCGGCCGGCAGAGACGCGAAGCGGAACGCCACGCGCGCGAGGATGAACTTCGACGGATCGAGATCGCGGAGAAATTGCGCTGGCAAGAACGCGAGATCGAAGAAGCGCTGAGAATTCAGCAAGGATTGCTTCCGGCGGAGATTCCGCAGGCGGCGGGCTACCAAATTGCGGCGACGTGGCGGCCTGCACGCGTGGTGGGCGGCGATTATTACGACGTGCTGAAATTCGACGAGCAGAAACTGGCGTTCTGCATTGCCGATGTGGCGGGCAAAGGATTGCCGGCCGCGCTGCTGATGTCGAATCTTCAGGCGACGGTGCGCGGGCTTGCTTCGAGCGCGCTCGCTCCGGAAGCACTTTGCGCGCAGATCAACGAGTTGATGTGCAGAAACATTGCGGACGGCAGGTTTATTACATTTTTCTTCGCGGTTCTCGATCGGCCGAGCAAGCGACTGCGATATTGCAACGCCGGGCACCCGGCACCCGTGGTGATCCGGCGCGAGGCCGGCGCGGAACGCTTGCGCGATGGCGGCGGCGTGCTGGGAATATTTCCCGCCGATCAGTTCACTGGCGGCGAGACGTATCTCGCGCCGGGCGACAGGCTCGTTCTTTTTACTGATGGCGTGGTGGAAGCGCACGATTCCGATGGAAACGAATTCGGCGAAGCTGGCTTGCTGCGAAGTTCCAGCGTGGACGGCGACCAAAGCGCGAAAAAACTATTGATGGACGTCATGAACGGCGTGGATAAATTTTCAAGCGGCGAACTGGAAGACGACGCGACGCTGCTTATTGTGTCTGTGAACGATTGATTGGAACGCACGGCGATTTGAGAAGCAGGAGTCCGACTGATGGCCACCATTTGGCAGGACGTGATGTACGCGCTGCGAATGTTGCGAAAGAGCCGCGGGTTCACGATTGTCGCGGTGCTGACGCTGGTCGTCGGAATCGGTGGAAATGCGACCGTGTTCAGCTGGATTCGCGGCGTGCTGCTGAATCCGCTGCCGGGTGTGGCGCAGGCAAACCAGCTGGTGGTGGCGGAAACCGTGATGCCCACTGGCGAATTGCACACCAGTTCGTATCCCGATTACAAAGACTTCCGCGATCAGAACCATGTTTTTTCCGCGCTCATCGGCTTCGAATTCGTCGGAGCGGATTTGAGTCTTCAGGAGGACGCGCCCGCGAAGCGCGTGTGGGGATTAATCGTTACAGAAAATTATTTTGACGTGCTCGGCGTGCGCCCGGCACTTGGGCAGACATTTCATTCCGCGCCGAATCAAGCGTTGAATTCCGATCCTTACATCGTTCTCAGCCAGGGGCTTTGGGCGCGGCAATTCGGTTCGGACCCCAATATCGTCGGGCGGGTAGTGCACATCAATACACATCCGTTCACGGTGATTGGAGTAGCGCCGCAAGGATTCTACGGCACGATCGTCGGAATCGCGGCTGAGTATTGGGTTCCGATGATGATGCAGCCGCAAGCGCTGCCGGGGGAGGACATCGATCAGCGCTCGCCGACGTTCGTGCACATCATGGGGCGGCTGCGGCCTGGTGTGACGATGGCGCAAGCGCAGGCTGAGATGGGAACTATTGCGGCGCATTTGGCGCGCGAATATCCGGACACGAATAAAAACGTTGGAGTTTCACTAGCGCCGGTGTGGAAGGCGCACTACGGCGTGCAGGATTTTCTGCGCAGCGTTCTCGGATTCCTGATGATTGCAGCGGCGCTGGTGCTTTTGATCGCATGCGTCAACGTGGCGAACCTATTGCTCGCACGCGCGACTGCCAGAGAAAGAGAAATGGCGATTCGCGCGGCGATGGGAGCGGACCGCGAGCGGCTCGTGCGATTGCTTCTGAGCGAATGCCTGGTGCTCGCGCTTGTGGGCGGCGCAGGAGGGGCGCTGCTCGCGATGTGGGGCGTAAACCTGCTTAAGATTCTTATGCCGGCTACGCATTTGCCCATCGCATTTTCGAACGGAGTGAGCGCGCCGGTGCTCTGGTTCACGTTGCTGCTATCGCTCGCGACGGGAATCGTATTCGGACTCGTGCCAGCGTTGCGCGGATCGAAGACGGATTTGAATCAGTCGCTGAAGGAAGGCGGGCGATCGGTGAGCGCGAGCGGCCATCGGTTGCGCGACGTGCTGGTGATTTCCGAGGTGGCGCTTGCGACTGTGCTGCTCGTAACGGCGGGGCTGCTATTGCGCAGCCTGCGAAATGCGGAAGCGGCGGGGCCGGGATTCAGCGCGAACCATGTTGCTCTTGCGGCGTTCGATCTTCGAGGTAGCGGATATTCGGGCGACCGGGGCACGAATTATTTTGATCGCATGCTCGAACGCATTCGAACGATGCCGGGAGTTGAATCGGCAACGTCCGAACGGTACGTGCCGCTGTGGTTCACCGGGCGCTCGTATACGTTTATTCAAGTCGAAGGTTTTACGCCTGGCCCGAATGAAGATATGCGCATCGATCTCAACGTCGTCGGCGCGGATTATTTCCACACGATGCAAATTCCAATCGTCGAAGGGCGCGACTTTACAAAGCAAGACCGAAGCGGCGCACCGAAAGTGATCATCATCAATCAGACGATGGCGAAGCGATTTTGGCCGGGACAAGATCCCACGGGCCACTCGGTGAAACTTTGGGGCGAGTGGAGAACTGTGGCGGGCGTGGCGCATGACATCAAGTATCACCGCGTGAATGAAGAGCCTGAGCCGTTCATGTATATGCCCGCGCTTCAAACGAACGACACCGAAGCGAATATTCTCGTGCGCTCGCAGTTGCCGGCTTCCACGGTGATCGGGATGGTGCACGACGTGGCGCAGTCGCTCGACTCGAAGGTGCAACCGGTTGAAAGCGATGATCTTTCCGCGTTGCTTCGCGCATCGATGTTTGCGAATCGCACGGCGGCGGCCATCGCGTCGCTTCTTGGCGGATTGGGAGTGTTCCTCGCGGCTCTTGGGATTTATGGGCTGCTGTCGTACACGGTCAGCCAGCGATTCCGGGAGATCGGCGTTCGTGTCGCACTCGGTGCGCAACGCGGCGACGTGCTTCGGCTGGTTGTGGGAGCTGGATGCAAGTTGGCAGCAATCGGAGCGGCGGTGGGTGCGGCCGTGGCGCTCGCAGTCACGCAAGGAATGAGCAGCTTGCTGTTTGGAGTGAGCGCAACCGATCCACCGACATTTCTCATAGTTATCGCGCTCGTCACGCTGGCCGCTGCGCTCGCGGCATACATTCCGGCGCGGCGCGCGACGCGTGTGGACCCGATGGTTGCGCTGCGATACGAGTAAGCAGCGAAGAGATTGAGAGTAAACAGTCTGCGCGGTGTCAAACAGGAGGATTGAGAATCACAGAAATGCAGCGATTCAGGGGCGGGTCACGTGGTCGGGTTACTGGGGCGAAGGAGATGTCGGGATGGGTGGAGTTTTGCAAGACATCAAATATGCGCTGCGAATGCTGCGCAATTCGCCAGGATTCACAGCGATTGCGGTGTTGACGCTCGCCATTGGGATTGGCGCGAACGCGGCGATTTTTTCCGTGGTTGACGCCGTTTTGCTGCGCCCGCTGCCGTTCCATCATCCGGAGCAACTTGTTGCTGTGAAAGATGATCTGCCGGGGCTGAGTCTTACGGATACGGGCATGTCCCAGCCGGAGCTCGACGACTTACAGAATCGGTCGGGCGTTTTCGATGAGATTTCCGCCGTCTGGCCGATCAATGCCAATGTGACGGGCGCCGAAAAGCCGGAACGCGTGGAAGCGCAAGCGGTGAGCTTCAATTATTTTACCCTGCTCGGCACGAAGGCGAAATTGGGCCGGGTGATCCAGCCCGAAGACTGTCAACTTGGATTCGCCGAAGCCGCGGTAATCAGCGACGGTCTGTGGCGAAGAATGTTCGGCGCTGATTCGGGAGTGATCGGCAAACCAATACGCCTCGATTCGGATCTCTACCGCGTCGTCGGCGTAATGCCGGCCGGTTTTCGCCATCCAGGCGTGATTCTCGAACACGATGTCGACATATGGCTGAGCGCTGGATTTGCGGCTGCGCCGTTCCCCGTGCCACCGTCACGCGCGATCAGAATGATTCCCGGAGGCGTCGCGCGGCTCAAACCCGGTTTGACCGTCGCGAAAGCGCAAGCGCAGCTCGACGCGTTCACGGCGCAATTGCGCGCGCAGTATCCAACCGATTATCCCGAGAGGACTCGTTGGACCATTCGTCTTGTGCCGCTGCAAAAGGAAGTGGTTGGAAACGCGAGTGTGATGCTGTTCGTGCTGCTGGGTTCGGTCAGTTTGGTTCTGCTGATCGCGTGCGTGAATATCGCGAGCCTTTTGCTCGCACGATCGTCTTCAAGGTATCGCGAAATTGCCGTGCGGCGGGCGCTCGGCGCGTCACGCGGACGATTGATTCGCCAAACGCTGACTGAGAGCATCGTGCTGTCGCTCGCGGGCGGCGTTCTCGGACTTTTACTGAATTCTTGGCTCACCGGCTTGCTGCTTCGGCTGGTTCCATCGAACTTGCCTCGGGCGGCGGAAGTTGGGACGGATTCGCGCGTCTTGCTGTTTGCGCTGGGGCTCTCGATTCTTACCGGGGTGCTCTTCGGCTTGGCGCCCGCGGTGCAACTCTCCGATCCGCAAATGCTCGAAAATCTAAAAGAGGGATCAAGGGGCAGCGGAATCGGCTCGCGGCAAAATCGCTTTCTTTCGGCGCTCGTCGTATCCGAATTTGCGCTGTCGCTTGTGATGCTGGTTGGTGCGGGCCTTCTTCTGCGGAGTTTCTGGAATTTGCTGGAAGTGCATCCTGGATTCAGTTCGAGCCACGTGGTCATCGCGCGCGTCTGGCTGCCGGTCCCGAACGACCCGAAATCCGATCCCTACCTTCCACGGGAAAGACGGGCGGCATTTGTGCGCGAGGTGGTGCGCCGTGTGACGGCGTTGCCTGGCGTCGAAGACGCGGCCATTGGGAGCAACAGCATGCCGTTCCTGGCGCAAAGAAATCGCGACCCTTTCACGATCGAAGGCCGCCCTGTCGAGTCAGGCGATGCGCTCTCCGCCGAATTTGCCTCGGTGACCCCTGATTTCTTCCGCGTGCTAGAAATGCCGTTGATCCGCGGACGATTCTTCGCTGATTCCGACGATACGTCGGGAATGCCCGTGGTACTGATCGACCAAACCGCGGCGGAGCGCTTCTGGCCCAACGAAGATCCGGTTGGCAAGCGACTTCTCCCAGGGCGGGGGCCGAACCCAAAGTGGCTCACGATTGCGGGCATTGTGGGAAAGACGAAGACCGACGGCCTCGACGCGCCCTACGAACCGCACATCTACTTTTCCGAATCGCAATTCCCCGGCTACGCGCTGGACGTTTACATTCGCACGAATGCCAGGCCGGAAAGTCTCGAAGAGCCCGTCCGCAAGGAAGTGCAGGCGGTTGATCCGAATCTTCCGGTGTTCGGCGTGCGGACTCTCGATAGCGTCGTATCGGAATCACTCGCTTCGCGGCGATTTGCCGTGCGCGTGATCGCATTTTTTGCGGCGACCGCGCTGCTGCTTGCGGGCGTTGGAATCTACGGCGTGATGGCGTATTTCGTCAGCCAGCGCACGCGCGAAATTGGAATCCGTGTTGCGCTCGGCGCGGCGCCCGGCCACATCTCGCGATTGATACTGGGCCGCGGAATGGCGCTGACAGCTGCAGGAATTGCGATCGGAATCATCGGAGCGGCCGCGCTCACCAGATTTCTCGCCACACTGATATTCGGCGTGGCGCCGATGGATCCGCTTACTTTCGTGATGGGAGCGGCAGTCCTTGCCGGAGTCGCGCTCGCAGCGTGCTACATCCCGGCGCGGCGGGCGATGCGCGGGGATCCGATGGTTGCGTTACGGTACGAGTAGGTTTCAGATTTAAGAAATTACAGTTTCAGCCGGGCCCAGCGATGGAGAGTTAAGAATGGGAACGCTGTTGCAGGACATCAAATACGGAATCCGAATGCTGTTGAAGAATCGCTGGTTCACGCTCATTGCCGTGGCCACACTGGCGCTCGGGATCGGCGTGAATACGGCGGTGTTTTCCGTGGTGAACGGTGTACTGCTGAATCCGTTGCCGTTCCCGGAGCCGAAACAGCTTGTGACGCTGTATGAGAACTCGCATGATTTCAAACAATCGTCCATCTCCTATCCGAATTTTTCGGATTGGCAGCGGATGAACAGCGTTTTCTCGTCGGTTGCCGCTTTCCGGCCGGATAGTTTCAACCTGACAGGCAGCGGAGAAGCTCAGCAAGTAAAAGTCGAGATGGTGTCCGCGGATTTCTTTCCAATTCTCGGGGTGCGTCCAATTCTGGGCCGCACGTTCACGGCGGATGAAGATCGGCGCGGAGCTGCGCCAGTAGCACTGATCAGCGAAGGCCTCTGGAAGGGCAAATTTGGCGGTTCAGCGCAGATTTGCGGGACGACAGTCACGATGAGCGGGAAAGGTTACACGATCATTGGCGTGATTCCCGCCGGCTTGCACCTTGCGATACAAAGTTATCAGGAGAAAAACGATGTCTTCGTTCCGGTGGGAATTTATGACGACCCTCTGTTCCAGGACCGCGGAGTGCACGAAGGGATGGCGGCGATTGGACGATTGAAACCCAGAGTGACGATGGCGCAGGCGCACGCGGACATGGATGGAATCGCGAGCCGATTGGCTGCCGCGTATCCCGACGCCGACAAGGGAGCTGGAATTACGCTCGTGCAACTGAAGGAAGAGATGGTCGGAGAGGTGCGTCAGTTCCTGCTGGTGTTGCTGGGAGCGGTTGGATTTGTTCTGCTGATTGCGTGCGTAAACGTCGCGAATCTGCAACTCGCGAGATCCAATAGCCGCGCGCGCGAATTTGCGATTCGAGCGGCGCTAGGCGCGAGCCAAACTCGCGTGATCCGGCAACTTTTGACGGAAAGTATTCTGCTGGGGCTGGCGGGCGGCACGCTGGGGCTGATTCTCGCGGAATGGGGAACGCGAGCTGCGTTGAGCGTGCTGCCAGAGGCTTTGCCTCGCGCAGAGGCAGTGGGGCTCGATGGCCGCGTTCTATTTTTCACGCTAGCCGCTTCGATTCTGGCAGGCATCGTTTTCGGGCTGGCGCCAGCGCTCAAGACAGCGCAACCAAGCGTGCAAGAAATGCTGAAAGAGGGCGGGCGCGGCACGAGCGGGGCCAGGAACCGCGCGCAGGGCGTATTCGTGGTTATTGAGATGGCGATGGCGCTGATCCTTTTGGTGGGTGCTGGGCTGATGATTCGCAGCCTTGTGGATTTGTGGAGCGTCAACCCTGGATTCAACTCGCACAACGTGCTGATTTTTTCCTCTTCGCTAGCACCATCCCTCGGAGCGAACGCCGCTAATTCAAGAGCCGGGCTTCGAGAACTAGGGAGCGCGCTGAAGGCGATTCCCGGCGTGGAAGCGGTTTCACTGACGGCCGGTTCGCTGCCCATGCAAGGCGACAACGAACTACCGTTCTGGCTCGAAGGGCACCCCAAGCCAACGAACACAAGCGAAATGAGCCCGACGCTTTTCTATTTCGTGGATCCCGGCTACGTGAAGGCGATGGGGATCGAACTTAAGCGGGGGAGATTTCTCTCAGCGAGCGATGACGAACATTCGCAGCCGGTCGTCGTGATCGACGAAAGTTTCGCGCGGCAGTATTTTCCAAATCAGGATCCGATCGGGAAGCGGATCAACCTGGGCATCATAGAGATGCACTTGCAGGTTGTGGGGATTGTGGGCCATGTCAAGCAGTGGGGACTCGATACCGATGCGCACAATACGATCCAGGCGCAGGCTTACACACCGCTGCTACAAATTCCCGACAAGTATTTTGTCGGACCTCCGAGCGCCACAGTGGTGGTGAGGACCATGGGGCCGCCGGCGGCGCTGACGGAGACCATCCGCAAATCGATAGAGAGCCTCAACAGTGAAAATGTAATGTACGACACGCAAACGATGGACGAGATCATTTCCGATTCGCTAGCCGCCCGGCGATTCTCGATGATCCTTTTGGGAGTTTTCGCCGCACTGGCGCTGGTGCTTTCGAGCATCGGTATTTTCGGAGTGATTTCCTACGTTGTGAGCCAGCGGACGCGAGAAATCGGAATTCGGATGGCGCTCGGGGCGCAACGCAGAGACGTTCTGCGGCTGATGCTGGGCGATGGGATGAGAATGACGCTGATTGGCGTGGCAATTGGAGTGGTGGCGGCGTTGCTCGTGACGCGGCTGATGGAAAATATGCTGTTCGGCGTCAGCGCGGCCGATCCGTTGACGTTTGCGGGCGTCGCCACGATCTTGACGGGCGTCGCGCTACTGGCGTGCTATTTGCCGGCGCGGAGGGCGATGCGTGTGGACCCGACGGTGGCGCTGCGATATGAATAAGAAGCTTCAAGTTCAAGCGAAAAGGTGGGTGCGAATTGATTCGAATGGTTGATGTAGAGAAATCGTACGAGTCGGGTGCGGGTAAGACGTGGGTGCTGCGGCGGATTAATCTCGAGATCGGCGACGGCGATTTCATCACGATCATGGGGCCATCCGGCGCGGGCAAGTCCACGCTGATGGGAATTATCGGGATGCTCGACGGCGCGTGGAAGGGCGAGTACTACCTGCTCGACAACGCCGTCCAGAAACTCGATAACCGCCGCCGCGTCGAGTTGCATAAGAAATATATCGGCTTCGTATTCCAGCAATATCATCTGCTCGACAGCCTTACGGTGGCGGAAAACCTCGATCTGCCGCTTTCCTACCGCGACATCAAGAAATCCGAGCGAGATTCGATGGTCGCCGACGTTCTAGACCGGTTTCAGATCGTCGGAAAGAAAGATCTCTTTCCGAATCAGCTTTCCGGCGGGCAGCAGCAACTTGTCGCCGTGGCGCGGGCCGTGATCGGAAATCCGAAACTGATTCTGGCGGACGAACCGACGGGCAGCCTGCATTCGAGCCAGGGAAAAATGATCATGGACCTGCTCAAGGGCCTGAACGAAGCCGGCACGACGATCATTCAGGTGACGCACAACGAAAATTGGGCGGCGTACGGAAGCCGAATCATCCAACTGGCGGATGGCTGGATCGTCAGCGGCCAGACAAAAGTGGGCGCGGCTTAGAATTCGTTTCGGAATCGGGTGTGTAACAGCGGGCCGCGCGCGTATACGCGGCAGACATATTCAAGGTAATCGGGGCGACAAGGTCGCTCGGAGGCACTGATGTCCACGTTCTGGCAGGACGTTCGCTACGGCGTGCGGATGCTCGTGAAGAGCCCGGGCTTCACGATTTTCGCCATCGCCGTTCTTAGCTTGGGTATCGCGGCGAACACAGCCATCTTTAGCCTTGCGGACACGTTGCTGCTTCGCCCGCTTCCCTATCGTGACGCGAGCCGTCTCGTGATGGTCTGGGAAGATAGTTCGGCATACGGCTTCCCGCATAACACGCCATCGGCGGGCAACTTTTCCGAATGGAAATCGCGAAACCAGGTATTCGAAGACGTGGCGGCGATTTCTTTCGGCGGCTCGTTCAATCTTACCGGTGAAGGCCAGCCTCTGGAACTCCCCGGGCGAAGCGTGACGGCAAATCTGTTTTCGGTTCTTGGCGTGACGCCGGAATTCGGCCGCAATTTCCAACCGAAGGACGATGTTCCAGGCGCGCGCCACGTGGCGATTCTCAGCCACGGGCTCTGGCTCCGGCAATTCGGCGGCGATCCGCAAATCCTGGGGAAAGAGATTTCTCTGAACTACGAGAAATACGTCGTCATCGGCGTCATGCGCCGCGGATTTCAATTTCCGGATCGCGAGATTGAGATTTGGGTTCCCTCACAATTTACGAAACAAAAACTGGCCAACTTTGGGAACCATTCCCTGAACGTTGTGGCGCGATTGAAGCCGGGCGTCTCGGTGGCGACTGCGAACGCCAACCTCGCGACAATTTCAAAGCAACTCGAACACGAACACCCGGACGAAAATGCCAAAGTTGGCGCGTATGCGGTTCCGCTGCGCGATGAATTTGCCGGAAAAACGAAATCGGCGCTGTTTATCCTGATGGGCGCAGTTGGGTTCGTGCTGCTCATCGCTTGCGCGAACATAGCGAATCTATTGCTCGCGCGCGCGACGGGCAGGAGACGCGAGCTTGCGATGCGGTTGGCGCTGGGAGCAAGCCGCGCACGGATCATGCGCCAGCTCTTGATCGAAAGCATCGTGCTGTCGCTGCCGGCCGGCGTGGTTGGACTCTTTGCTTCCATTTTCACCGCGGACTTTCTTGGCCGCTTGATTCCGAAGGAATTAGCCTCCGCGAGCGGCGCCGGCCTGGACGGGCGCGTGCTCGCATTCACAATCGCGATTTCCTTGGGCACCGGAATCTTGTTCGGGATCATCCCGGCGCTGAGAATTTCGCGCATTGATCTGGTCACTTCGTTGAAGCAGGGCGGCGGGCAGGGCGGCGTTGGATCAGGAGGAAGGCGGCTGCGGGATGCGCTGGTTGTGTGCGAGGTCGCACTTGCCATCGTTCTGCTCTCCGGCGCGGCGCTGACGATTCACAGCTTCGAAGCGCTTTACCATCACGATCCGGGGTTTCGCGCGGATCACGTCCTCATAATGCGCACGCCGTTGCCGCAGCAAAAATATGAAGCATTTGCTCCGCGAGTGGCGTTCTACGACAAAGTGCTCAGCCGCATCGAAAATCTGCCGGGCGTTGAGGCAGCCGGCTACACCACTTGGGTTCCGCTGACGAACTATGGAGGAGCGTCGAGCATTCAAGTGGAAGGCCGGCCAGAACTCAATAGCAAAGTTCTGATTCCGAACGTTCGCATCATCAGCCGCGATTACTTCCGCGCGCTACAAATAAGACTCGTGAAAGGACGCTTGATTGATCGCCGAGACGGTGTGGGAACGCCTACTGTCGCAATCATCAACGAAACGATGGCGCGAAATATTTGGCCCGGCGAAGATCCGATCGGCAAGCATTTCAAGACGGGCGATTACAACGACAAGACTGCGTGGATCACGGTTGTCGGCGTGGTCGGTGATGTGCATCAGGCAGGCCTCGACGTGCCGGCGCGGGCCGAGTTGTACCTGCCCTATCAGCAGCAGGATTTTGGATTCGAACCGGAATTTCTCGCGGTGCGGACGAAAGGCGATCCCACGCAGATGGCGGAAGCGATCCGGGAGCAGATTTGGTCGGTGGATAGCGAGCAGCCGGTTGCTGGAATCATGCCGCTCGGCGATCTGGTGGATGAATATCTGACGCCGCGGCAAATGCAAACTTCGCTTCTCGGCGCTTTTGCCGGATTGGCGTTACTTCTCTCGGCGCTCGGAATTTACGCGGTGCTTTCGTTCTCGGTAACGCAGCGAACACAGGAAATTGGCGTCCGCATCGCGCTCGGCGCGCGCCGCAAGGATGTCCTGAGGATGATTTTGTCGCAGGGCCTGAAACTATTTCTGGCGGGCGCTGCTGTCGGATTGGTGTCGGCTTTGGCGCTCTCTCGCGCATTGGAGCACTGGCTCTACGGCGTCAGCGCAACCGATCCACTGTCATTCTCGAGCGTCACGATCCTGCTTGCCGCGGTTACGCTGCTGGCTTGCTACATTCCGGCGCGCCGGGCGATGCGAGTGGATCCGCTGGTGGCACTGCGTTACGAGTGACGCCGGCGGCTGGGATTCTTGACTGAGATGCAACGGGGCGAATTTGAAGGAGAAAACATGGCAAACGAACATTTTCGGGAAATGTTGGAGGGTTCGCTCGACGCTAGCCATATCGAAAAAATGAAAACCGCCGGGTGGAAACCGTTGGCGATCGAATGGGAGCGAGCAACTCCAGGAGCCGCTGAAGGAAAACAATCGCACGAAGAGATTCCATTCGGCGTGCAGATTGCGAAGGACTGCGCGCGCCTCGAAGAGAATCCCGCTGAAATGCGAATTCTCTTCGTGATGATGGAACTCGTCGTACAGGATGCCTCGCTCACGCGCATCGCTGAAGAGCTGAACCGCCGCGGCTACAAGACGCGAAGCGGGAACGATTGGACGCCGCTCTCCGTTTACAACGTCTTTCCACGGCTGGTGGAAGTGTCGCCACGCATTTTCTCGGACGAGAGCTGGGTGTCGCGGCCGCGCCAGTCTTCGCGGATTCAGTGGAATTCGTGAAAACGGGATAAGGGCGGTTTGGCCGGATCGTCGAGGCCACCACAACTCACATGCTTGGCGAGACCTGCACTGCGGATACGATTAGGGCGATCCACGTCACAATGGCACCGGAAACAGAAAACAATTTGGTTGGCGTGCCGGGGCTGGCACAGGAGATTGACGAACAACTGCGGGAACTCGGCAGCCAGACGACAGAGGACATCCGCGAAGTTCGACGGGAATTTTCGAAGCGGCTAGAGGGAGCGGCGCCGCACGTCGTTACCGAACTGGCGATGCTGCTACTCGAACTGCCGGGGCACGAATACCGCTTTTTCGCCTACGAGCTGATTCATCATCACGGACGCGCGCTCTACAAACTGAATGCATGGGAACTGGAGCGGCTCGGATGCGGAATTTCAAGCTGGGGCGCTGCGGACTGCTTCGGGATTTTTCTCGCCGGGCCGCTGTGGCGCGAAAGACGCGTACCCGCAAGCCTCGTCCACAATTGGGCGCGCTCGGCCGACCACTGGTGGCGCCGGATTGCGCTGGTCAGTACGGTTCCACTGAACAGCAATGCGCAGGGCGGCGGGAGCGAGGGCGACGCGCATCGCACGCTGCAGGTGTGCCGCATCCTCGAAAGAGACCGCGACCCGATGGTCGTGAAAGCGATGTCGTGGGCGCTGCGCGAACTGGCCAAAGTGCAACCTCGCGCTGTGCGCGCTTATTTGAAGGAGCGAAAGACGATTCTTGCGCCGCGAGTGCTGAGGGAAGTACAGAATAAACTCGCGACGGGGCTTAAACACCCGGGACGACGTCAAAAATCCGCAACGACGAAACCGCTGAAGAAAGACCGGCGCGCACGCTAGCGTCTCAATCCCATGTCTACCCGCCTGTGTCCGAAAATGCCGATACTTAATCGAAGAGTAAGAATAGAATCGGAGTTTCTTGCGGGCAGTGGGGGCCCTTGGGATGGAAACTCTCTGGCAAGACATTCGATTCGGCGTCCGCATGTTGCTGAGGAATCGCGGATTTGCAGCGGTGGCCGCGTTGACGTTGGCGCTCGGTATTGGCGCGAACTCGGCAATTTTCAGCGTGGTGGATGCACTGCTGCTGCGCCCGCTGCCTTTTCCGCATTCGGACCAGTTGGTCAACATCTGGCAAACGGATGTGAACCGCGGAATCATGAACGGCATGACGTCGCCGCCGGAATTTCTCGAGTGGCGGGAACAGCAGAAATCATTCGAGGAAATCGCGGGTTGGAAAACCGTTTTCAGGTCGGTCCGAGGCGCGGAACATCCAGAGCAAGTGTGGGGCGGAGAGGTTTCATCGGAATTCTTGCGGATGCTCGGTGTAAGGCCGTACCTCGGCAGGGATTTTCTTCCCGATGATGAAACTCCCGGACATGGGCAGGTTGCGTTGATCAGTTACGGGCTTTGGCAACGTGAATTTGGAGGCGATCCGGGCTGGATTGGCCGGACGATCGACGTAGACGACAAGCCGTACGTCGTGATTGGTGTTCTGCCGTACGGTTTTTCGCCGGTAGGAACGTCGGTGGCGTGGGATCTGTGGACGCCTTACACATTTGATCGCGGCCATATGGATCGCGACGATACTGCGTTGATCGTTTTTGGACGGCTGAAACCAAACGCGACGATAGCCAAAGCGCAAGCCGAAATGGAAACGTTACAACAGAATCAAAAAAGAGCGTTTCCCGATATTCATCAGGACCTTGGAATTGGCGTCGTCAGCATGCACGACACTTTGAATCGAAAGTACAAGCCGGAACTGAAAGTTTTGCTGGTAGCGGTTGGCGTCGTCCTGCTGATCGCGTGCGTCAACGTGGCGAGCCTACTTCTCGCGCGCTCAGCATCGCGAGAAAGAGAGATCGCCGTTCGGACGGCGCTGGGTGCGCGGCGGATTCGCGTAATTCGGCAGTTGTTGACGGAGAGCGTCCTGCTCGGACTCGTTGGCGGTGTGCTCGGCATCGCGATGGCATATGCCGGCGTTGAGCTGCTTCGGCTGGGACTTCCTCCGCACGGCAGCCGCGGAGAAATTCCTCACGCCGACTGGATAACCATAAACGGCTCGGTCGTGGCATACACGTTCCTAATTTCCATCGTGACGGGGGTGCTGTTCGGCCTCTTCCCGTCGGTTCAGATGTCGTTTTCCGAACTCGGAGAAACACTGAAAGAAGGAGGGCGTGGAAGTATCGGCGGTCACCGCGGAGGAGTTATGCGGTCGGGATTGATCGTCACGGAGGTCGCGCTCTCGATCGTACTCTTGATTGGCGCAGGGCTCTTGATCCGCAGCTTCGTGCGAATGCTCACCGAGCACTTGGGATTCGATCCGCACGACGTGCTCACAATGCAAGTTTGGCTGCCGGAATCTCGCTACACGGCCGGCCGGCCGGTCGCGAACTTTTTTCAGCAAGCGATTGAAAGAGTGTCCGCGCTACCGGGCGTGGCGTCCGCGAGCGCGGTGAATTTTGTTCCGTTGAGCGGATGGAGAGCGGATCTCGATTTTGATATCGAGGGACGCGCGACGCCCCGTGCTGGAGAGCAATTCACAGCGCAGTATGCAGTTTCCGATGCGAACTATTTTCGTACGATGAGGATTCCGCTCGAAGCAGGCCGTGAATTCTCGCCGAGCGAAGGCGATCAGACCGCTGGCGTGGCCATCATCAACGAGTCGCTCGAGCACCGTTACTGGCCGAACGAAAATCCGATTGGCAAACAGATTAAGCTCCATTTCGATCCAGATGGGGCGCCGTGGCAGCCGACGACGAAAGAATCATGGATCACGATCGTCGGCATCGTTGGAGACGTACGGGAGTGGGGCTCAGGCGGTAAAACACCTCCACTGATTTACCTGCCCTACTTACAGGCGCCATCGCATTTGATGTGCCTAGTGATCCGCACCGCTGGAAAACCGGAGGGTCTCGTGCCTTCGGTTCGGGATGCCATCTGGTCGCTCGACAAGAACCAGCCGGTGGCCGAAGTGAAAACGATGGACGATTATCTCGACGCGGCGGTTTCACAGCGCCGGCTCAGCATGTTTTTGCTGTCCGCGTTTGCCGCGTTCGCGACTTTTCTGGCTGCCGTGGGAATCTACGGGCTGATGTCTTACGGCGTAGCCCAACGCTCGCACGAGATCGGAATTCGAATGGCGCTCGGGGCCGAGCGCAGAGACATCGTCAAGCTGATCCTCGGGCAGGGGATGAGGCTGACGCTTCTCGGAGCGGCAATCGGCGGAGTGGTGAGTATCGCGGCGATGAGATGGATTGCAAGCGAGCTGTACGGCGTGCGCGCATCCGACCCGGCGACGCTCGTGAGCGTGATAGCGTTTTTGATCATCGTCGCGCTGATCGCGTGTTACGTGCCCGCGCGCCGCGCGACGAAAGTGGATCCGATGAGCGCGCTGCGTTACGAGTGAAAGGCTCGGCTCGCGGCAAACGCGAGAAATTGCTAAGACGGAATATTGATATCAGCCAATGAAAACACAATGGACCCAGGGTGAACATGTCAACTCCGATAGTGGAAATGGGAGAAACACCGTACAGCGGTAAGGTCGAAACAAAATCGCCGATGCCTTCGCCATCCAATCGAACTCGAATCCTCGTCGCCGACGATCAGGCGGACGTCCGCGAAGCCCTGCGGCTGCTGCTGAAAAGCGAAGGATTCGAAACCGAGACGGTCGCATCGCCGGCGGCAGTGCTTGCGGCGCTCGAAACGCGGGAATTCGACTCCATTCTGATCGACTTGAACTACGCGCGGGACACAACCTCAGGTCAGGAAGGGCTCGACCTGCTTTCGAATATCCGCGCGAAAGACGGTGCCGTGCCGATTATCGTGATGACGGCCTGGGGGAGCCTTGAACTTGCCGTCGAGGCCATGCGGCGCGGAGCGAAAGATTTCGTTCAGAAGCCGTGGGAAAACAACCGGCTGCTCGCCATTCTCAAGACTCAGATTGAACTGGCGCACGCCATCCGGCGAAGCCAAAGGCTCGAAGCCGAGAATCGATTGCTGCGGGCGGATGGACGGCCGACTCTGATCGCCGAGTCCGCCGCCATGCGGCCGGTGATCGAATTGATCGCGCGCGTGGGCCCGTCGGATGCGAACGTGCTTATTACAGGCGATCACGGCACGGGCAAAGACGTGGTCGCGCGAACGCTGCACGCTCTCTCGCCTCGTTCCGGACGCCCCTTGGTGACCGTCAATGCAGGCGGGCTGCCGGAAGGAATTTTCGAAAGCGAATTATTCGGCCACGTCAAGGGCGCGTTCACCGATGCGAAAACGGATCGCGTGGGACGCTTTGAGCTCGCCGACAGCGGAACGCTGTTTCTCGACGAAATTGCCAACGTCCCGATGAATCTTCAAGCGAAATTGCTGCGCGCGCTTGAAACGGGAGAGCTTGAACGCGTTGGCTCCTCAACGACGCGCCGCGTGGACGTGAGAATCCTTTCGGCCACGAATGCCGATATTTCCACCGAGGTTCGCGCCGGAAAATTCCGCGAAGACCTGCTCTTCCGGCTGAATACGATTGAAATCCACGTTCCGCCGCTGCGCGAACGCAAGGAAGACATTCCTCTCCTGGCGCTACATTTCCTGCGTCAATCCGCGCAGCGATATCGCAAAAATCTCGCGGGGTTCGAGCCGGTGGCGCTTCAATTGATGCTCGACCATCCCTGGCCGGGCAACGTGCGCGAGCTCGACCATTCCGTGGAACGAGCTGTGTTGCTTGCGGAAGGCGAGCAGGTGCGAGCGAGCGACCTCGGCCTGCGCGTGTCGCGCGACACTTCGCTGCGCCTCGATGACATGGGCCTCGAGGACGTGGAACGCGTATTGATTCAGAAAGCCCTCGCAAGGTTTGGCGGCAACGTCAGCCATGCCAGCAAAGCGCTGGGCCTCAGCCGCAGCGCCCTCTATCGCCGCTTGCAGAAATACAACCTTTGAGTCCACTTGCGTACGAGCGGCGAATCCTCCTGCTGGCTCTCGCGGCGGGTGGCGTAGGCACGGGCGTTGCGCTGCTTCTGCTGTGGTTCGGTAATTTCACGCCCAGAGTGCAGTGGACGCTCACGGTCGTCATGGCGGCCGCGTGGCTCGGATTCGCCTTCAGCGCCGAACAACGAGTGGTCTTCCCGATGCGCACGCTTTCGAATTTGCTTGCGGCGCTGAGGGAGGGCGATTTTTCGATTCGCGCGCGCGGAGCGAATCGGGACGACGTGCTCGGCGAAGTCTTGCGCGAAGTGAATGCGCTGGGCGACACGCTGCGCCGGCAGCGCCTCGGCGCTCTTGAAGCAACGACGCTTCTCCGCAAGGTAATGGAGGAGATTGACGTCGCCGTGTTTGCGTTCGACGGCAGCGGTCGTTTGCGGCTCGTTAACCGCGCCGGCGAACGGCTCCTTGATGAGCCTTCCATTCGCCTGATGGGGCGGACCGCGGCCGAATTGGGCCTGGCGACTTGCCTCGCCCACGAAGGGCCACACATCGAAGCCATCGCGTTTCCAGGGAAATCGGGCCGATGGGAAATTCGCCGCGGAAGTTTCCGCGAGGGCGGCCTTGCGCACCAATTGCTCGTGATTTCCGATTTAAGCCGCGCGTTGCGCGAGGAAGAGCGCCAGGCGTGGCAGCGGTTGATTCGAGTGCTCGGGCACGAGCTGAATAATTCATTGGCGCCGATTAAATCCGTTGCGGAGAACCTGGCGACGCTCTTGAAAAGGCCGACACGCGCGTCGGACTGGGAAGAAGATATGCAGCGCGGCCTGGTGGTAATCGCAACGCGATCGGACAGCCTCGCCCGCTTCATGAATGCTTATGCACGCCTCGCAAAATTGCCGCCGCCGGCTCTGCAGACAATGGAGGTCGGGCCGTGGATACGCCGCGTAGCCGGGCTCGAACCGCGGATGCAAATTGGTCTGAAGTCGGGCCCGGAATTGAAGATCCATGCCGACCCCGATCAACTTGAGCAGCTATTGATCAATCTCGTGCACAACGCCGTGGACGCATCGCTCGAAACCGGGGGCGGCGTGCAAGTTGGATGGAAATCGTCCGACGGATTTCTCGAAGTGTGGGTGCAAGATGAGGGCCCGGGGATTCCGAATCCGGCGAATTTATTCGTTCCGTTTTTTACCACGAAGCAGAGCGGCTCGGGAATCGGACTCGTGCTGAGCCGGCAAATCGCGGAAGCGCATCGCGGCACGCTCACGCTCGAAAATGTGCTGCACGGGCACGGTTGCGAAGCAGTGTTGCGCCTTCCACTTGGCAACTAATCGCGCGGCGATTCTAAAGCCCATACTCGGACCTGAAGCTCTTGCGTGATTTCCTCCGGAGTTGCTTCCGGCGGGAATGTCACCGGCTCGCCAATCGTCACTCGCACTGTACCCGGCCGCGCCATTCGCTTGTGTGCCTGGCGCACCGCGAAAAGCCCTTCAATCCTCACAGGCACCACCGGAACTTTCAGTTGCGACGCCAGCAAACCGATTCCCGAACGAAACGGCGCGATTGAGCCGTCGCTCGTCAATTCGCCTTCGGGAAAGATGAGGACGCTTTCGCCGCGTTCGATCAGTTCGCCGGCGTAGGAAAAACTCTCGCGAAAACCTGAGCGGCGCGGCAGTGGAAAAACATTGAACAACGCGACGACGAGAAAATATTTCAAGCGTTCGAGCGCGCGGCGCGGCAAAGAGGAATCCTGCGGCGGGCGCCGCATCGCGGCGAGCCTTTCGCCATCCATCGCGGTTGCCAAACCATGCCGCACTCCAAACGGCAGGCCCGCGAGCACAAATCCGACATCGAGGTACGTCACGTGATTGCAGACGACGAGAAATGGGCCGTCGGCGGGCTTGACGCGCGCACGCCCTCTCACGCGAGGAGCGGCGAGGATCTTCGTCGCGGGCCAGGTGAGCGCGTAATAGATGGCGAAGCGCAAGGCGCGAACGGGCCAGCGCACCGCCCAACGCGGATAGACGAATTCTTTCACGGGCGAAGGTGCTGATGGCGCTGCGAGAAGCCGCTCGACGTCGCCGACGGTCTTCGCTTCCGCGAATCGGGCTTCGCTCAAGTCCACCTGATATCTGTCCTCCAGAGCGCTCATTAATTCCACGCGGTCTACAGAACTGAGATTCAAATCGGCGGAAAGATCTGAGCCTCCGGAAAGCTCGCCTGGCCGCTTATGAGTGATTTTGGAAATTAGATCCGAAAGCGCTGTGGAAGAAGCTGCCGACTCGGGCCGCCCTGCGTCAGCCGTCACAACTTCGCGAATTTTTCCAAGCAGAGGCTTTTGCGTTGGCGTTCGCGGAAAATCCTGATCTTTCCAAACGTACCAGCGGCGGATTTGCTGGTACGACGCGAGAGATTGATTCGCCGTTCGCACGGCCGCTTCAGCCACGGCGTTCGCGTCGCCAGTTGACTCGCGTAGGAGCAGCACAGCGCAAGCCTCTGCGTTGCCATCGCCTTTCATGTCCAATCCAAGAACGACGCAATCGCGGATGCTGCGATCCTTACGCAGTTCAGATTCCAAGTCTTCCGGGTAGACTTTCATCCCCTCTGGCGTGACGATCACATTCTTCTGGCGGCCGCGGAAATAGAGGCGGCCCTCCACGTCGCGCTCGGCGAAGTCGCCGGTACGGAACCATCCGCCCTCGCCCAAAGGCGTCAGGTGCCCACTTTTCCAATAACCAGCGGCGACATTTTCTCCACGCACCAGAAGTTCACCGTTCTCGTCGAGCTTCACTTCCTGGCCTGGTAGCACTTTTCCGATCGAGCCTTCGCCGAGCTGGAAAGGATGATTCACGCTGATGAGCGACGCGGTTTCCGTCAGGCCATAGCCTTGAATCACGGCATAACCGATGCGGCCCCAAAACTTTTCCTCCTCGGAGCGCAACGCGGCGCCGCCGGATATCAAAGCCCAAAATTTCCAGCCGAAGCGCGAATGGATTTTTCGAAATCGCCACCAACGCTTGAGAAAGCTCTCTTTTTCGGCGGCGTTAATGTCGAAGTAGAACTCCTCGAGCTTGCCTTCAGCCTGCAAATCGCGTTCAAGTTTGTCGCGCAGGGATTCGATCAAGCGAGGCACGGTCACGAGAACGGATACGCGCTCCCGGCGGATCGTGGCGGCCACTTCGCCGGGCCGAATTGAATCGAGAAAGATTGTTGTTCCGCCGAGAATCTGAGGAATGAAAATCCCGAGGATTTGCCCGAAAACGTGGCTGAGCGGCAAGAGGTTGAGCAGTTTCAGTGGATGAAACAATCGTTCGTAGCGCCGGTACTTTGCGATCTCTGTTTCGATTGGTTCGAGACCGGAAAGCAAGTTGCCGTGAGTCAAGACGACGCCGCGCGGTTCAGCCGTCGTTCCAGAGGTGAATACGATCTCAAGAATGTCGTCCCGCGTGAGTTTGGGCGGGGGGTACGGGGATTGCACGTGGACGCCTACCGAGGCCCGCAAGTCTTCGAGAATAATCGTCGGGATGCCTTCGAGCGCAGGCCGATCGCGCGCGGCGACGGCGAGTTTCACTTTGGCGTCATCAGCGACACGGCGGGCGAATTCCGGAGACGCGATGGCATCCATCGGAACGCTGACCGCGCCGCGCAGCAGGCAGCCCAAAAACGCCGCCAGCCATTCACCGGAGGCTCCGCCCCAAATCAGGACGCGATCCCCCTTTGAAATGCTTCGAGTTTCGAGCTCGCGCGCGAACTGTGAAGCCACGGACAAGAGCGTTCCGTAGGTCCAGCGATCCGTCCGGAATCCGGTGTGCCAAACCACCGCGACTTCGCGGGCCGGCCGCGAATCGGACCGAAAGTATTCGGCGAGTGACCCGTGTCTCACGACCATGGGAGTGTCGCTCAATCTTGGACAAGTTGTGAAGAAATTTGGTTTGGAAGAGGTGGTGAGCGGCGCAGCGAAAATTTCGAGCCTTAAAACGAAAGACCCGATGATCGGCCGAGCCGGTCATCGGGTCTCACGGAGGAGGAAACTCGCGTTTAGTCTTGTGGCTGCGCCTGCGGTTGAACTTGCGGTTCAGCCGACGGCTGTTGCGTCGTGGCTTCTGCGGGCTTCGCATCCTTCTGATCGCCCGCCTGTGACGTGGCCGGTGTATTCGAGTAGAAAGTCAGGTACGGCAAGAACGGTGTGACTTCGAACGGCATCTTCTCGCGCTCGGAAATCAGCGCCACCGGCTTGTTCTTGACCATATCAACTTTATCGGACCACGCATCCATCTTGATGCGGCCTCCGAGCGGCAGCGCGGAAATCTGATCCAATTTTGCCATCTGGATCTGCGGCGCCGTGCTCAGCAACTGCTGCGTGAGATATACGCGGTTGCCCAGCTTCGGATTGATCAAAGCGGGCAGCGCCTTCTCTTCTGCATCGAGCTGCTTGAGGAACAGGCCTGCATTCGCAAGCTTGTCCTTATACGGAGAAGCCTTCAACAGCTCGAGCGCCTTCTGGCTCGCGAGGTCGGCATCATGAGTATTGTCGCGGAACGACAAGCGCGCCATGATTTCCGTCGTCGGAATGTTGGTCAAATCGTTAAAGCCCCACTGATCGGTGGAAGGCTTGGTCACGATGATCTCGCCCATTTCCTGCGCGAGCATCGCCGCCAGGCTGGCCTCATCCGGAAGCACGTCGAGCAAACCGCGGCTGATCACGATCGTATGTCCGATCGAAAAGGACTCGAGGGTTGACGTCAGCAAAACGCGGCAGCGAATTTCCGGCTGAATATCTACGTTGCTTGTGTATTCGATGTTGTTGACGACCGTCGCGAGAACCTTGTCGACGGGTCCCGGGGGCGCCATGAGGCCAGAGCGCTGCAGCCGCTCGACCACATTGTCCTCGGCTTCGTGCTGCCATTGCCGCTCAGCTTCGACAGGTGAAGGATCCTGAGACGCAGCGGCTTGATCCTGAATCGCTCCAGGCGCTTCAACCTTGAGTTCACTGAATTCGCTCTCGCGGCCGGCGTTTCTCAGGTTGTAGCCCCAGAGGCGAGTCTGCGACTTGAAGCGGACGCTGCCGCCGAAGACGTCCTTCAGGTTCGATTCCTGGCTGTAAACGTACGTGGGAAGCCAAAGACCCTGCTGCATGTTGGTGCGCCAGCTATCAAAGTGAAGATTGAAGCCGGCCATCGTCGCAATCGGAGTGTAGACGCCGTTGAAGCGAACGATTGTGTAGTCCTGCTCTGTCGCCCAAATGCGGCCCTTGAAACGCCCTTTGCCGGTCTTCGGCAGCGGCGTCACGTCGAAAACGAGGCAGCGCACTTCGCCGAGGAATTCCTTGCGAACGTAATCAAAATGATAGTGCGCGCGGTCGAACCCATTGGCGTCGAGGAACACCATTTCCAGGAAACCTTCGGGAACGTACTGTGAGGAAACGAAATCAGAAATGTGCGTGAGGGGCCCGCTCGCCATCTTGCCCTTGACGCTCTTCTTTTCGAGCAGGGAGTGATCCACCAGCCCCTTTTTGAAATCGGCCAACCCGAGGAAGTAGTGATCCTTCGCCGGCGTGTTGCCGAGTTCCTTGTCCGGCCGCATATCTTGAATGTAGGTCTCGATCAGCGGGCTATATTGCCGGATGATCTGGACTTCCTTCTGCTCTCGCGCGGTGATGCGATCCACCACCTGATCGACGCTCGAGGTTGCTTGTTGGGCGCTCGCCCAACCCGGAAACGAAGCGACGAATGCCGCCAATAAGAAAGCTTTCATCCACGCGCGCATGGCAAATCTCCCCTTATAATCTCTAGACTTTAGTAGGCCAATTCAAAAGTGATATGGACGTTGCCGGCAAAATCGACAGGCTGGCCGTCCTGACGCGCCGGCTTGAACTGAATTTGGCGAGCCGCCGCTTCGGCCGCTTCATCCAAACCATACCCCAATCCGCGAATAACTTTTTGAACCTCAACCTGCCCGGTTGCCGAAAACACCACCTGTAGTAATACGTCACCCTCGATCTTTTTTTGTCGAGCTTGGTCCGTATACTGCGGGCGAGGCTTGGAAAGAATCTCGACAGGCTCGTTTCTCGGATTCGAATTCGCCGCTTGCTTCATTTTCGGAGCGGCCGCCACAGGACTCTGATCGCTAAAACCGCCCTGCTGTATTGAACCGCCTCCCGAACGGCCTCCACCCGGACCACCGGTGGCAACGCCGTTGCCGAATCCAGAACTCGCGACAACTCCGCGTGCGCCTTTCGCTCCGCCTGTGCCGTTCCCGTTTCCGGGTCCCATCGGCAAATCGTAGGAGCCTACGGTGGCGATGTTCGGTGAACCATGGCTATTCGGATTTGCGGGAACGCCGTTAGGATCTCCAAAACCGCCGGTCTGAACTTGCTCGCGCGGCTTCTTCAAAGTCGGAATCGCTGAACTGCCGAGAGAAGAGACCGGCGTCTTGTCCGCATAGACGGGAGTAACGACCGGTACATCAGGGCTCGGAGTATTTCTCTTCGCGGTCGCAGGCTTCGCGATCGGAGAAGTGAAGACTGGTGTGATGATCCGCGGCTTCGGCGGGTCAACGACAACCGGCTGAACTATCTTGGCGAGAACGGGTTGTTTGACTGCCACCGGTTGAGGCGCCGGACGAGGCTGCGGCTTCCATGGCACCACAGGCGGAGTCGCAATTGGCGTAATCCAATAACGCGTCACGACTTCCAATCGCTGCGGCATAAGCATCGGTATAACTACCAGGAGTACCAGAGCCACGAACTCCAAACCGAGCCCCGCGCTAAACGAGCGATAACGAGACTCGCCGTCTGGCAGGGGCGAAAATAATACTCTTGAAGTCGAGGCCATAGCCTTCTCCGGTGGTGCGACTAGTAGAGAATGAGTAGTGCGCACGGGCAAAATTTTCCTGCGCTGAGTAATTAGTACTAGAGCTACGGGCTGGGGTGAATAGAACTAAAGTACCATTCTAACGCCAGCCGTGCTGAAAGCATAACCTGCTCTACTACTGTACTTAGCCGCACGCCGCGGGGCTGTGCGAATCAGCACAAATCGTCGTTTGCGTGGCCTTTGCTCATCTTGTGCATTCGCAATCGCATCTCCAAATGGGATGCGACTCTGGTCTAAATCGTTACTAGGGTAATTATGGGATTGGAATTTGGCTGAAAATGACAGAGGGCGCGAGCCATTCGGCCTTCGCGCCCTCTGTCACTCTAATTCGAATTGCTCACTACGACTCTACAGATTAACGGCCTTCAATTGCGATGTACGCCGTGACTCCACCGTGATCGACGAGCAGTAGAACCGGGCCCTTGCCTGATCCAACGGCCTGCTCGAACTCGCGCGTGGTCGTCACCGGCTTGTGATTCACTTCTTGAATCACGTCGCCACGGCTGAGTCCCGCTTGAGCTGCCGCACTCGACGGATCGACCGAACCGACGACTACGCCGCGCGTGCCGGCCGGGAGTTCAAGTTGCTGGGCGATGTCGGGCGTGAGCGTTTGCACTTGCACTCCGTCAAGAGTCGAACCGGAGTTTTCGGTCGCTGGCACCTTCTCATCTTTCTCAGGCAACTCGCCAAGCGTGACGTTGAAGTTTTTGCCCTGGCCTTCGCGAATCACCTTCAAATCCACGGATGTTCCCGGAGCCATCTGAGAAATACGCAGACGAAGATCGTTGGCATCTTCAACCTTTTGGCCATTCAGCGAAGTGATGACGTCGCCGCGCTTCAAGCCCACTTTGCTCGCGGGACCATCGTTACTCACATCTCCTACCAACGCACCGCCTTCATCTTGCAATCCGAAGGATTTGGCAAGAGCCGGCGTAACACTCTCGATGTGAACACCGAGATAGCCGCGTACGACTTTTCCGTGGGTGACCAACTGGTCCATCACGGAATGCGCCATGTTCATCGGAATGGCGAAGCCGATGCCCTGATTTCCGCCGCCATTGCCGGGGAGGATGGCTGTGTTGATGCCGATCAGGTCTCCGTGAAGATCGATCAGTGCGCCGCCGGAATTGCCGTGATTGATCGCGGCGTCCGTTTGAATGAAATCCTCGTAGCCTTCGATGGCGCCGCCGAACCCGCGATTCGTCGCGCTTACGATTCCCATCGTTGCGGTTTCGCCGATGCCGAACGGATCGCCGATTGCGAACACCACATCCCCGACTTGAACTTTCGAAGAATCACCGATCGTGAGAGACGGCAGATTCGTCGCGTCAATTTTCAGAACCGCGACATCCGTCTGCGCATCCGCGCCGATCACTTTGGCCGTGAATTCGCGGCGGTCGCTCAGCGCCACTTTGATATCCGTCGCGCCGTCTACCACGTGATTGTTGGTAAGGATGTAGCCGTCAGGAGACACGATAACGCCGGAGCCCAAACTCTGCTCGCGCTCGGGCTGTTGATGTTTAAATTGTTCGCCGAACTGATCGCCGAAAAACTGCTTGAACATCGGGTCGTTGAAGAACGGCTGCGTCTGGCCCGTCGGCGCCTTCACGACCTTTGATGAAGACACATTCACGACCGCCGGAAGTGCCGGCTTCACGATCGCTGAAAAACCATTCGTGAAACCGCCGAGACTCACCGGGTTTGCGTTCGTGGACATCTTTACAGGAATTTTGGCGGCTCCGAACACCGCATGTCCGGACCAGTTCACAGCCCACACGCTTAAAATCCCGCCGGTAACGAGGGCTGCGACCAGCACGGTAAACGCGACCCAGCGGCGAATTCCGATTACGTTACTGCTCATCGTTAGATCTCCTTTGCGATTCAATCCTGGGCAGTTTTGCCCGTATGATGAACTTGGACGAATTACTAATTATATCCAAAAACCTGGCCCGCTGGCTTTTCAGTCCCGAATACATACCACGTGACTGCTTTTCCACTCCATTAGATGCAGACGGAAGGGTTGAGGATAGGTTAGCATCGGCGCGACCCTGGCTCGATGGCAGCGGGGGAAACTTTTTCGCTCTGTCTCCGTCCAACTACACGCAAATGAAGCAGTTCGAGGAATTGATGACCCGGGCGCCCTCAGAGACGTAATATTTTTAAATTGGAGATTCGAATGACACGTAGGCTATCTCTGCTCGCATGTGCGGCTGCACTTTTTCTATTCTGCGCGTGGCCCGCCAGGACCGCACCCAAATCCCACAATTCCTCCAACTCCAACGATACCGCTTCGGAATCAAACGCCAATTTGGACAAGAAACTTGCCTTGATTGCGGGCCAGGGGATGACCGATCCGAAGCCCTATCAATATCTTGAGGAGTTGAGCGACGACATCGGCGGACGCGTGACCGGCTCTGCGCAAGCGGCCGCGGCGATCATCTGGGGCACAGAGAAAATGAAAGCAATCGGCCTCGAGAATGTACACACGGAGCCGTTTCAGATATCGCGCGGGTGGACTCGAATTTCAGCAAGCGCGGAAATTATCGCCCCGATTCATCACCGGCTCACGCTTTCGTCACTCGGTTGGGTTGGATCCACGCAACAGGGCGGAGCCGAAGGCGACATCGTGACCGTGAATATGTACCAGTTGGCGGACGAGATGAGCAACAACGCAGGAAAATGGGCAGGCAAAGTTTTGCTCGTCGTTCGCAAAGGCGACGCGCCACCGGCGCAGGAACGCCGAGCGCTCTTTGCGAAATTCGGACCATTCCTCAAAGCCGCGTACGACGCGCACGCCATCGCCGTGATCGGCGGCCAAGGCGGCTCTAAGTCGCAAGGAATGAATCTGACGCACACCGGCGTCCTCGGATTCGATACGACCTACGACATTCCTGTCGTGAGCCTCACCGATGAAGATCAAGAGCAGATTGAGCGCTTGCTCGACCGCGGAAAGAATGTGCGGCTAAAGATAAACGTGCAGAACCGTTTCAGCGAAGGCCCCGTTCAAAGCGCGAATGTGGTCGGCGAAATTCGAGGCACGCAGAATCCGGAACAAATCATTGTTGTTGGCGGCCATTTGGATTCGTGGGATCTGGCAGAAGGCTCGACGGACAACGGAATGGGAACCACGACCACTCTCGGCGCGGCTGAGGCTATTGTGAAATCCGGCGCCAAGCCGCGGCGCACACTTCGCTTCGTCCTGTTCACCGGAGAAGAGCAAGGTTTGCTCGGCTCGGTGGCTTACACCAAGCTACACAAGGACGAAATGGCGAATCACGTTGCGGCCGTAATTCTCGACAACGGGCAAGGGCCTGTGAACGAGCTCAATCTCGGCGGGCGCGCTGATTTGGTTCCGGCCGCCAAAGACTTCGCAAAGGAACTAAAGTCGTTCGACGAAATCGCCGTGAACGACGATGTCGAATTCGGGACGGACACCGGTCCGTTTTCTCTTGCCGGCCTTCCGGGCATCAATCTTGGCCAGGATTCGCCGGATTACAAATACACGCATCACTCCGAGGCGGATACATACGACAAAGTGAAGCCGGATATTCTCGCGCGCGACACGACTGTGATGGCACTCACTTCTTTCTGGATTGCCGATCGCGAAGAACGGCTCGCGAGTCCGTGGCCGCCGGAGAAGACGGCACGCATGCTCATCGAGAAACATCAGGACGGCATGCTGAAAGCGTTCGGCCTCTGGCCGTTCGGGAATCTAGGCAGCGAGCCCAATGAGAAGCAATAGCTAGCTGATCAGCCGCGCGATGAAGAACGCTGCGGCGGCGGCCAATCCGCCGACCAGGACTGTCTGCATACCGCCGCGCCATGGCTTCACGCCAGTGAAGTAGCCCTTCACCGACCCGAAGACGGCGAGGGCGAGAATGGTCACGGCAACCGAAACCCACAAAGCGTGGACGACGTCGTGGCGCATCAACATATACGGCGCGAGCGGGATGAGGCCGCCGACGATATAGGATCCCGCAATTGTCGCAGCGCTGCGGCCGGCGCGCGCCGGATCCGGCTCCTCGAGTCCCAGCTCGAAGCGCATCATGAAGTCCACCCAGCGTTTTTTGTCCGAGCAGATTGATGCGACGATTGGCGCCATCTGCGCTTCTGACAAACCATAATCCTGAAAGACTTTGACGACTTCCATCTTCTCCACATCGGGCAATTCTTCGCACTCGCGATACTCGCGAATTTTTTCGGATTCGTAATGCTCCATATCCGTTTTTGCCGCGAGATATCCGCCGAGGCCCATGGCGATCGAGCCCGCGGCGATTTCCGCGAGCCCTGCCGTGACGATCAGGCTGCCGGCCGTCGCTGCGACCGCGCCCGTGAGCCCGGCGGCGAGCGCGAACGGCACCGTCAAGCCGTCCGACATTCCGATCACGATGTCACGGACGGCGGCCGTTGCTGTGAAATGCTTTTCTTCGTGCTGGTGCTCTGCTGCCGCCATGCTTCACACTCCGCCTTCGACGAATTCCCAAGTCCAGCTGATTTTCAAACGCCACGCGCCTTGCAGCCTGACACCCGACAAGAGTTATAATTATCGTGCAACACAGGAATTTGAGGAGGAAATAATGAGTCACACATCCGGACAAGGCGCCGCAGCTCAAACAGCTTTCGTACTGCCGCCTCTTCCGTACGCTTTCGACGCACTCGAACCTTTTATTGACGCCAAAACGATGGAGATCCACCACGACAAGCACCACGCCGCATACGTCAACAATCTCAACAAAGCTCTCGAAGGTCACGCCGACCTTCAGAAGCTTTCGCTCGAGGAACTAATCGGAAACCTCGATCGTGTGCCGGAAAATATCCGCACCGCGGTCCGCAATAACGGCGGCGGACATTCCAATCACTCGATGTTCTGGAAGATTATGAAGAAGGGCGGCGGTGGCGATCCAAAGGGAGAAATTGGAGACGCCATCAAGAGCGGGTTTGGCAGCTTCGCTGACTTCAAAACAAAGTTCAACGACGCGGCCACCAAGCGATTCGGCTCCGGCTGGGCGTGGCTTCAGATTACGGGCGGGAAGCTGACGATCGAATCATCTGCAAATCAGGACAGCCCGATCATGAACGGCGCCAAACCAGTGATGGGACTCGATGTCTGGGAGCACGCCTATTACCTCAAATATCAGAATCGCCGCCCTGAATACATCGAAGCGTGGTGGAACATCGTGAACTGGGACGAAATCACGAAAAACTACGAAGCTGCAAAGAAGTAAGCTCGGACGAATCAGTTTCGTTTGAAAGAAACCGCCCCGGAGGAAATCTTCGGGGCGGTTTTGTTTTTAGCACGATCAGTGCGCCCAAATCTTGGCGGGATCGGTCTCGTATGGATAGACGTGGACCATCCAGTTGAAAATTATTGCTGACCATCGGCCGCCGGCGGTTTCGCAGGCATCTTGTGTCGCGATCGAGCCGCGAAGACCAAATTCGCGCCAGTTCGCCTGCGTTATTCCAGCTCCCTTCGGCGGCATGCACAAATTGACGTGCTCGTGCCAGCGCGCGATGCTGAGAGGGATTCGCTCGTTCAGCTGATCCTCGGTGTACTGGCGTGGCGCTGTGTACATCGCGCCCTCAAGCTCATATCCCCCGCCAACTTTCTTGTACAGCAGCGACGTCGGGTGCGCGGGATTGAAAGTGAACTGCGCTTCCAGAGCGTACGTGTAATTCGTAAAGTGGTAGTGGTCCTGCGGAAGCTCCGGGTGGAAAATCTTGAATCCTTCGTTGAGCGCAACCTGATAGTCCTTATACTTCTCGATCGCCGGCCGGAGCGTTGCTAGAACGTCTTCGGCGCGTTTCTCATCACCGGCGCTTGCGGGCCGCATCGAAGTCATGCGCATGTGCGGCCCCATTTCCATATGCATGTCGGACATTTGCTGATTCGCAGTCACGGCCGCCTGCGGAGCCGAAGTCGCGTCGTGCTGCATTTCGCCCATGTCCGTCCCCGCCATACCTGAATGATCCTTTGGCTGCGCTTGATTTTGGCCTTGCGGCGGATCTTGTTGCGCATGAACGCGCGGAAGGTTTCCCGCCAGCAAAACCGCGAGCGCGAAAACAAGCAAGTAGCGTGTCCTCATATCTAGCCTCTGTAATTAAGTTAACGCTTCAGCCGGCGAAATGTTTCAGCTCGCGTACGCCGAGTGTGCGACGAGTCACCAGGCGGCGCCCAGGGCATGCGGCTGCCTTACATCAAAACTGGATGATCGCGGCCGTGGAGCGATAAGAGGCACTTGTAGCGCTGGGATTCAGCCCGGCTCCATCGTTCTTTCTGCTGACAATGGCGATACTTTTCTAACCCGGTTGCGTCCAAAGAGTTGCGGGTGTGTACACGCCATCCAAAGAGTTGCGGGTGTGTACACGCCAGACGAGCATTCCAGTCGGCAAATTACTTCGCTTAACTTGAAACGCTAAGACAGATAGAATGTCGCGCCGCCGGCAACAGACCGGTGATGGAGGTAGTTCCATGAAAAGATTTGTACTGATCGCGATTCTCGCGCTGGCAGGCAGCGCGTCGCACGCGCAATCTGGGAAACCGTTGCTTCTGCGCGAGCCCACACTCAGCAAGACGCAGATCGCTTTCATCTACGGCGGCGATATCTGGCTCGTAAGCCGCGAAGGAGGCGACGCGATCCGGCTCACGTCGGGCACCGGTTCGAAAGCATTTCCACGATTTTCTCCTGACGGCTCGCAAATAGCGTTTACGGCCGACTACGAGGGGAAAGCAAACGTCTACGTCGTGCCCGTGGCTGGCGGCATTCCCCGGCGAGTTACTTACGAACCCGGCCCGGACCTCGTTTCCGGATGGACGAACGATGGTAAAAATATTCTGTTCGCGTCAACGCGAGATAGTTCGACGCGCGGTATTTTCCGGCTGTTCACCGTGCCCGTGGGAGGCGGGTTCGCCACGGCGCTGCCGCTCCCGCGCGCATGGGAAGGATCGTACTCGGAAGATGGCTCCCATCTCGCGTACCGACCCGTATCGATGCCCTTCGGAACCTGGTCGCATTATCGCGGAGGCACGTCTTCGGCGATTTGGATCGCCAATCTCTCCGATTCTCAGATTGAGCGCGTCCCGCGAAAAGATTCGGTGGACCTGAATCCTATCTGGATCGGTGACGCGATTTATTTCCTGTCCGATCGCAACGGAATTCCGACCATCTATACTTACGACACGAAATCAAAAGAAGTCACCGAGGTGATACCGAATCACGGTCTGCCAATCAAGAACATGTCCGCGGGCCCAGGCGCAATCGTCTACGAACAATTCGGCGCGATTCACCTCTACGATCTCTCAGCGCATCGCGAACATGCGGTGGAAATTCGCGTGGCTGACGATCTTCCTGAAACTCGTCCGCATTTTGATAACGTCGTAAAGCAAATCCAAAATGCGGTGATCTCGCCCACAGGTGTGCGCGCAGCATTCGAGGCTCACAACGAAATTCTCACCGCGCCCGCAGACAAGGGCGACATCCGCAACATCACCAACACGCCCGGAGTGGCTGAACGCGATCCAGCGTGGTCGCCAGATGGCAAGTCGATTGCCTACTTCTCGGATGAATCCGGCGAGTACGAACTTCACATCCGCGATCAAAACGGAATGGGCGACGTTCGAAAATTCAATCTTGGCAATCCGCCGTCATTCTTTTATTCGCCACAGTGGTCGCCGGACAGCAAGAAAATCGCTTACACCGACAAACGCCTCAGCGTCTGGTATATCGATCTTGAGAAAAGGACTCCGGTAAAAGTGGACACGGAAGTTTATGAGGAGCCGCAACGGCACCTCGATCCATCGTGGTCGCCCGACAGCCGTTGGATCACGTACTCAAAAACTCTCGCTAATCATCTTCGCGGCGTGTTCGTGTACTCGCTCGAAACCGGCAAAGCGATGCAGGTCACCGATGGATTGAGTGATGCGAGATACGCCGTCTTCGACAAGGGCGGCAAGTATCTTTATTTCACGGCCAGCACGGACATTGGACCTACTACAGGCTGGCTCGATCTTTCGAGCTTCGGCCACGATGTTACGCGAAGCGTGTACGTGGCCGTCCTGCGCAAGGACTTACCCTCTCCGCTGGCACCAGAAAGCGATGAAGAAAAGCCACCGTCCGCAAAATCGGATCAATCCGACGCGAAGAAAAAAGACGATGGTGGCGCGAAGCCGGAGGGCGGCGAAGATAAGGATAGCAAGGACGCTAAAGACAAGACGAAACCCGAAGAGCCGGTGAAAGTGACGATTGATTTCGACGGCATCAGCCAGCGCATCCTCGCCCTCCCGATTCCGGCAAGGGATTACGCAGGATTGGCGGCAGGAAAGACCGGCGAACTCTATCCCATCGAATCCGAGCGTCCACCTGCTGTCGGCGGAGACGGAGGCGCGCCTCCAGGACTTTCCGTCTACAGATTCGAACTGAAAACTCGAAAGACGGAGCCTCTGATCTCCGGCGTTCAGTCGTTCGATGTTTCTTTCGATGGAGAGAAGTTTCTCTACTCGCAGGGCGAAAGTTGGAATATTCATCCGACGTCGGGCCATCCGATGCCAGGCGCAAAACCGGATGAAGGTCATTTGAAAATCGAGGGAATGGAAGTCCGCATAGACCCGCGCGCCGAATGGGCGCAGATGTACAACGAAATCTGGCGAATCGAGCGAGATTTCTTCTACGACCCGCATCACCACGGAATGAGTATCGACGCGCTCAAGGCAAAGTATGAGCAGTATCTAGACCGGCTCGGCAGCCGATCGGATTTGAACTACTTGTTCCAGCAGATGCTCGGCGAATTGAACGTCGGCCACATGTTTGTCGGCGGCGGCGATATTCCGGAACCGAAGGAAGTTCACGTCGGCCTTTTGGGCGCCGATTACACGATTGAAAACGGGCGCTATCGTTTCGCCAGAATCTACAACGGCGAAAATTGGGACACGCAGCTGAAAGCACCGTTAACTCAGCCTGGCGTCAACGCTTTGGTAGGCGAATATTTGCTTGCGGTCAACGGTAAGGACGTTCGCGGTTCCGATGACGTGTTCAGCTTCTTCCAGGAAACTGCCGGGAAGCAGGTCTCGCTGAAAGTTGGTCCGAAGCCAGATGGCACAGGTTCGCGCGATGTCACGGTTGTTCCAGTCGAGAGCGATACCGCCCTTCGAAATCGCGCGTGGGTGGAAGACAACCGCCGCAAAGTGGATGAACTCAGTGGTGGGCGGCTTGCTTACGTCTATCTTCCGGACACGGCAAACGGTGGGTTCTCCTATTTCAATCGCTACTTCTTCGCTCAACTCGGCAAACAAGGCGCGGTGATTGATGAGCGCTATAACGCCGGGGGCGAAGCCGCTGATTACGTGATCGAATATCTCCAGCGGAAGAAATGGGATTACTTCATGACGCGGGAAGGCACGCCCTTCAGCACACCCGAGGGCGGCATCTTCGGACCAAAGGTGATGCTGACGAACGAATTCGCGGGATCCGGCGGCGACATGCTTCCGTGGCTCTTCCGCCACGTCGGGCTGGGCCCGCTCGTCGGCAAACGTACTTGGGGCGGCCTCGTTGGAATTTACGATTACCCGGTTCTGATGGACGGCGGATTTGTAACCGCGCCGCGCGTTGCATTTTTCACGACGGATGGCGCGTGGGACGTCGAGAACCACGGAGTCGAACCCGACGTCGAGGTTGAACTTGACCCGCACGCCTGGCGCGAAGGTCACGATGCGCAACTCGAGAAGGCGATCGAGATTGTGTTGAAGGAAGTGGAAAAAAATCCGCCGGCGGCGCCGAAGATTCCGCCGTTCCCGGATTATTCGCACATTCAATAATTTTTGCGCGGGATTTTACTCTACGTAGTACGCGACGCGATCCTGACGTCACACAACGTCGAGCTTAAGCCGGCCGATCAAATATGACGCCAGGCCGCCGAGCAGCGCGCCTGCGATTGTGATGGCTTCCCATGCGAGACCGACGGCGACGGTCATCGCGGCTGGCGCTCCGAAGGGCAAGAGCAATCCAGCAAGCGTAGCTTCGCGCACGCCGATGCCTCCCTGGGTCAGGGGAACGAGCGCCGAGAACTTCGCCATCGGCCACGCAAAAAGCCACACCTGAAAGGGCAAGCGCAGTCCCGCCGCGTTTGCAAGTATCGCCGTCAGCAGAATGAACGCTCCCTGCACGAACAATGCGAGTAGATATGCGCCAAAAACGAAGTGAGACTGAGCGGACATCGCGCGTTGTGCTTCTCGCAATCGCACGAGTTTGCGGCGGAGACGAAACGAAAATCGGCGCGCAGGAAGCAAATATATAACGAGTAACACGGCGGCAACGAGAATAGCTGTTCCGGCGCCGACCATAAAAAAAACGCGCCTGCTAGCCAAGCTGAGGCTTCCTGGAACAATGAGTGCGCCAACAATCGTCAGAAGCGCCAGCGCGAGAAAATCGAGAATGCGATCGAGGAGACTTCCGAAAAGCACGGCAGCCTTGCTCCGGCCCATGCGCAGAGCCAGAGCCGCGCGAACCACATCGCCGCCGACGATTGACGGCAAGAACAACACGCTAAACAGTCCGGCAAAATAGCAACGCACAGCCTGCGGAACGCTCAATCCAGAGCCAGCGAGATTCACCATCAAGCGCCATTTGAGAGATGCGACGAAATGGCTGACGAGATAGCCTGCGAGGATTAGCGCCCACAGATAGGGCGGCACCAGTTGCAATGCGGCGCCCACTCGCCGTATGGGCAAAAAATAAAACAGAACGGCGAGGACTAAAATCGCGCCGGCGATACGGAGGATGAGCGCCCCGAGGCCGCGTCGCGGTGAGTTGTTTGCAGGAAGCGAGGTCACGGAAAAATCGTTCGCCATTATGCGGCGCTTATCGCCGCGCGACAAGGCTTTCGCACGATAGTTGACAACACGATTACCCTGCCATCAGTCGGGAACTCTCGGGCGTGGTTTTATACGCCACAATCTTCTCTCGAACTTGCTGCACGAAAATCGGTGCGGCGCTACATCGGCCAGACTGCAGAATTCGATTCGACGCCAGGCACTTCGGTGTCATTCTGAAGGACATCCGGCGAGGATGTCCTGAAGAATCTGCATTTCTGCCTATCGCGCGTCAAATGCAAATTCCCCGAAGGCCCCGCTCACGCGGAGCCGGTCGAGCGGCTCGGAATGGCGCGTCACCACAGCTGCTTCCACTCCATGTTTTCCTTGTAACAGCTTGAATGAAATGGGTTGCGGAGGGATTCCTCAGGCTTTAACGTATGGCAGCTACAAAACAAATGGAGCCGCAGTGAGAAAAAAAATTAGAGTGGTTCAGTACGGCGTCGGCCCGATCGGTGCATCCATCGCGCGCCTGATGCGGACGAAGCACGCGCTGGAAATTGTCGGAGCGATCGATGCCGACCCCGCAAAAATTGGCAAGGACCTTGGCGAAGTGGCTGGTGCGGAAGACGCGCCGTGGGGAGTGGTGATCTCCGGCGATCCTCGCGCGGTTCTGAACGGGCACGTGGACTTGGTCGTGCATTCGACGTCGTCCTACCTCGAGAGCGTGAAGGAACAATTGCTCGGATGTCTCGAAGCGGGCTGCTGTGTCGTCTCCACGTGCGAGGAATTAGCGTACCCGTTTCGCAAGCATCCTGCGCTTTCGGCGGAGCTCGATAGCACGGCAAAAGAGGAAGGCGTCGCGCTTGTCGGCACCGGGGTCAATCCCGGCTTCGTGATGGATAAGCTCGTCCTGACGCTCGCGACGGCGGCGCAACGAGTGAATTCGGCAAAGGCGAGACGAATCGTGAACGCATCGCTGCGGCGCATGCCGCTGCAAAAGAAAGTCGGAGCGGGAATGACACCAGAGGAATTTCACGCTCAGGTCGCCGCGGGAGTTATCAAGCATCATGGCTTGCCCGAGTCTGTCGCCATGGTTGCCGATGGGCTGGGCCTCGAGATCGACGACATCTCGGAATCAATCGAGCCAGTTATCGCCACCGAGCATGTGAAAACGGAGTTTCTCGAAGTCGCAGCCGGGCAAGTTGCTGGTGTGCATCAAATCGCGCGCGGCAAAATCGGCGGAAAAGAAAAAGTCTTTCTCGAACTCAAGATGTACGTCGGCGCGAAAGATCCCGGCGATACGATTGAACTCGAAGGAGAGCCGCGACTGGCGTTAACGATTCCCGGCGGGACGCATGGCGATCTCGCCACCGCGGCCGTTGTGGTGAATGCGATTCCGATTATTCTTTCGGCGCCCGCGGGATTGCGTACCTCACGGGATCTGGCGCTGGGCTTCTTTCCGGCGAACGCCGAGCCTTAGATCCTTTCAGTCGCCCGGCACCTCGCCGCTCACGCGCTCTGCGCTTTTTGCCAGAATCGCGCGACCGCCGAGAAATCCACATCTTCCTTCGCGTCCGCTTTCACGGAGCTGTAGGTTTCGTACGCTGCTGCGCCCGCCGGAAGCGTAATGCCGAGTTGCTTGGCTAGTTCGAGTGCGAGCCGCATGTCTTTGTGCATAAGGCGCAGCGGAAAGCTCGGCTTGTAATCGCGTTTCAAAATCACCGGCGCTTTCACGTCGAGCACTCCCGCGCGAGCCATACTCGATTGCAGAACCTCTACCAGCTTCTCTCCCGCGACGCCTGCGCTTGTTACGAGCGCCAATGCTTCGGCGAATGCTTCCACCTCTAGCGCCAAAATCATGTTCATCGCGAGCTTTACGGTTTGGCCCGCACCGTTGGGACCAAGCAGCAAGAATCGCTTTCCGACGGCTTGCAGTACGGGTTCGACGCGAGTCAGAGTTTCCTGGCGGCCGCCGATCATGAACACGAGATCGCCTGATTCGGCTCCCCAAGTTCCGCCAGTCACAGGAGCGTCCAAAAATTCAATTCCTCGCTCCGCACACGCGGCGGCGGCGCGACGCTCAAGCTCCGGCGAAACGGTGCTCGAATCCACGAGCACGCTGCCTTTGCGCAACCCTTCGAAGACACCATTCGCGCCCCAAAGAACGCTTTCGAGCGCGGGCGGATCGCTGACAATCGTAATGACGACGTCGGAAGCCGCCGCAACGCCGCACGGAGATTCGCCCCAGCGCGCGCCGTCGCGCACCAAGTCGTCAGCTCTGCTTGCCGTGCGATTCCAAACCGTGAGCGGAAATCCCGCTTTGAGCAAGTTTCGTCCCATCGGCTTGCCCATCAATCCGAGCCCGATCAATCCAACTGCAGGTTTCATCACTGCCTCCCTTGAAGAAGCAGTGTACTCCAGCACGCTGAGAGATGAGAGCGACGCAATTGCGCAAAAACTGCGAGCGATTACAGCGCTGGCAAAGGCGGTGGCTGTTGGGAGCTCAATGAAAATGAAACTAGGGATGCAAACCGGAAACTTCGACCTTTTCGACAACGCGAAATATGTATTGGTAGGGAATTTCCAGGCGCATTTTCTTTTCGCGGCCGTCCTGGATAAATTTGTCCTCAATTGAGATGGACTTCCCTGAATCCGCCACAAGCGTTCCCGCCGCGGAGAGTTGCAGATCGCTCGCGCGGTAATGCGCTTCGACCCGCTTGCCCAGTAACGCCTCGTAATGCGTCAACATGGATGACAGTTTTACAATGCTGATATAGGCGGGCAATAGTACGTAGGGTTCAACGCTCGCGCAGTTTCGAGAAGATTAGCGAATGAGAGTCAACAAAACAGGCTCAACAAGTTGGAGCCAACCTATTAGTGATGCCCAGAGCTGTGTCCGCCAGCCGCCGGCTCAGCATGGGCGTGAATTTCGGCCGCAGGCGGCTCGGACTTAAGGCTCAAATCGGCGGTGAGCATCAATACGAGAGGAGCAACGATTCCGAACGCAAGAATGGCATACATGATCGGAAAGACCCATCCGAGAGCGTGATGATTCGCCGACGCGCCCGTGCCCAAGTACCAAGCGATCGCACCTGCGACCAAACCGGCAAATGAGGCGATGTTCCGGCTGATTCGCGAAATCTCGAGCGGCCTTTGGCATCCGGGGCAGACTAAATCGTAGGAGCGGGTCACCACAGTCAACGCGGAAATTTTTGTCAAACTATATGGACAGGTCCGAACCGCCACGCCACACCTCCAGGAGCCTCACAGAACATAGCTCAACTCACACCGCAAGAGAACGATATTCCAAACGACTTGCGGCCAAACGCTAGGAAATCACCGCAAATTCCACGCGATGGCGGAATGGGTCAATCCGTTCCGCGCGAACGCGCACACGATCTCCCAAGCGGAACAATCGCTGCGCCGCGCGGCCTTTTACTTTCGCTCGCCGTTCGGGCTCGCAAACGATTACGTGATCCCGCTCGCGGTGCAAGCATTTGCCGCCGGTAAACAATTCGAGACTGTCGATTCCCACGAGGCCCTCGACAAAAACATCAAAGAGCTCCACAAAAAATCCAAACTTCTGCACCGAGATGATCAAAGCGTCGTACTCATCGCCGAGATGGCTTTCCATGTATTGCGCCGTCTTCCAATCCATCAACTCGCGTTCAGCTCCATCGGCACGGCGTTCGGCCTCTGAGGATTCTTCCGCAATCGCTTCGAGCTCCGGACGAAGATACGGGCCGATCATCGGCCGCGATTCTTCCGGCACGCCCGGTTTCGCGCGAAGTTTCGGCGCGACGTATGCCGTGGGTGGCCGAGCCGATGGATTCTCGAGAGCCCACTTCAAAGCGCGATGAACGATTAAATCAGGGTAGCGGCGGATGGGCGACGTGAAGTGGGTGTACTCGTCCACGGCGAGCGCGAAATGCCCCAGCGGATCCGGAGCGTAACGAGCCTGGCGCAAGGAACGAAGCATCAGGTAGGAAAGAATGCGCTCTTCGGGCTTGCCCGCAATCTTTTCCGTGAGGCGCTGATAATGTTCGGGCCGAATGTCGACTTCTTGCGCCGCCGGGAACGAAACCGCCATTTGCCGCATGCGGCCGCGCGACTCGCGATCGCGTCTTGCAGCCGGCTGAGTTTTTCCGTGCCGCACGACAATTTTTCGCTCGAATAAATCTTCCACGCCGATCGAATACCCAAAAGTTTTTGCCAGCTCTTCGAATTCAAGAACTTTCTTCGGGTCCGGCTTTTCGTGCACGCGATGAAGGCTGCCAACGCCGCGGCGTTCCAAATAGCGCGCCACAGTCTCATTCGCGACGAGCATGAATTCTTCGATGAGGCGGTGCGCGATATTCCGCTCGCTGCGCAAGATTCCAATCATGCGTCCCTGATCGTCAAATTGAATTAATGGCTCGGGCAAATCGAAATCAATCGAGCCGCGCGCGTGCCTGCGTTTATTTAAGATCAGCGCCAGATCGCGCATCCGGCGAAAATGCTCCACGAGATTTTCGTAGCGCACGCTCATCTCGGGATCGCCTTCGAGCACTTTGTTCACGTTGGTGTAGGTCATTCGCTCGGCTGAGCGAATCACGCCGGGCATCATTTCGGAATTTACGACCTGTCCTTCGCCATCAATTTGCATCAGGACGCTCATCACCAGCCGATCCACTTGCGGATTGAGCGAGCAAATGCCGTTCGAGAGTTCCTCGGGCAGCATCGGCACGGCGCGCAATGGAAAGTAGACCGACGTGGCGCGGAGGCGCGCCTCGCGATCGAGCGCCGAGCCGCGACGAACGTAATGCGCGACATCGGCAATGTGAACTTGCAGCTCGAATCGTCCATTTGGCAGCGCCGAAACGTGAACGGCATCGTCAAAATCGCGCGCCGTCTCGCCATCAATCGTCACGATCGGCAATTCGCGAAAGTCCCGGCGGCCGCGAAGATCGGCATCGGCGACTTGCTTTGGAATCGCGCGCGCCTCGCCGAGTACTTCGTCCGGAAAAATGTGCGGGAGGTAATGCTTGCGGATGATGATTTCCGTATCCACGCCCATGTCGCCGGGGCGGCCGATGATTTCAATGACGCGCCCCGCGGGCGGAAGACCTTCCCTCGGAAAGCGAGTGAGTTCCACGTCAACTACCGCGCCGTCGAGTTCCGGAAGGCGCATCCGCTTGCGCGATTCGGCCGTAGTTGCAGGCGTCTCTCCCAATTTTTCTTTCAAGGCCGCCGTCAACTCATCGCCCGGCGGGACGACGACTTCGTGGAGAATTCTCGTGTCGTAAGGCAGCACGCTATTGCCGTGCGGACCGTACCGAAACAAACCGACGACAGTCGGGTGCTTGCGCTCGACGACTTGAACGATTCGGCCTTCCGCGCGGCCATCGGGTCGGCGGCGTTCGATGCGCGCAAGGACGTGATCGCCGTGCATCGCGTCGCCGGATTTGTCGCGCCCAATGTAGATATCGCCTTCGAGCCGTGGCTGCGGCTCGGATGGCACCACGAAGCCATAACCGTCGCGATGCGCGATAAACCTTCCCGGTATGAGATTTGGATCGCGAATTGGGCGATTTGGAACCGCGTGCGTGGCGGGTTTTGCGTTCGAGGATTTGGGAGCGCCGTGCTTTTGCGCCGGCTTCGATCGCTGGCCTTCGCCAAGTTGAAATCGGCCGCCATGAATTTCTTTCACTTCGCCGCGGCGCTTTAGCTTCGAAAGAATCTTCGGCAGCGATCGGCGGCCTCGGTGACGCAGGCCGAGCTCGTACGCCATCTCGCGAATACTCACCGCGCGCGGCGCCTTGGCGAGAAACGACAAGACATCCTGCGCGTTGATCTCCTCGGTGTCTTGTTCAGGAAGTTCGGGTTCGCGTGTTTCTTTGTCTGGGCTCATAGAAGTGCCTGCAATCGCCGCGGCCATTCTACCGGGCTGCCAGCCTCGATAGGGTGACTTTATGATTCTCGGGCCAAATGACGGGCGACGCCTTTACCGACGGGTCTCCGTCTCGAATGCACCGCTTCCGTCGCCAGGCTTTCTTTCAGCCAAATTTTCATTGAAATTACAGCGCAACTAATTTCGAGGAGCCGGGTTGTAGCAGCAACGGCTGAAACGTCCGCGACCCGCTTCTCCTGGCTGGGGCGCGGATAGGTACCCCAGGGACAGACCGGGGAGGCGGAGCGCGATGGTCCACCTCCCCGTTTAAATTTCCAGAGCAATCCCGCGTGAAGTATTCAGTAAGTCATTACCCTACAATCGTTTATGGAGTTATTGGCTGGACTCCTGGCGAGTTATCTAGATCGATTGTTCCGTTGTCGGAGCGCACGAGTGCCGGGCAATAAAGGCCTCGAAGCTCGCGTCGCCACCATGTGCCGTCGGCATGTTTCGTCTTTTCGTCGGTAAACCAGTATTGCCATACGACGGCTCGAACAGTGCGAGGGGGAGATCCCGAGAAGGGATTCGAGGCAAATAGCGCGAGCACGTCCGGGCTGTTCTTCAGCAGGCGCTCCTCGGCATAAACGACGAAGGGATAGCCCCTCCAGGGACCGAGCGAGGCGAACCAGAGGTTCCAATCGAAGCGCGGCTGGTAGGGCGCGTAGATGCCCGGCGGCGTGGAGATATCTTGCGGCTTATATCGGAAGGGATAGGCGATCCACGTTTTGCCATCGCGCGTTCCCTGAAATTCGATTTCTAGCCGCTCGTGGGTCATCACCGCAAAGAGGCCGTAGCGATCGGCGACTCGAAACGGTTCGAGAAGCGTCACCGGCTTGTCTGGAAGCGGAAATTGCGGAGCAAGCATTTCGAAAAGTTGCGCGCTCGAGGCGTAGAACACCCAGGAGAGCAAGAGGGCACCGAGCACCATGCGCGCGTCCGTGAAGATTTGGCGCGTTTTCTCGAGCCAACCGACGGCCTCTGATTCGGAGCTGACGCCCGTTCCTTTCGGGCGCATCGCAAGCAATCCTCGCCAGCGCGCTGGAAGAATTGCGTCGACGAATTTGTCGTCGAGCAGGAGAAAGCCGAGCAAGAGTACGAGGTAGTTCAAGAACGTGTAATTCGCCGTGAGGATGATGCTGATCTCGAATGGCGTGACGATAAAAAAGCAGATGATGCGGATGCGGCGCGGCAGAAACAGCATCCACACGAGGAGAATTTCAATCGTGAGGGTCAATAATGCTGCGCCGGCATGAAACCAGTGCGGGAGCAATTGTTGTACGTACCAACCGATCCACGTGGGCAACGGGCCGTTTTGGTAGTAATCGTCCATTGCGGCGAGATGCCGCCACGATTGATCGCCGCTCGCGATCTTGGCGACGCCGGATTCGAAATAAATCCTGAACCACTCCCATCGAAGCAGGAACAGGCTGGCACGCGATGGCGCGTGGGAGCGCCCAAGGCCCGGCCAAAATCCCGGCGGCGCAAAGAACATGCTGATCAATCCCGCTTCGAGGAGCATCCCGTCGGATTGATAGCCGGAAAAATCGCGTGCCGCGCTCACGAAGGAGACGTACGCCACGAAGCAAATTGCCAGCATTCCTCGCGGCCAGAAATTCGCGATGAGAAGCACCGAAGCGATCAGGCCAATCCAGCATAGAGTTTCAAGTGCGCGATCGCCGCTCCGGTACCACAGAACCGTGGGAACGAACCAAAAACGCTGCGGCCCATTGAAATAATGCGCCACAGCTTCGAGATACTCGCGCGCGGGAAGCAGTCCATCCGGACCGATGAGCCCTTTGATCTGGAATATGAGGGAATAAAATGCGGAGAAATAAATCAGGCCGAGACATCGCAGAAAAAACCATCGCGGACCGAGGTGTTGCGGACGATCGGCTGGTCCCGGCCCGAGAAACCAGTCTAATAGACTCCGGTATTTCGCCAAGATAGACATTTCCGCGGCTCTCAGATTCAGCGACTGGCGATTAAATTCTTGCGCACGCCTGGGCTTGCGCATGGCTGGCCCGGCGCGTATCCCTCCGAGGCTGCGATTGCGGAGTTCGCTTGAAGCGCATGCACGCGGCATTATACAAAGGAAGGCCGCGATGCGCGGCGATGAAGCTATTGGGAAGCGGATCGCGACGGATGCGCGTCATTTGGAGAGCATCTAAGCTTTATGGCGATGTGGAAATCTTTGAATCCAGACAGAGAAGACATCTTGCGATGGTGAAAACAGCAACCGTCATCGGCTTGGGAAGATTGGGTGCGCCGCTGGCGGCGTGCCTCGCGTCGAAGGGAATGCGCGTGATCGGCGTTGATGCGGATCCGCAAAAAGTGGAGGCGCTGCGGGCTGGCCGCGCGCCAATATCGGAAACTGGGCTCGAATTACTCATCCACGAAAATCGAGAACGGCTCAGCGCTACCGCGAGCATTGAAGACGCCGTGGCCGCCTCGGAGATCACTTTCATCGTGGTTGGCACACCGAGCGAGCCTTCGGGAGGTTTTTCGCTGCGCCACGTGCTGCCTGTCTGTGAAGCAATCGGTCGCGGGCTAATAACAAAAAACGAATTTCACGTAGTCGTGTTGACAAGCACCGTGCTACCGGGAATGACTGGCGGCCCCGTGAAATCGAAACTCGAAGAATTGAGTGGAAAGAAGTGCGGGCGCGACTTCGGACTGTGCTACTCGCCGGAATTTATCGCGCTCGGAAGTGTGATCCACGATTTTTTGAACCCGGACTTCGTGTTGATCGGCGAATCGGAAGCGCGTTCCGGCGATATTCTGGAAGAACTCTACCATCACGCGTGCGATTCGAAGCCGGGTGTCGCGCGCATGAATTTCGCGAATGCCGAAATCACGAAGCTGGCCGTGAACACGTACGTGACTACGAAGATCAGCTTCGCGAATATGCTGGCGCGTATCTGCGAAAGAGTTCCAGGCGGAAATGTTGACACGGTGACGGCCGCGCTCGGACTTGACACTCGCATCGGCGCGAAATACCTGAAGGGAGCGGTGAGCTACGGTGGGCCTTGCTTTCCGCGCGACAATCACGCGCTGGCCGCCCTTGCGCGGGACGTCGGCGCGACGGCAGATCTCGCGCAAGCCACCGATCAATTCAATCGCGCTCAAGTGCAATGGCTCGCAACGCTGGTGGAAAAACATATTGCTGCGGGCGGCCGAGTAGGGATTTTAGGATTGACTTACAAACCGCAAACGGACGTGGTCGAAGAATCCATTGGACTTCTTCTGGCACGAGAGTTGAGTTCGCGAGGAGTCCGCGTGAACGCGTTTGACCCCGCCGGAATGCCGAATGCGCGGCTGGCGCTCGGAGACAAAGTGCAGTTTGCGGCCTCGGCCGAGGAATGCATTCGCAATTCTGAATTGATCGTTGTGGCGACGCCATGGAAAGAATTTCTCGATATTCCAGCCGAAAAGTGGGCCGGTGCGGACACAGAGAAAATTGTGGTGGACTGTTGGCGCGCTCTGAAACTCAACGATAAGACCGCGGGGATTCGCTATTTCGGCCTCGGCTCATCGCCGGAACGCACGATGGCCGCAACCTAGCGAGCTTCCGAACGGCCGGCGTCAGAACGGCATCATTAGAGATGACAATCAGTTTCCGGAGAAGCAATTGCTCACGCTCTTCGCGATGCCCAAACCGTTCGAAGGGCACATCGGAATCATCCAGCGCAATGCGGTGACGAGCTGGACGCGAATGTCGCCGCGGCCTGAGATTATTCTCTTCGGCGACGAAGCGGGGACGGCGGAGATCGCGAAAGAGCTCGTCGTGCGCCACGTTCCGGACGTGAAGCGCAACGAAATAGGCACGCCGTATCTCAACGATCTATTTCAAAAGGCGCAGAGCCTCGCGAGCCATCCGGCCGTATGCTACGTCAACGCAGACATTATTCTCTTCGACGATTTTGCGGCGGCTGCCGCTACGGTCGCTGCCTGGCGTCCGGTTTATCTGATGGCTGGGCGGCGGTGGGACATCGACATCACTTCTCCGTTGGATTTTAGCGCCGAGAATTGGGGGGAACGGCTGCGGCGCGACGTTGCGGCGCGAGGCAAACGCCGGTCGGTAAGTTGGATCGATTACTTCGCATTCACGCGCGGGATGTATCGCGACATGCCAACACTGCTGCTGGGGCGAGTTTGGTGGGACAACTGGCTGGTTTGGCAAGCGCGTGCGCTCGGCGCACCTGTGGTCGATTCGTCTCCGCGCGTCCTCGCGGTACACCAGAATCACACGTACGGTCATCCCGGCGGCTTCTTCGGAATCTGGCAGAGCGATGAAGGGCAGTGGAACGAGCGCCTCGTCGACGGCGGGAAAAATGCGCGCACGCTGCGCGATGCAAACTATAAGCTGGGCCGATTCGGCATCCGGCCAAACGTGGAAGCGGCGGTCGAGCGCTGGTGGAAATCTCTTGGCAAGCGCGCGCGCAAAGATAAGGCTACGCCGCAAGCGAATGCTGTATCGAGTGATGCCGACTCTGAGGGAACTGCTCCTAAAACCGATTAGGCGGATTGAGATTGAGCGCAGTCTACTGCGTGGCGAACTGTGTGCCCGTCGCGTTCGTGAACACGCGGGCGGTAGTCGGAGCAACGCCAAGGACGATATCGTTGCCGAGTTGACTCGTATCGAGGACGGGCGTTTGTCCGGGAGGAGTTACGCCACTCGCGCCCTCAGCGCTCACGCCGCGATTCCCGGCATTCCTCGCGGCGACCGCTTTTGAGACTTGCTCCTTCACGTACGCATAGACCTGTTGAATGTTATTCATCCCGCCGTTTTGCCGAAGCGCATCGAGAAGGAAATGGGTGAAATATCCGTTCTCGTATGGCGCGCCTTCGTACGAGACCTGATCCTCAGAGCTCGAGGCTACAATCGCGCGTCCGACACCCTGGCCGATTCGCTCGAGAGCGCCTCGCGAAGGCGCCGCGTCGGCAAGTCCAAGCGCGCGCTCCTTGGCCTCGACCGTTGCAGCGCCGCTGTGGCATGTATCGAGAAGAATCACGGTTCGCCGCGCTTTGATGCGGCTGCGCACGATGTCCGACAAATCGACCATGGGCATTGCGGTGGCAAAGAGACTGTCCTGAGGCTGCAGTTCGGTATCCGTCGTAACGACGTAGTTCACGTCCGCCGTGTCCATGGATCGCGCCGTGCCGTGACTCGCGAGAAAGATCACGACAAGATCGTCTTCCTGGGCCATCCGCGAGAGCCAATTTAATTCTTCCTTGAGCTGGCGCGTGGTCACTCTCTCCGACAGGACGTGAACGTTTGAAGGCTTGAATCGGCCGACCTTCGGGTCCTGCAGAAGCGCTGCGAAATCCTTGGCGTCTTTGCTCGTGTACGCGAGGTCGAGTCCGCGCTCGTTGAAGCGTGAAATTCCAATGGCGAGAGCCCATTTTTCTCGTACCGGAGAAAGTTCCGTTCTTCCCGGCTGGACGGGCGCGGCGAGAATGAAAGGATTTGCGTTTTCATTCAGCGCATCGGAACCGAACAGTTTGGCTTTGCTCAACGCATAGTTGGCGTTTGGAGAGCGGCCGAGCTTTGCCTCGAAGAGCGAGCGGTAATACCACGCGTCGCCATAGGTGGGGCACACTTCGTTTGCGTGCTTCAGGAGTTGGAGTCCGTCTGCGACTTCAGAATCCGTGCCGGTCTTGATGTGCTCGAGGCCTTGCACGACGAGGTCTTTCGCCGCGCCGCATTTTTCGCCTTGAGCGGAAACATTCATTGGAAGAAAGACAGAGAGCAGCATCGCGGCCGCCAAAAGTTTGCCGGTGATTTTGCGCGGCGCGAGCGAGGATGAAAAAGGAATGCTCATGAATTCCGTTGGTGTAGCAGTCGCTGACGATCCACGGTCAATTGGAAGCTGGCGGCGACGTGTGGTGCGTTGATCGCTTATCGCGTTCGCGCATTGCGCTTACGACTTTGCCTTTGACGCCATTCTGTGCGAGTTGAATTAAGGCATCCGGCGAGAGATCGAATCGCACGGACGCGGCATCATGAATCGCACCGACGATGGTGTCCTCGTCGACTCCGGATTTCGCCATTTTGACGACCTCCGCGTTTGTGAGAGCAGGCGTAGCGGGAGCCTTCTGGCCGGAAGAAGAGCCGCCGGAATTTGAAGTCTTGTTTGGCGTCGAAGTCTTTGGCGTCGAACTCGTCGATCCGGAGTGAGGAGTAGCAGATCGCGTGCCGGAACCCGTCTTGGCAGGCGGCGCAGTTGCGACGCTCGCCACCGCCGCCGGAGGATGAGTAGGAGCGGCGGGAGGAGGCGCGGACGCCGCGGCCGTGCTCGCCTCAAGCGCTCGATAGTGTTCGATGGCGGTCTCGATGCGAGTCTGCGGTTCCATGAAATACCTCTCGGAAGGCTTCGCGTCGAGTGCTTTGCCGTAGTTGATGGCGGCTTCGTCGAGAAGTTTTTTTGCTGCCGCATGATCTTCCGATTTGTAGGCTTCGGCTTCGTAGCCGACACCGATGTCGTAGAGACGATAAGCATCGAGAGTCGGGTCGGGGAAGGGCTGCATGGTCTCAAGGCTTTCGAGATAGCGGCTCCAGAGTCCGGTCTCGGCAAGTTTGACGGGCGCATCCAGTTGCTTTCCGTGTGCGAGCGTCACTTCAATCACTTCATTCGTATTGACCAAGCGGGCGGCAACTTGCGAGACGACGCGCGTAACCAGAATGCTTCTTAGCTGATCGGGCGTCGGCGCCGTCCCCGTCTCTTCCGTCTTCTTGCCCGCGAGGCGCTTAAAGGGATCGACCACTTTCGATCCGATGGATTCGTTTGCGGCTGCGTTCGTACCTTCCTCAAAATCCTGGGAGTATTTGGCGGTGATATTGTCGGAGTCAATCACGCGAGAACTTTTGTCGCGCGCCTGATAGGCGACCGTCAGCGTTCCGGTAACTTTGTAATACTTCTTCTGCTGCTCAACGCTTTTCTGCGCCGCGACTTCATTGCGGGAGAAGGGCACTGGGGGAGGAGTCTCGAACCCGGTGATCGTACAGTTGATCTGAAGCTCGGGTGAGCCCTTCTCGACGTGAAGCCGCATGTCTTCTCTCTGCAGCTCAGTGGGAAGCAGATCGGCCAAGGATTGTGCCACGTTGTTTCGAGACGCTTCGCGCGCCGTTACTCGAACGTCGAATGACGTGCCCGTGAAATGCACGGCCGCGGGCAGACGGCGCTGCATTGTTACTTTCTTCTTTCCGGATCCGAAACTTTGCGCGCTAGCGGAGGAAAGAGGCAGAAAACAAACACACATTGCGAACGCGATGCAGGTAAGAACAAGAGGATTGCAGCTCGAGCTTCGCGCATATTCGCTTCGACCGGCCGGCCAAATCTCCCCAGCGGAAGCTACCTGGGGACTTTGGAACCGGCGCAGCGATGGCATGTCTGTGAGCCCGAAGTTCATGATTCGTGAGCTCCTACTGCGGGGAGACTCGCGAATCTTAACAAAGCGGCGCTGCAGTTACAATTATTCGAAGTAGCCTCGGTCTCCGAGCCGGCGAGCGATCCACCACGCACTGCAATTCAGTCTACAGTTTTGCGCTATATCGCTGCTGCAATTACATTTACGGTGAGTGTGGCGAATAATCCACACGAAGCGTCAAAATCTCATAGGGGTGAATCGGCGTCACAATCTGATTTCCCCCAGTGATTAAAACGGGAGATCCGTCCGAGTGCTCCATCAGGTTCACTATCGTCGCACCAGTCGCGCCATCGGGCACAGTGATATGCACGTCGCTGTTCTTACCAGCCCATTCATAAAGACGCAGAATCAGGGCATCTCCGTCCTCAGCTTTCTTCAATGCAGTTAGTACAGTGTTCTCGGGTGATGTGCTCACGAACGACTTCCGTGGCGGCAACGTTCCGTCATGTGCTTCAATTTGCTCGGCCGTGAGCTTGTAGTTGAACTCATAGCCGCGACGGACTGTAAGCGCTTGCTTCCAGGTGCCGGCGTGAGGATAGAGAGAATAGCTGAAATCGTGATGGCCGCGGTCCGCATCATGGTCGGGCCAGGTGGGTGACCGCAGCAAGGAAAGCCGCAGCACGTTTCGCTTGGCATCGTAACCATACTTAGAATTGTTGATCAGGCTGAAGCCGTGTTGCGCGTCGCCAAGGTCGGCCCAGCGCAGAGCCGGGACTTCGAATTTGGCGGCTTCCCAACTGTTGTCGCGCGTCGTGGGGCGTTCGATAGAACCGTAGGGAATTTCGTATGCCGCGGAATCGCTTGACGCCGCGAGAGGAAACGCAGCCTTGAGCAGGACGTGCGTTTCGTGCCAATCGATGTGGTTGGCGATGTCGACGCGATCGAGGCTCGCGTACAAAGATATGTCCTGAACGAATTTTGAGTTCTGCCAGGCGCGGGTGACGCGGATTGTGGCGCGCAGAGGACCGCTTTCGATTAGTTGGACTGAATCGGCCTTGTCCAGTTTGTCGAAATGCTGTTCGAAGTTCGCGTCAATGTTCCACGCGTCGTAATCTTTGGGCGTGTCTTTGAATGCTACGAGTTCGTTTCCGCATCCTCCCGCGGCAATGGACTCGAACGACGATTTCTTGTCATAGAGGCTCGTGATGCAGCCTGTTTGCGAATCAATCGTGACGCGAAGCGCGGAGTTCTCAAGCGTCAGTCCGTTCGCTTTCAACTCGCTCTGCGGAACGCTGTCACCGGACTTGACGTGCAGGACCTCGTAGCCGAGTGCCGGAACATCTCTCACTTCCACGAGCAGATGAAACGTGTTCGTTGCCGTCTCGCTGGATAGAACCTGAACCGGCAAGGATTTGCCTTGCGCGTCAAGAACGGAGAGACCTTTCTTCGCCGGTTCGGGCATTTGCACGTCGAACGGAACGACGTCCTTCCTCGTCCAGGCTAATGGATTCATCACGAGAACCGGAACACCGGGAATGAACTGCGTGTCCACGCTCGCCGCGATCGCGTGAAGCGCGTCCGTCGTGGCATCGCGCGCCGTCCAGCGAACCACGTCGTAATCGCGCTGCGCGTCCTTATAAATGACGCCGATGCCGGAACCCGCCGCGAGATCGTGGAATTGATTGAAGAGAACTTTTTTCCAGGCTTCCGTAAGCGGCGCGGCGGGATAAGGATTTCCCGCAAGCCACGCGAGCGAAGAATATTTTTCTGCATTGAGGAGTTGCTCTTCGCTATCGCGCATATTGCGCTTGTGATTGGCTTGGGTGGTGAAAACGCCACGGTGGTATTCGAAATAAAGCTCGTCGTTCCAGATGGGGAGACTGGTTTTTCCTTCAGGCGGCGCGGGCAAGCTGGCTTTTCCCGCCGCCATTACCTTGTAATTCCAGACGGGCGCGTGTTCGGTGTCGAGTTTCGTTTCGATGTCGGAAAAGAAGCTCTGAGCCACGCCAAATGTCATCGACGGATAAATCAACTTCGAGTCGGTCCAGTGAATTCCGTCGTCGAGCATGGCGCGAGTGGGCCCGCCACCGTGGTCGCCGACGCCATAGAGATGCATCATTTCCGAGAGTCCGGGGTTCAGCTCGCGAGCCCGATTCACATCGCTTGCGATCCGCACGGGTTCAATTTCGTTCACGTAGTCGTGCGGGAAGTATGTGAGGACGCGGCTGCCGTCGGGCGACTGCCACCAGAATAATTTCAACGGCAATTGGTTCGTGTCGTTCCATGCCATTTTTTGCGTGACGAAATAGTCCACGCCCGACTTCTTGTAAATTTGCGGCAATTGCCACGTGTATCCGAACGAATCTGGATTCCAGCCGATGCGAATATCGACGCCGAACTTTTCTTTGAAGTAGCGCTTGCCGATCAGAAGTTGGCGAACGAGCGATTCGCCGTCTGGCATGTTCAAGTCCGGCTCGACCCACATTCCGCCAACCAATTCCCAGCGGCCCTCTTTCACGCGCTCGACAATTTGGTGATATTCGGCGGGGTATTTCTGTTCGACCCAGTCGCTATAGGCAGCGGCGGATTGCGTATAGGTGTATCGCGGATATTCGTCCATGAGCTGAAGCGCTGTCGAGAAAGTGCGGCGGACGACGTCCACGGTTTCCGTCCAGGGCCAAAGCCAAGCCGCGTCGATGTGCGAATTGCCGGTTAGCCGGATCGAGGTCTGTTGCAATTGGGGCTTGATGGCTTCGAGTGACGCCTGCGCCTTATTCAGCGAATCGTCGAACGCCTTTTGATCGGCTGCGTGCAATGCTTTGAGATCAATCAAGCTTGCGGACTTTTCGAGTTGACCGAGAACTTCCGTTGAGTTCGCGCCGAGCGTTGGTAGAAGTGCGGCAATGGACATCATTTCCTGGCGGAGATCGTCGGGATTGGGACGCGAAGACGCGAACTCAACGCGGACATGCGCGCCCACGAAGGACTTTTGGTCCACGGTGTGCAACAGCTTCACCGCTACCAGCGCTCGATTGCCGGGCGACGCTTGATCGAATAGCACCATCGGCTCCAGGTCGTCGCCCATTGCGACGCGCCGTCCGTTGAAATAAATGATTTGCGGCATCGGACCGTTGGCGTCGGCTTCAAATTGAAACCAAATTCGGGCGCCGGTGAGGTGGTAGCCGTTGAGCGTTTTGGGGACTTCGATCCAGCGCCGATACCAGACGGCTTCATTTGGCGCGTGAGAATCGCCTCTCACGACTTCCCAGTTTTTGTCGTCGAGATCTACGGATTCTCCGTGCGCGACATCTCCAACGTGGTATCTCCATTCCACGGCCGGCAATTGATTGAGCGACGCGAGTTGAGCGATTGCTTCGCGCGTCGAGCTCGAGGGCTGTCTTACTGCTTTGTCAGACTGCGCGTGTGCCGGAGCGACGAAGAAAATGAGAGCGACTGCTAGAGGCGGCAGAGAAATCCAAAATTCTGCGGCCGGAAACTTTCGGACAGTGCGAACTGGCATCGCGGAATCCTCTTTGTACCGCAGCTGAATGGGTTCGAGACAGCGGTCGCGCGAATTATAGAGCCAGTTGCGCAGAACGTGGATATGCGGCGGGTGCTCCGCGTGGAATCGGCGCGAAATCGAACTGCAAATCATGTATATTGCGCGCCACAGTCCTGCGAGTCCGAATGAAACTGAATGCATATTTAATCAAGGCAACGATTGTCGGAGCGCTCGGTGGTTTGCTCTTCGGCTTCGATACCGCTGTCATCTCGGGTACGACCCACGCTCTCACATTGCTCTACAACCTTTCCAATATCGGACTGGGAATCACGGTCTCGATTGCGCTGGCGGGAACGGTGCTCGGATCGATGACGTCCGGCATTGTAGGGCAGCGATTGGGTGGCCGCGATGCCCTGCGAATTATGGCTGTCTTATATATCATTTCCGCTCTTGGCTGCGCGTTCGCATGGAATTGGCCATCGCTGATTGTGTTCCGATTCATCGGCGGGCTTGGAATCGGAGGCTCGTCGGTTCTCGGGCCCGTCTACATCGCGGAGTTGGCCCCCGCCAAATGGCGGGGACGGCTCGTGGGGCTCTTCCAGATCAATATCGTCATCGGAATCCTGTTAGCCTACTTTTCAAATTACTGCGTTGCACGGCTTCAACTCGGCGCGACCGAATGGCGCTGGCAGTTGGGCGTCGCCGCCCTTCCGGCCTTGCTATTTCTCATCATGCTTTTCGGAATTCCGCGCAGCCCGCGATGGCTGGTCACGCAGAAACGCGTTGACGAGGCGCGGACGGTCCTTCAGTTGACCGGTTCACCTTCACCTGAGACCGAGCTAACCGAAATCGTTAATTCCATCCATCTCGAGCGCTTGCAGAAAGCGGAACCAATTTTTTCCCGCAAATACCGTCTCCCCATTTTCCTAGCGATCACAATCGGGGCTTTCAATCAATTGTCCGGCATCAACGCCATCCTCTATTACATCAATGACATTTTCCGTTATGCCGGATTCAACAGCGTTTCCGCGAATCTTCAGGCGGTCATCATCGGCGCAACCAATCTCGTCGCTACGCTGGTGGCGATGACGGTGATCGACAAACTGGGCCGCAAAACGCTGTTGCTGATCGGCTCGGTGGGACTGGTCGGGTGCCTGTCCGGTGTTGCCGGAGTGTTCTTCACGAAAAGGCACCAGCAATACCTCTTATGGCTGCTCGTTGCCTACATCGCGTTCTTCGCGATCTCGCAGGGCGCGGTGATCTGGGTTTATATCAGCGAGGTCTTTCCCAATCGCGTCCGGAACAAAGGGCAGAGCATTGGGAGTTCCTCTCACTGGATTATGAACGCCCTGATCTCGCTCACGTTTCCGGTGCTCGCCACGTATTCCCGAGCGTATCCTTTTGTATTCTTTGCAGCCATGATGGTCGTGCAATTCTTCGTGGTGCTCTTCTTCTATCCGGAAACGAAAGGGACCTCGCTCGAAGAAATGCAGCACCGCCTCGGCATTGAGTAGGCGGGCGGCATAACGCGCGCCGGCTGCTCTCACTCTCCCACGCTCGCGCAGTCAGCACTTGAAATCCTCATCCGGTTACGTGTTAGGCTTTATCGCTTCCGCCGGCGTTGCGTCGTCACGCGCCGAGTGGAACGGCAAACTCAAATGCTCGTAATGCTCAAAAAGAATCGCGATGAGCTGAACCGCGAAGCGGCGCGGATTATCGCGAGCGCGGTGCGTCGAGACCCGTCACTCACGCTGGGTCTCGCGACAGGATCCACGACGGTGGGTGTTTACGCCGAGTTGGCGCGAATGCACCGTGAAGAAGGCCTGGATTTCTCCCGGGTCGTGACCTTCAACCTCGACGAATACGTAGGCTTGTCCGCCGAATATCCGCAGAGTTTTCGCTACTTCATGCAGCAGAATCTTTTTCGCCACATCAACGTGAATCCCGCGAACATTCACATTCCAGACGGATCGCGGCGCGGTAACTATGACGAGTATTGCGCAGCATATGAAGAATCGATTCGCCAGGCGGGCGGTATCGATCTGCAAATTCTCGGGATTGGCCGCAACGGCCACATCGGATTCAACGAGCCGGCTTCGAGCCTCGGCTCGCGGACGCGATTGAAGGCGCTGACTCAGGAAACGCTCGAAGACAATCGCAAATTCTTCTCAAACGCGGAAGAAATGCCCAAGTGCGCGATCACTGTAGGCATCGGCACGATCCTTGAGGCGCGAAGAATCGTTTTATTGGCCGCAGGTTCGTCGAAGGCGAAGGCTGTGGCGCGCGCCATCGAAGGCCCGATCACGGCATCTGTGACTGCGTCCGCGCTTCAACTCCATCCTGATGTAACCTTCATCGTGAACGAGGAGGCAGCCGGCGAACTCGCGCAGAAAGACTACTACCGGCGCATCCTCGAACTAACCGCGGAGTTCACGCCGAGCCGTCTTTGGTAACGGATAGAAGACGCATGATCCTCGCTGGTGATATCGGCGGCACGAAATGCAATCTTGGAGCGTTTGAAGCGGACGGGCCGCGCTTGCGTCTGGTGTTTCAGAAACGGTACTCGACGCGAGACTCGACTGGATTCGAAACGCTCATCGAGAATTTTCAGCGCGAAGCTGCGGCGATGGCCGGAGGCACGGCAGCAAGCACGATTTCCGCTGCCGGATTTGGCGTGCCGGGGACTGTTGTTGCCGGGCAGCGTCACTCGGTGAATTTGCCCTGGACGCCGGACCCAGTTGAGATGGCGAAGGCGCTGAAGCTCGATTCGAAGCATGTCGTCTTGCTGAACGACCTCGTGGCGACGGCGTGGGGCATTCAGAATTTGCCCCGCGACGCTTTTCTGGCCCTTAACACTGGCGTGCCGCGGCCAAACGCAAACATGGCGGTCCTCGCGGCCGGCACGGGATTGGGCGAGGCTATTCTGTTCTGGGATGGCCAGTCGCATCGCGTGTCGCCCTCAGAGGGCGGGATGACGGATTTTGCGCCGCGCAACGATCGAGAAGTTCAATTGCTGCTGTTCCTGAAAACGCGAATGCCACATGTCTGCTGCGAAGATGTTCTGGCAGGCCGCGGTTTTCGCGCGATTCACGAGTCCCTCGATCCCGCTATTCGGCATTCCACTTTCGATCAGCGCGCGGAAGCGTCCGCGCACGAAATCACAGAGATGGCTCTCGCTCGATCTTGCCCGGTGTGCGTCGACACGCTGAACATGTGGGCGGAAGCCTATGGCGCCGAGGCGGGTAACCTCGCGTTGCGCGTGCTTGCTTACGGAGGCGTTTACGTCGCGGGCGGTATCGCGCTGAAGGTTTTGCCCAAGATCAAGGATGGAAGCTTCGTCCGCGCATTCTGCGACAAGGCTCACCTGGCGGACGTACTCGCACGCATTCCAATTTCAGTGGTGCTGAACGAAGACGCCCCCCTGTGGGGCGCTGCGCATCAAGCCCTTGCGGCAAGCCTCGAATAGCTCAGTTTTTCTTATTGCTGCCTGGCTGGCGGCGGTGGAATCGCGATATCGAGCGTCGTCACGGGCCCGAATGACGACAGCGGCCTATCGAAATCGGGAGCGTTGCCGATCACCAAAATCGCTAGCCGGTCTTTGTGAACGTATTTCTGTTCGACTCGTACCAAGTCTTGCTGCGTGACTTTCTCGATGCCCGCGCGGTACTTCTCCAGGAAGTCGGTGGGATAGCCGTAAAACTCGTACGTCATCCGCTCGCGCAGCACTTTCTCGCTCGAATCGAAACGAAAGACGAACGAATTCAAAATTGCCTCTTTCGCTTTCGCAAGCTCATCGGCCGTGCCGGGATTGCTGTTCAAAGCGTCGAGTTCTTCATTGAAAGCGTCAATTGCTGCGGCGGTAGTGTGACTTTTCGTGCCGAGGAAAAGGCGAAGTAGGCCCGGATGGTCGTAGTTGGCGCCAACTCCGCCGCCGACTGCATACGCGAGACCTTTCTTCGAGCGAATGTTCGAGAACAAGCGCGACGAGAACGAGCCGCCGAAGAATTCGTTGAAGACTTCGATCGCGTAGTAATCAGGATTGTCGCGCGTTGTTCCTAGATCAATCATCTGCACCAAGCTCGCCGTCACGTCCGCCTTCTCCGCGAAATAAACTCCCGGCTTCTGTTCGTGAAACGTGATTTGAGGTTTCGCCGGAGACGGGCCCTTCGGCCAGGATTCAAAAGCTTCGCGCAGCTTGGCCTCCATGGCTTTTGAATCGAAATCGCCAGAGATGCCAAGAATGATGTTGTTGGGATGAACGTATTGCTGATGCCAGCTCGCCAGGTCTTCGCGCGTGACAGCGGCGACCGTGGCGTACTCCGGAACGCGCCCATACGGTGAATCCGCGCCATACACCAGCTTCGACGCCTCGCGGAACGCAATGAGAAAGGGTTCATCGTTGCGGCGCGAAATGCTGGAGTCCATTTGCCGTTTAGCGAGAGCAATTTTGTCTTCGCGGAATTCCGGCTCGCGTAAGATTTCAGTGAAAACTTTAAATACATCATCGATATTGCCCTTCAGGCAATCCCAGCTGATGGTTGTTGATTCGAGACCGCCCTCTGTTTCTACCTTGGCGGCATGCGCCTCAAGAAAATCATCGAGTTGATCGCCCGTCTGAGTCTTCGTTCCACCGGTGCGCCACGCTTGGCCGTAAACTTCTACAAGACCGACTTTACCGGCCGGCTCCTCGATCGAACCACCGCGAATCTCGGCGGTCCCTGATACGAGCGGCAATTCGTGGTCTTCCAGAAGAAAAATCACCATTCCATTTGAAAGCTGGATTCGCTTCGGAACCGGCGGATGAAAAGGGTGAAGCGGGGGCGTCTGAATTTTCTTCCAGTCGTCCACTTGCGCGCGGGAGGCGGGCGCAAGCAACATCACGACAAATGTGAAGAACAAAGCAGCGGCAAATCGGCACGGGCGAATCATTAGTTGTTCTCCTTGCCGGCGGGAGCAGACTGCGCGGTGTGCGTGGTCTCCGTTATGCCGATGGTTCTGTTGTTCTCGACGAACGTCGTGTTTGCGACGCGCCGGATGTCGGCCTTGCTAACTTTATCGATGCGATCCACTTGACGGAAAAGTTCACGCCAATCGCCATAGAGCGATTGCGCACCGCCCAATTCGAACGCCAGCCCCTCATTGTCTCCAAGTTTTCGAATTAGATCGGCCTTGGCGCGCGTCTTGATCATGGCGAGTTCTTCGTCGGTGATGTCTGCTGTCTTCACGCGCTCGATTTCGGCATGTATGGCGTCGCGAATTTCCTCCGGCGTGTGGCCGGGAGTCGAAGTCGCAAAAAAGATGAACATGTTCGGATACTTCGCGCCGGGAACGCCGCTGAAGCCGCTTGCGAATGCTGCGATCTTCTTGTCGCGAACGAGCGAACGATAGAGGCGCGAAGTGCGGCCGTTGGACATCAGATCCTGGAGCGCGTCGTAAACCGCATCGTCTTTGTCGAGGGCGCTGGGTTTGTGATAGCCCTCGATGAAAATCGGCTGAGTGGTCTCGTGGAGAATTACGATCCTCTCGGCATCCTGCGGCGGTTCGACGGTGCGCAGCGGCTCCGGCTTCGGCTTGGCGGGCAAGCGGCCAAAATATTTCTCGAGAATCGGCATCACCTCGCTTGCTTTTACGTCACCCACCAGCGTCACGACCATGTTGGCCGGAAGATAGTATTTATTGAAATAGGACTGGGCATCCGTCATCGAGAATGACTCGAGATCCGATGGCCATCCAACGACGGGCTGTCCATACGGATGCGCTACATATGCTGCCGCGAGAAACTGTTCGAAGAGGCGCTCAAAGGGGTCGCTTTCGCCCAAGCGCCGCTCTTCGTGCACCACTTCGCGCTCCTTGTAAAATTCGCGCAGGACAGGATGAAGGAATCGCTCCGATTCGAGATAGGCCCAAAGTTCAACGCGATTCGATGGAAATGAGTAGTGGTAACCGGTTTCTTCGTTGTCCGTGAAAGCGTTCAACCCCTCGCCGCCGTTTTCCTCCACAATTTCGCCAAATTGGTTCTCGACCACATACTTTTGCGCCGAGGTCATGGCATCTTTCCAAGCCAACTCCAACTCGGCCACTTTTTTGTCATCGCGGCCGAATGGCTTGCGACGCTCGCGATCGTAAGCTTGGTACGCTTCTTCCACTTTCACGAGCGCGATTTTTTCCTCAGGATAATTGTTCGTGCCGATCTTGTCGGTTCCTTTGAAGGCCATATGCTCGAACATATGCGCCAAGCCGCCGATACCCGGATATTCGCGATCCGAGCCCACGTCAACGTGGGTGAAGAATGAGAACACGGGCGCCTCGGGCCGTTCGCAGACGACGACGGTGAGTCCGTTGTCGAGAGTCTTGACCGTGACGCGCTTCTCGAACGAAGCCATGTCCTGCGCCCGCGCTAGCGGCGCAAAGGCGAACAGAAAAACTGCGGCGAGCAGAAAATGCCCACGAAGCGTTTTCATGCAAATAACCCCCACAGGTGAAACAAAATCAGATTTGCGGCAACGATCGGACGGCTAAGTCCGGAACTTGAACGGCAATCACGACGCACGAGTTTACGCCGAAATTCCGATATCGACCGCTTTTATCGGCAATGCCGCAGCCTTCGAGTTTTCTTCACACACGAACAAAATCGCTGCTTGTGAGAGCCACGACCCGAAAGTTCAGTTGGTATAGAATGTGCCGCGATCGAGACTTCAGGACAAATTGTGAATGAATCGTTCTGCGAGCATGACACTCGTAATCCTGCGCGTCCGGAATGGCTAGCCGGATTGGAGATTTGCCAGATGCCTTTTGAAGTACACTCTTCGCTCGATGAAGAAAATCTACGCTGGCACTTCCGGATGGGCGTATTCGAGCTGGAAGCGTGGCTTTTATCCGCCAAAGCTTAGTCACGCCGAGTTCTTGAATTTCTACGCGACTCGCCTGAATTCCGTCGAAGTGAACTATACATTTCGCCAGTTTCCGACGAAAGAGTTGCTGAAAGTCTGGATCGCCGCCACGCCGGCCGCGTTCAAGTTTGCCGTCAAAGCCCATCAGAGCATCACTCACTTCAAACGGCTTCGCGGCGCCGCAAAACCAACGAAGGAGTTCTTTGCCTCCCTGAAGCCTCTCCGAGAATCGGCTAAACTCGGCCCGGTACTGTTTCAATTGCCGCCAAATTTCAAATGCGATGTGCTGTTACTGAAAAACTTTCTGGCACGGCTGCCGCAAGACTTTCGAATCGCGTTCGAGTTTCGCCATGATTCCTGGTTCAACGAAGACGTATATGAATTGCTGCGGCGCTCACACGTGGCGCTCTGCCGCGCCGAGAGCGACAAGCTCGTTACTCCCGACGTCGCGACTACGAACTTCTCCTATCTGCGCCTTCGGAAAGATCGGTACCCCGCGAAAGTTCGCAAGGACTTGGCGAAGAAGGCCAGAAGTCTTGCGCGGAAAGGCGACGTGTTTGTCTACTTCAAACACGAAGACACTCCCGATGGCGCCTTGCACGCAGTGAGTTTGCTGAAAGCGAAATAACTCAAAGGCATCGCACGGGGAGAAGCAGTGCAAACCACCGGCGCGCTTTGCACGTGAGGAAGACTTCTTGGACGCTAGGCCAAATTAGCGCCGCATCGGTGCGAAACTTGTGAGTCCGAGCACTTTGTCTTTCGATTGCATGATGTGCTCGTACATTCGTTGCCGCGCGGCCTCGGGATCGCGGTCCTGAACAGTTTTCAGAATTTCGCGGTGCTCGCGCCCGGGAGCTTCGCCAAAATAATTGATGTCGATCGCGGCGAACATGATGCGCTCCATCTGGCTGCGAGCTTCGCTGACCGCTTGCACGACCATCTGGTTGCGCGACAACCGCGCGATCGTCATATGAAACGCGGTGTCTGCTTCAATGAAGCGGACGCAGCTTTCGCGATCGTCGGGAGTGCACGTAACCTCGGAGAGCTCGACGAGTCGCCGGAGCAATTCCGGATCGGACGATTTAACAGCGGCCAATTCCGCGGCAGCGCACTCGACGGCGCAACGGAATTCGTAGATATCGTTCAGAACCTGCAATGTGATCTGGCTGACGAAATAACCGCGATTGGGCACGATGCGCAGGAGCCGCTCGTTCTGCAAACGCACAGCAGCTTCTCGAACGGGCGTGCGGCTTCCCTTGTAACGCTCCGCCAGTTCTTTTTCGCCGAGCGCCTCGCCTGGCTGGTAGACGCCGTGAATAATGTCCCGCTTGAACGCGCGATACACTTTCTCGCTCAGAGTTGCGACAGGATTGACTGCCTGGCGCGGTGGAAGCAATGGTGAAGCGCTCATCAACAAATCTCGGTGGGCACGACGACGCGGTGCCGATTTTGCCAAGGGACCTCCTGAGTAAGCGGGGAACTAGCAGCATTCTTCACGAGTTCGGAGTCTGTGTCAAACGTATACCGTTGGCATACAGAAACCATTCTCTTGACATGCCAGAACCTCGCGGTATAGGTTTCGCCGGAGACGTTTCCTCCCCCGGGAGATGGGAGCGGCGTGGCGTCCCTATCAAAGTCCCGCCAAGATCGGTCTTGAGGGCCCTATGAATAGCAAGTTTGGCGGCAAGGCGGCCGGCGAGCTTCGGTTGCCGTTTCCCGTGGAGTCCATTCGAAATTCGTTTCCCGCCGTGATGCGTGCTTCTCCGTTCGTCTATTTCGACAATGCCGCCGGCGCTCAGATTCCGCAGATCGTGTTCGACGCCGTAAACCGCCATCTTCTGGAGTGCAACGTCCAACGAGGCGGGCGCTATGACAAGAGCCGCGAAGTGGATGCCACGATCGCGCGCGCGCGCCAGAGTGTCGCCGATTTAGTGAATGCCCGGGACGCCAGCGAAGTGGCATTTGGCATGAACGCGACTTCTTTTATCCGCATTGTCAGCCTGGCGATTGGCCAAACCCTTCAGGAGCGCAACGAGATCATCGTGACAGATATGGATCACGAGGCCAACGTCGCGACGTGGCTCGCGCTCGAGCGCGATGGGGCGAAATTCCTTTGGTGGAAGATACGGGAGGACGGAAATTTACATGCCGAGGACCTGCGGCCCCTCGTGTCCGCGCGCACGCGGCTCGTGGCTTGCACGGTGACTTCGAACGCGATCGGCTCGATTGTGGACGTCGCGGCCGCGGCAAGAATCGCGCACGATGCCGGCGCGGAGATTTTTCTCGACTGCGTACACTACGGGCCGCATGGTCCCATCGACGTGCAAGCCTGGGACTGCGACTACCTCGTCTGCTCGGGCTACAAAATTTTCTCTCCGCACATGGGATTTCTCTGGGGGAAACGCACCCTCCTCGAAAAGTTGCCAACATTCCGGGAAGATTTCATTCCAGACGAGCCGCCCGTAAAAATCGAAGCGGGAACATTCGTCTACGAGAACGTCGCTGGGATGGACGCTGCCATTCAATATATCGAATCACTGGGAAAGCAGTTCGATGAAGGACACGGGCCGGCAGGATCTCGCCGCGAGAATATCGTGCGCGCGCTAACCGCGATCCGTGAATATGAAGAAACGCTTTCGATTGAATTGCTCCGCGTGTTGCACGAATGCAACGCAACGGTATACGGAATTCGGGAAAAAGAGCGGGTCGGCCAGCGCGTCCCCACGCTTTGTTTCAATCTCGGCAGAGTTTCACCGGACAACGTCACGGAAGAGTTGTCGCGGGCGGGAATCGGAGTTCGCGATGGCCACATGTACTCACCGCGCCTCATGAAGAGGCTCGGACTGAGCCTTGAGAGCGGAGCCGTTCGCGTTTCTCTCGTTCACTACAACACGATCGAAGAGATTCATCGCTTTGCCAACGTGCTGTCTGACCTAAACAAAAATGCCTAGCGCCAAAGAATCGCCGCGTAGTGGCCAGGAGCTTCGCAGGAGCCTGAGCCAACGGCAGTTGACGATGATGGCAATCGGCGGCGCCATCGGCGTGGGCTTGTTTCTCGGCAGCGGCGTAACGATTAAGCTCGCGGGGCCAGGCGTAATCATCACCTACCTTTTCGGGGCAATCATCGCGCTCATCGTTTCCTACTCGCTCGTCGAAATGGCCGTGGTACATCCGGTGGCCGGTTCGTTCGGGGTGTACGCGGAAACATACCTAAGCCGCTGGGCTGGCTTTTCCGTGCGCGCGACGTATGGGCTCGTGCAGATCATCGCGATCGGTGCTGAGGTCACGGCGGTGGCCATTTATTTTTCGTTCTGGTTTCCGAGTGTGCCGCAATGGATTTGGGTCGTGGGCGTATCAATTGGTCTGGTGATTATCAACACGCTCCAGGTGGGGCGGTTCGGCGAGTTCGAGTATTGGTTTGCACTCATCAAGGTGGTTGCAATTCTGACTTTCATCGGCGTCGGCACGGGACTGATCCTCGGTATCGGCACAAAGCACGCTGTGGGCTTGTCGAACTTGACGGCCTACGGCGGATTTTTGCCGCATGGTTGGACCGGCGTGTGGCTGGCGCTCACGCTGGCTGTGACGAGTTATATGGGAGTTGAAATTATCGCGGTGACCGCTGGCGAAGCGGAAAACCCGGAACAATCAATTCCGAAAGCCATGCGCACCATCGTGTTCAGGCTAATTTTCTTCTACGTGCTGGCGATCACGGTGATGCTGGCGATGACGCCGTGGAACCAGACGGGAGTAGGCAACGGCCTGACGGCCAGCCCTTTCGTTCGAGCATTCGCCGTGATCGGGATTCCCTACGCCGCCGGAATCATGAACGCCGTTGTAATCACGGCGGCACTCTCGAGTTCGAATACCGATCTCTATCTCACCACTCGGATGCTTTATTCGCTCTCGCGGGGGAAATTTGCGCCTGCGTGGCTCGGAACCCTGAGCAAGAACGGCGTGCCAAGCCGCGCGCTCGCGGTTTCGACGGGCGGAATGGTAGCCGCAATTCTCCTGGCCATCTACTCACCCGCTAAAGCATTCCTCGCTCTTTATGGAATCGCGGTTGCGGGAATGTTTTTCGTCTGGATCGTCATACTGCTTACTCACATGGCGTTTCGCCGCGCTTTGGGACCGGAGCGGATCGCTCGCCTCCCGATGCGGCTGCGTTGGTATCCGTACTCGACGATTCTCGGCATCGCGGCGCTTCTTGGAATCGCCGCGAGCACTTTTTTCGTTGATGGATTGCAGTACACAGTTCCTGCGTTCATCCCGTTCTTGCTGGTTATCTCGATTGCCTACTGGATTGTCCGGCGAAAAGGAGATTTGCCGCCAATTGCCAGCGCGGCTGCTGAGACCGGGACAGCGGAATGAGCGTGGTTTGAACGATTGAGGAGGATTGGACCATGAAGCGATTATTGCTTGGCGTGCTCTTGTCCCTCAGTTCGTGCGTTCTAGCATTTGCTCAAGGTGGCGCTACGGGTGCGTTAGCCGGCATCGTCGAAGACTCATCCGGAGCCGCCGTCCCAGGTGCAGAAGTACGGATCATCGAGCAAGCCTCCGGGAACACCATTCGCACGCTGACCACGGATGAGCATGGCAACTTCAACGCGTTGCTGCTCCCCGTCGGAACCTACGCAATCGAGGTGCGCGCTACCGGATTCAGTGAAGGCAAGACCACCGGCGTCGCCGTGCGCATAACAGAAACCACGCAGCTCAAAGTCGCGCTGCAAGTCGGCCAGTTAACGCAGAGCGTCCAAGTGTCCTCGCAAGTAACCGCAGTGGAAACCAACTCCGCAACAACGGGCGAGTCCATCGAATCTGAGACCATCACGAGCCTGCCCCTGCCCACGCGGAACGTCCAACAACTACTCACGCTCTCATCAGGAGCTTCAGCCGATTTGACCTCCGCGGGCCAGCTTGGCCGCGGCGACATTCGAATGAACGTCAACGGCCAGCGCGAGGGATACAACAACGTCCAGATCGAAGGGATCAGCGTCAGCGACTACAACCTCGGCGAATTGACCAACACGCCGCTGCCAAGCCCCGATGCAATCGAAGAATTCAAAGTTCAAACGAGCCTCTACGACGCAACGCAAGGACGAAATGGCGGCGGCAACGTCAACGCAGTATTACGAAGCGGCGCACGAGATTTTCACGGCTCGCTGTTCGAATATTTCCGCAACAATGTCTTGAACGCGAACGACTTCTTCTTCAATGAAAACGGGGCGCCGCGGCCCGCGGTGAGGCAAAACATCTTCGGAGGCAGTGTCGGCGGCCCGATTGCTCACGCCGGTTCGCAGGGATTCTTCTTCTTCAATTACCAAGGCACCCGGCAGGAAAGCGGAATTTCTCCGGGCACGTTCATTAACGGTATTTTCCCCACGGTTCCCTCCGACCGTTCGCCCGCGAGCCTTGCGATGACGCTCCCGCCAGGCTTTCAGGATCCAACTACGCTCGACCCGGTGATCGTGAACCTGCTGAATTTCAAGAGTAATCAGTTCGGTGGCGCGGGAGGTGGCTGGCTGATTCCTTCGTTGCCTCCGATTGACCCTTCATTGCCGCTCTACCAGCAAGAGTCCCGCCTGAGCGTAAGCCATCCGGGACAATTTGACGACGACCAGTTCACGGCCAATTGGGACCGGAATTTCAATGGAGGACGTGACGTCTTTCGAGAACGTTTCTTCTACTCGAATTTTCATTCCTATCTTCCTTACGGAGCCGGCAATCTCGGTTCGCAGTTTGGAGCTTCGATCAGCACCAGCGATCTGGACTTTCCGGTTTTCCTGCCGGTACACAATCGCTTCGTGACACTTTCCGAGACGCACACGTTCTCATCTCGGCTGGTAAATGATTTTCGGTTCGGATTCGTACGTATCGCCAACGATACGGACAACGTGCCCTTGGTAAGCCTGAGCGATCTTGGAATCAATCGCCCGAACAGCAACTTCGATACGAATATCTATCGCTTCGAGCTGGCGAGCTATCAAATCGGACCCACGCCAGCCGCGAACCAGGCTACGGGCCAAGACAACTTTACCTTTCTCGATACGGTTGCGTTCTCCTCCGGCCGCCACTCATTCCGCTTTGGCGGGCAGTTCGATCGAATCTATTTGGATAAAAACTATCCTCAATTGTTCAACGGATTTGTGGCGTTCGTGCCGTTTCCGGGCCCGCCAATCGCGGATGGGTTTAGCGACTTCCAGAACCTGCTTACGGGAACACCTGTTTTCTCCGGCGCGGGGAGCGGCGTTTACAATCATGAGTACCGCATCAATAATTTCGCGCTCTTCGCCCAAGATGATTTCAAAGTGAATCGAAAATTGACTCTCAATCTTGGGCTCAGATGGGAACTCGACGGAGCCGTCTCGGATGAGTTGAATCAAATCGGCAACCTGGTTCCGAGCCTGGTAGCGGAAGGGCAGGAGCCTTGGATCTATCCCAAGGGCGTCAATAAACTAAACATCCCGGGGCTCGTCGGAACCGGATCACCCACTCTGAGAAACAACGGCTACGCTTCAGACTGGGGACCTCGGATTGGCTTCGCGTACGATCCATTCGGGACCGGCAAGACTTCGATCCGCGGCGGCTACGGAATCTATTACGAGAGAGAAGACAACGGGACTTCGGACAACCTCGGATTTTCTTCGCCGTTCCTCGCGGGAGGGTTCGGACCGGCTCCGCCAGGGATGCTTGCCAATCTGCCGGCGTTTTCGGACCTTCCGCCCGCCGGCGTGATCAGCTCTGCGTTTACTCCACAACTCGGGATATTCCAGGGATTCGTCAATAACACGACTGGCGCTCCGACAATGGACACCACGCAAACTCCCGTGTTCAGCGGAAACAGCGAGTTCTTGATTGCGCTCGAAGCGCCGCTTCATTTCTTGTCGCCGAGCGCGCAGCAATGGAACCTGACGGTTGAACGCGAAATTGGCTCCGGGTGGGTGTTCGACGCCGGCTACGTCGGCTCGAAGGGCACTCATCTGCGCGAGGTGAGCACCACGATCCAGCCATACCTTGTCAGCGCCACGGCGCCAGTCACGCTGACCGACCCGAGCGGAAATCAGTACGTCATTACGCAAAACACGGCGTCGAACGCGCCTGCGCGCTCACGCGTCCTTGGGCTGAGCCCGTCGGGCATGCAGTGCTTTTGCAACGACGCAACTTCCATCTACCATTCGCTGCAGGCGTCGATGACGCGTCGGTATCACGCCATGTATTTCCAGGCGGCGTACACGTTCTCACGATCCATCGATGAAGTCTCGAACGACACGACGGCATTTAACACGGTGATCAACGACCAGACAAATCTCCACGACTCTCGCGGCCTTTCCGACTTTGATCGAACGCATCGATTGATCGCGAGCTACGTCTACGCGCTGCCATTTTTCTCGAAGGCTTCAGGATTTGAACACGCCGCGCTCGGAGGTTGGAGCATAAATGGAATTGTGATCTTTCAATCCGGAAGGCCTTTCACGGTAATTGACTCCGAAGGCGGTTCCACATATACGCCGATCGGCCCGGATCAATCCACGGCGAGCATAGCGCCGGGCTTTAATGCGCAGTCTGCATACACGGCCGGGAGCATCGGGTCGCGCGTGAATCAATACATCAACCCCGCAGCGTTCATTCCGGCGCCGGTCGTCGGCCCGGACGGTTCGACCGGCTACGGAACTCTCGGAAGAAACATTTTCAGGGGCCCGTTCGAGCAAAATTGGGATTTCTCGATTGCGAAAATGTTTACGATCAAGGAAAGCCAGAAAATTGAATTTCGCACCGAATTCTTCAATCTTTGGAATCACCCGAATTTCAGCAATCCCACTTACGTGGACGTAAGCGGTCCAAACTTCGGCGAAATCACGTCGATGGCGGGCACACCGCGCGTGATTCAGTTCGCATTGCGTTATGAATTTTGAGCATCGGGTAATGAGGCACTTTTCTCGAGAGCCGGGAGGGTGCATGCCATCGCGACGCCGGGTACTCTACCGAGCCGAGATCGTTGCCTTTCTCGCGCTCGCGGCCGCGATCATGTTCGCGTCCGAACCTGCATTCGGCCAGGCTCAACCGCTTCCGGGGCGTGACGTTCCGGAGATTTATCAACGGTTACTCGCGCAAATCGAAAAAATTCCCGTGTTCGATAATCACGGCCATCCGGGCTTCCCGAACGATCCTGATGTGGATGCGATGCAAATTCCAGCGGACAGTTCTGCCCCGTTTCGTCTTCGCGATGACAACAACGAAATGCTCGGTGCCGCGCGCAAACTCTTCGACTACCCCTATGCCGATTTCTCGCCTGAACACGTGAAATGGCTTGTCGATCGCAAAGCCGAAGAGCGGGAGAAACTCGGCAATGCTTACTTTTCCCACATCCTCGACCAACTGGGTATCGAAACGGTGATCGCGAATCGTGTTTCTATGCCTGCGTATCTCGAATCAAAACGGTTTCGCTGGGTTTATTTCGTAGACTATTTTCTATTTCCGTTCGATTCGCAGCGGCTCGAAGCGCGAGATCCGGATCAGAAGTTGAATGTGCCACTCGAACGGAAATTGCTCGCGGGAGCGCTGTCGCAGGAGAGCGCCGGTCAATTGCCTCCCGATCTCAGCAGCTACTTGAAATTCATTACGGGCATCGTGAAAGCGAAGAAGGCGGCAGGCTGCGTTGGGATCAAATTTGAAATCGCCTACTTTCGCTCGCTGCATTTCGACGATCCATCCGAAGAGCACGCGGCGGCGATCTACGGTAAGTATCGATCGGGCGGCGTGCCCGGTGGCGCGGAGTACCGCGACTTCCAAGATTTCATTTTCCGTTATCTATTGCGTGAGGCGGGAAGGCTTGGCCTGCCGGTTCAGATTCACACTGCAGTCGGCGGCGGCGATTATTTCAATATGCGCGACGGAAATATCATGGGGCTCGAAAGCATCTTGCGCGATCCGCGCTACGACAATGTGACGTTTGACTTGCTTCACGGCGGCTATCCGTACGATCGCGAAGCAATTTGGCTTACGGCGCGAAAGAACGTCTACCTCGATTCATCCCTGATGGGCATTTTCGTATATCCGGACGAGTTGCACAGAATTCTCAGGCAGTGGCTCGAAACGTTTCCCGACAAGATCGTTTTTGGCTCGGATACTTTTCCGCTCAGCGATGCCGTCGGCGCGGAAGAGGGCTACTGGCTTGCGGTTGAATCCGCGCGGACTGCGCTCGCCGCAGCGCTTGCCGAAATGGTTTCCGAGCATGAAATCGGCGAGACGAAAGCGCTCGAGATGGCGCACGCCTATCTGCACGACACAGCCTCGAAAATCTACGCCCCCGCGAAATAAAGCTTCGATCCACGGCCGTTCTTCGCGGCTCCCGTTCTAGAGCGCTTGCGAGCAGCAACTGACGCTACCTCAACGCTGCCCACTTTCGTGTACTTAGGATATACACACCAGATGCGCTTGACATACAGCTTTGCCCAGTGTACCGTCCGCTTCAATTAGGGGAGGGTCTTGTGAAAAACATTTGGAATTCGCGTGTCATCACGGGCGTGCTTTGCCTGATTCTAATTTGTGCGTGTGACGCCGCCGGGCAGTCGTTTCCTGGACGGATCACGGGCGTGGTCAAGGACGCCCAGGGTGCGGCCGTGCCGGGCGCGACAGTCAAGCTCTCGAACCCGTCCACCGGTCAGGAACGCACGGCCATAACCGATGACAGCGGGGGATTCAACTTTCCCGAACTTCCCCTCGGCACGTTCAAGGTATCGGCGAGCAAATCAGGCTTCCAAACAACCGTTGTAACCGACATTGTCACGTCCGAGAGCCAAGTGAATAACGTCTACCCGATCCTCGCGGTCGGCGCCGTTACGTCCCAAGTCGAAGTCACGTCGGCGCCGCCTCTGATCCAGACCGAAACCGATTCGTCCGGCGGCCAGCTCACTCAAGAGCAAGTCGAGTCGCTTCCCATCGGCAACAGCGACTACACGCGTCTAGCGCTCGTCCTCCCAGGCGTCACGCAAAACAGTAACTTCGCTTTCGCGCAGTACACAATTAACGGTTCACGGTCGCGGTCGAACGGTTTCAATATCGACGGCGCGTCTGACACTGACCCTTCCACGTATCTGCCGTCGATCAACGAAGGCGGTAATTCCGCGACAGCCGCGACGCGTCTCCCGCTCGATGCGATTCAAGAAGTCAGTATCGTGGCGAACGCGGGCGCCGATAGCGGCCAAAATTCCGGCAGCGTCATGAATGTCATCATTCGCAGCGGAACGAACCAGCTTCACGGATCGCTTTACGAAATGCATCGCGACGCCGCGCTGGATGCCTCAAATTACTTTGAAAATGCTTTTGGCCTACCGAAAGCGCCGTTCGTCTGGAATGAATTCGGCGGAACGGTGGGAGGCCCGATCTCGATCCCGCATGTTTACGACGGACGAAATCGCACGTTCTTTTTTGCCGGGTACGATGGCAGCCGGCTCCGTCTCGGCACCACCCTCAATGGCAATGCGCCAACACCGGCCCAGATTCAAGAAGCCACGACCCTTGTAACGGGCCAAGGAATTACACCCAACCAGCTGGGACTGAATGTCCTGGGGCTATATTCTTCACTGGGTTTGTCCGGGCCATTCGCCGCGGATAACCGTGGCCAACAAGCCCCAAACAGCGGAGTGCTGAAGATCGATCATAAGATCTCGGACGCGGATTCGATCTCCGGTCGATATCTCCACGGCGAAGGCGAAGACCAGTTTCCAGGCGGCGGACCAGGGCCGGGCGGCGGATCGCAACTAAGCCCGTGGTTCGGAGTCACCCCGACCGTGGCCGACAATTTCGCCATCAGCGAAGTTCACATTTTTAATACAAATCTGATCAATACGCTCCGGCTGGGTTGGAACCGATTTAGTCAATTCCAAAAGGGCCGCGACGCAAACGTTAATCCATCGACGATTGGCTTGAACACTGGAGTTGGACCGGCCAGCTACGGCATCCCCGAGTTCGACATCGGCGACACTGCTTCCGACGGGTTCTCGAATCTAGGACTCAGTTACGGCGCCGGCGGCCGCGTGGCAACGAGCTACCAGATCGCCAACGAAGTCAGCTGGACTCGCGGTGCGCATGCCTGGAAGTTCGGTTTCAATTTCCTCCACAACTATTCCGATTACACAATCGTCGGATCTCGCGGCATCTTTACCTTTAATGGATCTCAACTCGGAAACACTCTCACGTCAGACGGCGGAATCGCGGCCCTGGTCGACTTAATTGCAGGTCTCCCGGCGCCCGGCAACGGCGTCACGGATATCACTCGGGTTGGCAGCGGCCGCGCGAATATCGATCAGAACATCGTCAGCGGCTATGCGATGGATTCGTACAAGATTACGCCACGGATAACCCTAAACGCGGGCCTCCGGTACGATTTTTTCAGTACCGTGAATGAATCGCGCGGGCGATTCTCAGCTTTCGATCCGAGCATGGGCCTCGTCCAAGCCTCGTCATTGCCAGGCGGGCACATCTACGACGCTCCGAAGGGCGATTTCGGCCCGCGCGTCTCTCTCGCTTGGGCGCCAACACGCACGATCATTCCCGGGCGCCAGACGATATTCCGCGCCGGCTTCGGCATTTACTACGACACGATTCCGCTCAACAATTTCGAAGAGGGTCTCGCGCAAAATCCAATCGGCCCCACGGCCGGCTTTACCATCGTTCCGTCCGCTCCGATTCCCTTCGGTGTAGGCGTTCCAATCTTTGGCACGGGCGCTCCTCAACCGCCGTTTAACGTCGAGAGCATTCAGCACAATCTAAAGACGCCGAACACGCAGGAATGGAACGTCAACATTCAGCAGGAGCTGAGCCAGAGATTTGTTTTTCAAATTGGGTACGTTGGAAATCACAGCATTCACCAACTCCAACTTCTGGACATCAACCAGCCGCCCTTGGGCGCCGGGTTCGGACCCGGATGCGTAATTCCGCCGAACACCGGGGCGAACCCAGCGTGCGAGCAGGCCGCCAGGCCATTCAACACTGAATACCCCACGCTGTCGCAGATCAACACGATCTCGACTCCGGGTTTCGCCACCTACCACTCGCTGCAGGCACTCTTGAAGTCGAACGACTTCCACGGATTGACGACGCAGATCGCTTTCACTTGGTCGCACAATCTGGACACGGCGTCGGAAGTTGAAGATTTCTTCGGCACCAGCGGATACGTGCCGCAGGATTCGACGAACTTGAAGGGCAGCTACGGCAACTCGGAATTCGATCAGCGCCGCGCTTTGATCATCACCTACGTGTACGCAATTCCAAACCCCAAGACCGAGAACGCGCTCGCTTTCGCGCTCAAGGACTGGCAAATTTCGGGAACGACAACGATGCGCGATGGCTTGGCCGCGCCGTTGCTGACTTTCGGTGACGAAAGCGGCGTGGGAAATTTTCACGAGCGGTACAATTGCATCGCGCCGATCACCTATCAGTTGAAAAACCTCATGCTGCCATACGCGTCGCCTAACTCGTTCATGGATCCCCCCAACGGAACTTGGGGCAATTGCCCGCGGGATCCCTTAGTGGCTCCAGGATTAACCGCCTGGGACTTTTCCATCCAGAGGACATTCAAGATTCGGGAGCGGATGGGATTCGAATTCAGGACCAGCTTCTTCAACGCGTTTAATCACCCGAACTTTGCCGAACCGGCTCCTGATGCAGGCACGCAGATTACAGCCAGCGCCGACGATGGCAGCTTCGATTCTCACTTTGGCGTCGGCGGGCCGCGCAACATTCAGTTCATGGGTAAGTTCACCTGGTGACGTATCTCCCGGCGCACGTTGTACGACCGCGAAGCATTCGACTGGCCTTCCCCGGGATGCAAATCCGGGGAGGGTCTATTCCAGCGACTGGTCGGTTACGCGCGACTTTGATGAGCGATTTTCTCTAGCCGCAGCGGAGGGCACATGACTGGCGACATCCGCAAGTACGCGAGCGCATTGATTCTCGTCTGTGCTCTGATCGTAGCGAGTAGCAGTGCAGCGCGAGCTCAGGGTTCCCCGCCAGGGCCGATCAAAATATCCGTGGATGCCACGCACGCGCCACAGCGGATTCTTCACGCGAAATTGGAATTCCCCGTCAAGCCCGGCCCTCTGACTCTTTATTATCCGAAGTGGATGCCCGCAGACCACTCGCCGGATGGACCGATTTGGAATTTGGCGGGCCTCAAGTTCTCGTCGGGCGGCAAACAAATTGCCTGGCATCAAGATTTGGTGGACATGTATGCGTTCAATCTCGATATCCCCGCAGGCACAACTTCTCTCAATGCGTCTTTGGACTTTTTGATCTCAGCTCCTGGGCCAACGATTGACTTCAGCGCATCGGGCGCCGCGAGACTGTTCATACTGATGTGGAACCAGGTAGTCCTCTATCCGAAAGGTTGGCCCGCTGCTGAATTGACTTTCGATCCGACTCTGACGGTGCCGAGCGGCTGGAAGTTCAGCACGGCCTTGCCGGTCAGCGGCCAATCGGGAGACACAATTTCGTTCGCGCCTGTCCCGCTCGACCTGCTCATCGATTCGCCGGTTCAGTCGGGCGAGTTCATCCGCGTTTTTCCGCTAAATCCGGGAGGTACGCCTCCGCATGAACTGGATGTCGCTTCCGACGATGCCTGGGCGCTCGACGTTCCGCCCGAATTGATAGAAAACTATAAGCGGCTTGTTGCTGAAGCGGGAGCGCTCTATCAATCGCATCATTTCCGCGACTATCACTTTCTTCTAACCCTGAGCGACAACGTGATGGGGCTCGGCCAGGAGCATCACGAAAGCAGCGACGATCGCGTGTCTCAGCGCACGTTGGTAGACCCGAGCCATCGCATGCTTGAAGCGGGCCTATTTCCGCACGAATTCACTCACTCGTGGAATGGGCAGTATCGCCGTCCGGTGGGTCTCGCTACGCCGGACTTTCAGCAGCCGATGAAGGGCGAGCTCTTGTGGGTCTACGAAGGTCTTACAGAGTATCTAGGCGAGGTCCTGACGGCGCGTAGCGGTCTTCTAACGCCGGCCCAGTCTCGGGAGCACCTTGCGGAAACGGCGTCGGAGTTGGATCACCGTGCGGGCCGCCAGTGGCGCTCGCTCCAGAACACCGCCGACGCCGCGCAGATTCTCTACTTCTCGCCACGGGAGTGGACTTCGTACCGGCGCAGCGTCGATTTTTATCCTGAGGCCGTTCTCATCTGGCTCGAAGTGGACGCGACGATTCGAAAGATTTCGGGCGATCGCAAGTCTATGGACGATTTCTGCCACGCCTTCTATGCCGGACCGGACGGCGAGCCTGTGATCAAGACTTACACCTTCGAGGATCTCGTCTCGACTCTGAACGGAATCGCTCCTTACGACTGGACTTCGTTCTTTCGCACGCGCTTGGATTCCACAGAGCCTGGCGCGCCGCTGGGAGGAATTACGGGCAGCGGCTGGCGGCTCGTTTATAACGACGATCCGAACGAATTACTCTCGGCCGGCGAAGCTGTCTCCGGGAGCGGGAATTTCACGGCGTCGCTCGGACTTCGTGTAAATCGTGATGGCATGGTCATCGACGCGACTCCAGGGATGCCTGCTTTCGAGAGCGGCCTAAGCCCGTATCTGAAGCTCGTCGGTGTCAACGGCCGCCAATTCTCAGTCGAGGAATTGAAACGTGCGATTCGAGAATCAAAATCGAATTCCGCGGCGATAGAAATTCTCGCGGACAATACGGGAACGCTGGAGAAACACGAAATCAATTACCACGGCGGCAATCAATTTCCACACCTCGAGCGAGGGGAAGGCACTCCCGACTATCTCAATGAGATTTTCACGCCGCTGACGCCGGTGAGTGTTCATTAGCAAGATAGAAAGACTTTGAGCCGCACCACGGACAGGCGCGGTAACGGTCTCGGATGTCGGATGGATGATGTGAAAAGGGCGAAATCGGAGCTTCAGTCAGTGGCGATGGGCGTTTCCTGATTCAGTATGGCGACCCAGCGTCCGCTGCGCCTGATCCATGTAGTGCTATCGATCACGGCGCCTGTGGGAAACGCCTTGCCGCCCTCTTCACCGTGCCGCAGAGCTTTGTAATAGAGAATTACGGTGCTCGCATTCGGCATGAATCCGCTGATGCGGCGTATTTCATAGCGGGAGATTGTGCGTTCGTTCATCGTCGCCAGATATTCTGGCTGAAGGACTATCCCGGATTGAAAGATCATGATCGCATCGGAAGGCACGAGCTCCGCGAACTCTCTCGCTTTTCTTTCTTGAGCGGCTGCCCACACCCTTTTCTCAAGGCGAATAACCATCCTGATGATTGCGGCTTTCGATCGCCGGTGATTCGACGGTTTCGTTCGTTTTGCAACGCGACGCTTCATTTCAATCTCCCAGAGTCTAAAGTCGGCGATTTCATATATCACATCTGCATCTCCTGGGTGATGGCTGCGTGCAGAATTGATCCGTCCAATTTTTTCAGAGGACAAGAACTTGCCCAATAAAGTCGAAATTGAATCCATTCGAGCGCGGTTTCCAGTGTTTAGGAAGAAAATCTACTTGAATTCGTGCTCGCAGGGCGCGCTCAGCGACGCCGTTGAAGAATCACTCCTGGCGCACATTCGTTCGTGGCACGAAGAGGGCTCGCCCTGGGAACGCTGGGTTGAGGAATACGAGTCTGCGCGAACGGCGTTTGCGCGCTTCATTGGTGCGGCTCCGGAAGAAGTCGCGATCGTTCCGAGCGCTTCCGCGGGAATCAATGCAATCGCCAGCGCGCTCGACTTCGGTAATCGCCGCAAAATCGTGATGGGCGAATTTGAGTTTCCAACGATGGGCCAGATTTGGCTCGCGCAGCAAAAGCGCGGCGCTGAAATTCAGTTTTTGCCGTCGGAGGGCGGCCGGATTTCCCCGGATGCTTACGCGCGCTCGATCGACGCGCAGACCTTAATCGTCCCGGTCACTCACGTCTGTTTTATGAATGGATTCCGCTCGGATGTACAGGCGGTTGCAAAACTCGCTCGCGATCGCGGTGCGTTTGCCATGCTCGATGATTATCAGGACGCCGGGACACGCCCGGTGAACGTAAAGGCGCTCGGTCTCGATTTTTACGTCACCGGAGCGCTCAAGTATTTGCTATCGCCGTCCGGAATCGCCTTCTTATACGTGCGCTCCGATTTGATCGAGAGGCTCACGCCGACGATTACGGGCTGGTTTGGCCAACAGTATCCGTTTGCGTTCGACGTCCGCCATTTCGACCCTGCAACGACGGCGAGACGTTTCGAGACTGGTTCACCGCCGGTGCCGAACGTGTACGCCGTTCCGGCCGCGCTTGATTTGCTCAACAGGGTTGGATTTGAAAATATCGCCGAACACATCGCCGGATTGGCGAAAGCCCTAATGGAAGGCGCGCGGCAATTGAAAATCAAGATCAAGACGCCTGCGGACACGCGTGGGCCACTGATCGTGTTACAGATGAAAGACGCCGAGGCAATCGTGAAGAAGCTTGCCGCGCGGGATATTGTTGTTTCAAACCGCATGGACGGTCTGCGCGTTTCTTTTCACATGTACAATACGCACGATGACGTGCGCACAGTTCTTGGCGTCCTCCAAGACAACTTGGACCTCACTGTCCACGAATGACGCGTCTGGCCGCTTTCCTGTATCGCAGATTTGTGGTTAGCTGCCAGCACTTGGCATGACGACCTCTATCGACGACCTCTTCGGCGCGCTCCGCGGCAAATTTCGTGGAGATTTGTTTCGCCAGAACGATCCGGAATTCTCCGAAGCGCACAAAATCTGGAACGCGATGGCCCAACGCACGCCGGCACTGATCGCGCGTTGTGCTGATGTCGCGGACATTCAACTGGCGGTCCGTGCTGCCGCGAAGGCTGGCGTGCTTACAGCGGTTCGGTGTGGCGGACACAGTCTTGCAGGTTTCAGCAGTTGCGACGGCGGGCTCGTGATTGATTTGTCGCGGATGCGGCAGGTTGAGGTTGATGAACGGTCTCGGCGCGCGCAATTTGCGGGAGGATGCCTGCTCGGCACGGTGGATACTGCAACGCAAAAGGCCGGCCTCGTCTTTCCCGCCGGCGTTGTCTCTCACACAGGCGCCGGCGGACTCGTTCTCGGCGGAGGCACAGGCTGGCTGACGCGGATGTTCGGGCTATCTTGCGACAACGTGGAAGGATTCACGCTGGTGACCGCCGATGGTTCCATCGTTCACGCCGACGGACGCGAGAACGCGGATTTGTTCTGGGCCTTGCGGGGCGGCGGAGGGAATTTCGGCGTCGTCACGGAATTTGAAGTTAGATTGCATCCGCTTACGTCGCTGCTTCTCGCCACATCGTACTGCGTGGAACAGGATATTTTTCGCGTCGTGGATGAGTGGCGGAAGTTCATGCCCGATGCGCCCGACGAATTGAAGTGGAATCTTTCGTTGCGGCTCGCACCGTTCGCGGACAACGTGCCCGTCGACGTCCGCGGCAACCCGGTTCTTAGCGTGTCACTGGCGTGGTATGGCGAATTGGCCACGGGCCATCGCTTAGTGGATCACATTTTTTCAATCGGAAAGCACGTCGCGATCACGAGGGATGAAATCTCGTTTCTCAATCTGCAGACGATGGCCGACATGGATTTTCCGCACGGCCGCCGCTACTACACGAAATCCGGTTATTTCATGAATCTTGACGATCGCACAATTGAAGTGATGGTGGAATCTGTAGCTTCAATTCCCTCACCGAATACGCAAATCGAATTGGCGTATCTCGGCGGCGCGGCGGGCCGCGTCGGCGCCTCGGAGACGGCATTTGGAGACCGCAGCGCGCCCTTCATCATGAACCTGCTCGCGGATTGGTCTGATCCGGCGGAGGATGGCGCAAATGTCGCGTGGGTGCGTAAAGTTTTCAACTCGCTTCGCCCAGCCATGAAACCAGGTGTGTACGTGAATTTCATGAGTGGCGACGAGCAAGACCGCGTCCACGAGGCCTATCACGAACGATGGGAACGCATGGTCAAGGTCAAGACGCACTGCGATCCCCAGAATTTTTTCCGGCTGAATCAGAACGTCCTGCCGTCGAATAATTCCGAGACAAGCCCGAAAAGTTGATCTTCAAGAAGCTATGGTGCCCAAGAGAGGACTCGAACCTCCACGACCTTGCGGCCACTAGCTCCTGAAGCTAGCGCGTCTGCCAGTTCCGCCACTTGGGCACAATTTGCGGAAAATCGAAGCGTTTTCATTCTGACGCGCGACCCATGGAATGTCAACGCGGCGAGTTCGTCCGCTGTGATCGCGACAACCGACTCGCGCTGTGAACGTTACGGTGTGTATAGCTCGGAGTCAGTCCCGCCCACCGCCAGCACTTGCCCGTTTTGAAGTTTTACCGCTACATGGCTTGTGGCCACTTTCAGACTGCCGGTGGCCGTCCACGTATTCGTGGCTGGATTGTAGAGGGAGGCCCGGGCGGTCGCCGAGGATTTGCCGTTGTATACGTTGGTACCTCCCGCGAGCAAAACGTTACCGTTTGCCAACGCGACTAAAGGACCAAAGTCGGTCGCGTTGCCCGTTTGACCAAGCGTCCGCGACCACGTGTTCGTGACGGGGTTGTAATACTGGCCGGTGTAACTCGGAAGATGATTTCCATAGAGAAGCCCGTCGCCATTCGCAAGCGCCACGGCGGATGTGCCGGTGGCGTCTGTGTAGTAGAGATTCGGTGTCGCAGTCCACTTTCCGGTGGAAGGATTGTAAACCTCGCCCGAGTCGACGCCAGCCACCAGCACGAGACCATCTGGAAGTAGCGTCGCCGCTGCGCTCTCGGACACGGGCATCGCGCCCGTTGCCGTGCATTTTCCAGTGGAGGGGTTGTACAACTCAGAGGACGTTCCGGCGGTTCCATTCACGCTCGTTCCGCCTGCAACGAGCACTTCTCCGTTCGGGAGCAGCGCCGCTCCCGCCGAGCCTCGCGCCATCGTCATGCTGCCGGTCACACTCCATTTTCCGGTCGAAGGGTTGTACAACTCCGCGGCAGCGGTGTACTCGGCTTCGAAGCTCGAATTGAGGCCGAGATATCCGCCCGCGATCAACACTTCGCCGTTTGAGAGCAGCGTCGCCGTTTGGTTCAAGCGCGGAGTCGCCGTGCTGCCCGTGGTGCTCCACCTGCCTGTGGCTGGGTTGTACAGCTCGGCGCTAGTGAGTATGCCCGCGGAATCTTCACCGCCAACAACCAAGACCTGACCGTTCGCCAGCAGTGTTGCCGTGTGGCCGGTGCGCGAGATGTTCAGGTTGCCGGTTGTGGTCCAAGTGCCGGAAGTCTGCCCAAAAGTTGAAATAGCCATACACACCACGACGCCGAAGATGAAAAAAGTTGAGGATAGCAACGTGCGAACACGCGCAAATCTGCAGCGATCTGACCAAATCATCGTAGCCTCCCGCAATTCAAACAATTGGAATTAGGATCTGTGCCGGCCTCGACCCTTGCTGGTTGCAGGAGCAACCGCCCCTCGGGGCGCTTAAAACTGATCCGGTGGTCCTTAGCGGCGGAGACTATTCGAATTCACGAACGATTTGTGTCGCGAAGATGTAAACAAAACGTAAAAACCTCACGGTTATCCAGCGGCTTCGCCCCGCGCCGTCTAGCGCATGAACTCCATAGCCCACGTATCGAAACGATTCCTAACGATATCGCAGCGAATGAACTTGACGGCGAGAGTGGCCACGAATAGAGTGTGCGAAATTTCAAGCGGGCCAAGGAGGCTGTATGGCGTCAATCTCCCCGAGAGTGGAGAGGCGTCGCGCGAGCCGCGTCCTGATCCGCATTCCCATTAGGGTCTTCAGCAATGATCTCGCGGGACAACCGATACACGCGTCGGCTGAAGCGGTAGCAGTCAGCCGGTTCGGCGCCCTACTCAGAGCTCCGCTTGATCCGGCACTCGGCACAATCCTTGAAATCCTCAACGGCCTCAACGAGCAAGTGAAGGAATTTCGCGTCATACGGGTCGCAAAAACCGCGCAGGAAGGATTGTATGAATTGGGTGTTGAGATGATTCAGCCCGCTACTGCCTTCTGGGGTATCCATTTCCCAACAGAGGCGTCTCCAACGGATGCCTAGCGCCGCTCACATGCTATAATTTAGGGAACTCGGGGCTCGTTGGGACCGTCCCCATTTCTCTTGCACGACCGAAACCCAACGAGCGTGGAGGGAGTATTCATGGAACCGGGAACTTTGCACTCCGGCTTGGTCTATGTGATGGCGACATGGGCGGCAGTGACCGTCGTGCTGATCCTTCTCCTGATTTACCGCGGTCAACTTGCCAATCGCGAAGGCGACCAGATTTTCCTGGCAAGAGGGGAAGACAACATGGCGGCCGAGCAACGCACAATCGTTGCACGAATTGACGCGCTCGCGCGGCCCATCAAGGTGCTTTACGTCGTGTCAGGAGTGTTGCTGGTTGCGGTTGTCGCAGTCTGGCTTCAGAGCAGTTGGGCTCAACGCTGAGACCCTCCCGGGCCTCGCATCTTTGGCACACGGAAAAACCCTCACGGATTTCTTGCGCCCAAGTGGTGCGTTCGTACAGGCTACTTCCGTGGCGCTTGTGATCTCAATTCGAGGGCTTTGCCGGCGGCGCGCCGGAATTCTGCGGCGAAACAGCGGGAACGGGCGGCGCCATGTCGCAAACTTGCGAAGTGTGATTGTGGACGATCAGCCATTTGTCGCCAGTCTTCGCAAAGACGAGCGTTGTCTGGCCGTGAGCGACCATTGCGCGACCGTCCACGGTGGCGTCGAACTCCCATTGGTACGTGGCCCACGCAAAATCTGAACGGAAGAAAATATTTGTGTTTCTTCGAATCAACTGGAGCGTCTGGATTCGCGCGCGCTGCTTCTCATAAGACGCTACATAATTCTGCCATCCGATGATGGGCGGTTCGTACGCCCCGCTCGTGAATGTCGCATCGTCAGCGTAATACTTGTGCATCGTCTCGACCTGGCCGATTTGCCACGCGCCGAGCATCTCGCCGATTTCGTTGTCTAACTGGTCCGGCGTTGGCAGCGGAGGCGGTGGAGTTGTGTCGACTGGCGGAGGCGGCTGCTTTTTGTTCTTTTGCGGACTATAGCCCGCATGCGCCAATGGCGCGAACAGAAGTAATAGAGCGAGTATCGCGAGCCAGAAATTTCGCGCAACGGTCGTTCGTTGTCTCATTCTCCCGCTTCCCCCTCGAGCGTCCGCGAGAATAACACGATTTGCGGAGGTGTGTGGACGGGCGATCACGCGAGATTGCGCGCGACGCGAAAACCGTAGTCGGCATACTGGAATTCCGGAGGAATGCTCGATCGCGCGGCGCAACGCGAGACCTTCGTATAGTGCCGCCACGATCCACCGCGCGACGCCCGGCGCTTGCCCTCGGCCGGCCCTTGCGGATTTTGCTCGGGCGAAACTGAGTAATAATCCGCTGCAAACCAATCCGCGCACCACTCGTGGACATTGTCGCCTATATCATAGAGTCCGTATGCGTTCGGCGCGTATTGCCCAACGCGTTCGGGTCCATTCTTCCAGCGCGACGCGTAATTCGGAAGCGACTCGGGCGATTCATCACCCCACGGATAAGATTTTCCTTCAACGCCGCCACGCGCGGCGCGCTCCCATTCAGCTTCAGTCGGTAGGCGATAACTCTTTTGAGTGACGCGAGAGAGCCACTCGCAATAATTCACGGCGTCGAACCAACTTGGCGCTGCGACTGGTTGTTCGGGATGATTGAAGTTGGCATCGCCCCAATGTTGCGGTTTGCGATGGCCGGTCGCAGCAAGAAAATGCGCGTATTCGGCATTCGTTAATTGGTGCGCGGCGAGCTCAAACGCATCAACCCATACCTGGTGTATGGGCCTCTCGTTATCCTGCCCGGCTTCGCTACCCATCTGGAACCAGCCTTCGGGAATCCGAACCATGCGCGGCTCGTGAAATTCGCGTGACGGAAAATCAGGTAGGTCGATCGGCGATGCCATCGGGAATTTTTCCGCCGCTGCGCGCTCTACGCCCTTAATTCATGGCCGTGGCGTTTGTATTGGCCTTCGACTGGCTGATGAGATTTACGAAGAGCCTGTACGCGCCCGGCACTCCGGCCGGCAATTCACGGAAGAACGATAAGCCGGTGTAGATGTACGTTCCTTTTCCAAATCTTGCTTCGATGAGAGCCCCATTGTCCTCGCTCTCGCCCGGATCTGTCAGGCCAAGAACCGGCTGATAGTGGGTATCAAAAGTACCGAGGTAATAAAGCCCGCGCTCCTGGATCCAGCCCTTGAAATCATCCTGCGTAATCTTGTTCGGAAAATTCAGGATTGCGCTCTTCGGCGCGAGAAAATTCACCGGCGAATTTGCATCGGTTGTCCGCGCCGTGGAATCCGGCATTTTCGCGGGATAAGGGGCCGGAAGATATTTGTTCCAGGCAAAGTCGCGCTGGTATTGGACGACGAGCGTCCCGCCCTTGTTTACATAGTCGAGCAGCCGCGGATTCGAGCGCGGCAAGTCGTGCCTCAATTCGTATGCGCGAATGCCGACAACGATTGCGTCGTAGCGGCCGAGATCGCCAAAGGCCAGATCAACTTCGTTAAGGAGATGCAGGTCGATTCCGAGTTGCCGCAACGATTCAGGGATCACGTCGTTTTCCGCAGCGATGTAGCCGACGCGAAGATTCGGCGGCACGGCAAGATTGAGCACGTGGACCGTTGCTTCAGGCGGCTCGCTCCACGAACGCGTCGGAAGCGAGGGAAGCGGTTCGAGCGATTCGCTGAATGATTCGTCGCCGATTTTTCCGAACGCTCTGAGTGCGTAAGCGCCGGGGGCAGGCTTTGCCGGAGGCGTTACCGTAAATCGAATCAGTTGGTCGCCCGGTTCAGAAAAATCGATCGGCGCAACTGGCGCGACGCTCCAACCTGCAGGCGCGTTGAGCGAAAGCGCGACCTTTGCCGCCGAAGTCGCGTGGTATCGCACGCGCGCGAGCAGCTCAATCGGTTCGCCCGCGCGAGATTCCGGTTGCATCACTTGCTTCGGCTCAATTGTGAGCGTGACGGCGGGAACGAGCGTTAGCGGAAATGTATCCACGCTCGTGGAAGTAGGACGTATGGAAACAACCGGTTTCTCAGTTGTGAACGTGTAGCCGCCGACTGTTGCGCTCGTCCGTGCGACCACCAGTGGCGGCGGATAGGGAAGGATGTAATCCAGCGCGGACGCCGACGCGACAGCGTGACGCGGGACCGCGACGTTGAACGAAGCCGCGAAATGCTTGCCTTCTCCTTCCGGCACCGGGGAGTCGCCGACGCTCCATCCATCCGGCACGACTAGAGCCGTGTCGTTCACGGTTATGCCAACGTTTTCGCGAAGCGTCCAGCGAGTGTCCACCTTGAATGTTTCGCCCGCCACGAGTTCATCGCGATTGGCGCGCGCGTCAATGTGCAGCGCCGCCACATTCCCAAGCGCTCGGTCGATTCGCTCGCGCACTCGCGAAAGTTCCCAAAGCAAATTGCTCTTGCCTTCGCTGGACGAAGCCTTGACTGAATCTTCAAGACTGGCGATGCCGGTCCCCGCCGCCGCCAGATATTTTGCGGCAACCGCCCAATCCAGATGGAGCGCGGCCTCTTCAGCCGCATTGAGCGATTCGTCCACGTTCGCGAGACGTTGCCCGTCGGCCCCTCCCGGCTGCACGAGCGAGAGAAGAGTCTTTGACAGGTCTTCGGGCCCGACATGCTGGTCGGCAGCCTTCGGATCGCCGACCACCAAATAGAGAGGCCAGCGAAGGAACGGGGAGTTAACAAACATCGTCACGCCTTGCGACCGATGAAACACGAGGCTCTCGCGCCCAAACTCGTTGTAACTCTTTCCCCAAAGCGCGGAAATTTGCTCGACGGGAACGCGGAATCCGGATTCCTGCACTGTGCGGCGATCTTCCAACAACAGCTGAACCCTCCATGGCGCGAGGCCTTCTCTGATTTGGTCCGGGAACGCGTTTGGATCGGCTGCAGCTGCTACTGCTCGCGGAGTGAGGATTCCGCTGGCTTGATGCTGGCCATGTCCCGTATGCACGCCGCCCCAACCGTTGATGACGACGTTCGGTCGAAACATTCGAAGCACTCGAACCATATCCTCAAGCGGTACGTCGCCCCAGATTTTCATGGTTTGATCGGCGCTCTTCGAATATCCGGTGTCCATCGCGCGCGTAAAGAATTGCTCGACGCCGTTGTTGTTGCTGGCCGCCAGCAATTCGGAAGTCCGAAGTATCCCCAGGCGTTCGCCCTGTTCGGGCCCAATCGCGTTTTGGCCGCCCTGTCCGCGCGTCAGCGTCAGTAGACCTACATCGGCGTCAAGACCATGCGAGAGATAGCTGAGTAGACCTGAGGCTTCGTCGTCTGGGTGCGCGGTGATAAATAAAATTCGAGTCACCACGCGCGCCTTGTCGATGGATTCGACGGTCTCGGGCAGAGATTGAGCGCGGAGCGAATTCCCTGCGGGTAAAAGAAGCGTGAGCGCGATCAAAACAAATAGGCACAGCTTGTTCTTTAGATAATTGATTTGCCTCACGCAGAGGCCTCCTCGAACGGCCATTGTTTCAGTGCCCTTGCCCGCGCTAGATAAATGAGCGACCCGAGCGCCACAAATGCCAGTGCTGCGATCATGAGCCGCCCGCCTGTAGATACGAAAATTGCCGCCCATCCCAGAATGGCGATAACGACGGGAACTGGGTAGAACCACATTCTAAAAGGGAATCGTTCGCGCGGCCAGCGCCGCCTCAACAAACCGAGTCCCACGGATTGGCCGATGAATTGGATGAGGCATCGCATCGCGAGGATGGCGCTAATTACAAAGCTCAGCCGGAAAAAAAGGCTGAAGACGAAGGCCGCCGCGCCGAGTGCCAGCAGTGATATGTGCGGAAATCGTTTTACGGGATGCACACGCGCGAATACTGAAAAGAAATTGCCGTCGACGGCGGCGGCATACGGGACCCGCGAATAACCAAGTGTCGCCGAGAAAAGCGAGCCGAATGCGATGAAGAGTATCAAGCCGGTGGCAAGCGCTGCCCAGTTCGCGCCGTACGTTCTCTCCACAAACGTGCTCACAATAAACGATGAATGCTGCGCTTCCTGCCACGGCACGACGCCGAGGATGCTCGTCTGCATCGCGAGGTAAAGCACGGCGATCCCAAAAATAGAAATGAAAATCGCGCGCGGAATATTCTTTTGCGGCTCGCGAACTTCTCCTCCCAATGTGGCCACGTTGTAGTAGCCGAGATATGTGTAGATCGTCTGCACCGTGGCGTGGCCCAGCCCCGCAAAAAATATCCACGAGAAATTCCACGCGCCGGCCGGAAACGTAAACGCTCGATGTACGTTGAAATGCGTCGCTCCGCCCCAGATGAGCCAGGCCATCGTCCCAACAACACCCACCCATATCGCCATCGAAATTTTCCCGACTGCAGCGATCCGGCGATACAAAAGAAATACGACCAGCACAACGACAGTGCCTGCCGCGGCCTTCTGCTGAATCCGGTTGAGCGGATGCAGATACGTCAGATACTGCGCGAAGCCGATTGCCGCGGACGCCATCACGAGCGGCGCTTGGATCATCGTTTGCCAGATCAGCAGAAACGACATGAAGCGGCCCCAGCGGCCCGGCCCATAAGCTTCGCGCAAGTAAACGTAGCTGCCGCCCGCCTCAGGCATCGCGGCTCCGAGCTCGGCCCAGACGCACGCGTCGAAAAAGGAAAGTAATGCGCCCGCCATCCATGCGAGCAAACATTGCGGTCCCGGCATGGCCTGAATCACGAACGGAATCACGATGAACGGCCCGATGCCGACCATGTCAATCATGTTGAGAGCGGTGGCTTCTTTGAGCCCCAGTCCGCGTTCGAGTTTTTCCGGAGAGTTCATGGCTGAGTTCATAACTAAGCTGCGCAGACGGACGCGAGGATGGAAAGGGTAGCAAAGATTTACATTTTGCCCCGGCGAAATCTTCCTACGAACTGCGCTACGATGAGCGAGCTAGTTTCGAATTTGCGATTGAGGAACCTTCGGAGTGTTTGCGCGATCGAAATGTACAACTCTTCTCGAAAATCGCTGCGAACGGCCTTCAATGCGACCAAGCATTTCATGACAATACATTTCTCGTTGATCGTCGGCCTCTGCGTAATCGCGTCGGCGCCAGCCGCTCTCGCGGGCAATCCAAGACTTCCCACCGAGGCCCAGCGAGGCATCGAGAAAATGTACGCCGGAGATCCCGATGGCGCGATCGCGATCTTCCGTGGGGTGCAGGCATCCGCTGCTGAAAATCCACTCGGATTTTTGCTCGAAGGCGAGGCGCGCTGGTGGAAAATTTATTGCGCGAGTCTCGACGTCAAATGGGGATTCGTGGACGCCTTCAAAAGGCCCGAGCAGCCGGGCGACGACGAATATCTTGCGCTGGCCGACAAGGTGGTCGCTCTGGCCTCAGCGCAGTATGCGAAAAATGATTCCGCGGAGATGCGGCTTTACGCCGGTCTTGGCGGCGCGCTCAAGGCGCGTTACTACGGCCTGCAGGGCGATCACATCGCGGCGGCTCGGGCCGGAGTCCGCGCGCGACAGGAATTTCTCCGCGCCAAACAGCTCGACCCGCAAATGACGGATGCCGACATGGGCCTCGGCCTCTACAATTATTTCGTGGACACTCTATCAGCCGCGGCGAAGGTCGTGCGATTTTTCATGGGGCTTCCCGGCGGGGACAAGCAGGAAGGAATCCGACAACTCGAATCTGCGATGAACGCCGGGGGAATTACGGCCGTCGAAGCGCGGTTTTATCTGGCACGGAATCTGCGGACCTACGACCAGCAGTACGCCCGCGCCCAAACAATCGTCGAGCCTCTCGCGCAGCGCTACCCGCGAAATCCTATTTTCGTGCTGCTTCTAGCGAATCTGAACGCCGAGCTTGGACGGCGCGAAGAGGCTACCGTCGGTTTCCGTGCCGCCGGCAGCATCCCAATTGGCGATCCCGTTGCCAGCAGCCGCGTCCAGCAGGTCGTGAAAATCTCTCTCGCCGCGCTCCAATAGAAACTTAGAAACTGCCACGCTGAGCCGGAATTCTCCGGACACCGCCGCCTCGCGAACTTGCCAAAAAATAAATTGTTTTGCGGAACTCTCGCGTCAGCTGCGCGCGGCTTCTTCTTGCTCGAAAGCGTGATAGGAGGAACGAACGAGCGGGCCAGCTTCAACATGCTTGAATCCCATTTGTTCGCCGAGATGCTTGTATTCTGCAAATTCATCGGGATGGACGTATCGCTCGATCGGCAGATGCTCGGGTGTGGGCTGCATATATTGCCCCAGCGTGAGAATGTGCGTTCCCTGAGCGGCAATTTCCTGCATCGCGCTCAAGATTTCATCGCGAGTCTCTCCGAGGCCCAGCATCATTCCCGTCTTCGTCGGCATCGCCGGCGCCATCTCTCGCGCGCGGCGAAGCAGTTCGAGTGAGCGCTCGTACACGGCGCCTTTGCGCACGCGCCGATACAATCGCGGGACCGTCTCCATGTTGTGGTTCAACACATCCGGCCGCGCCGTGATCACTGTTTCGAGAGCCGGCCAGTCTCCGCGAAAATCAGGGATTAGAACTTCCACGCGGCAATCGGGAACGCGGCGACGAATCTCGGAAATTGTGGCCGCGAAAATTGCCGCGCCTCCATCCGGCTGATCGTCGCGGTTCACTGACGTGACTACCGCATACCGCAATCCCATTCGCTCGACAGCTTCCGCGACGCGCTCGGGCTCATCTTCTGCCGGAGGCCCCGCTGGCTTTCCCGATGGCACGGCGCAAAACCCGCATGCCCTCGTGCAGATGTCTCCAAGGATCATGAAGGTGGCAGTCCGGTGCTCCCAGCATTCGCCCATATTCGGGCAGCGCGCGCTCTCGCACACGGTGTGCAAATCGAGCGTGCGCATGATGCGCTTCAGATCCTGGTAATTCGGCCCGCCGAAAAATCGCACGCGCAACCAAGAAGGGCGCGGGTGCGCCAATGGTGGTGGAACCACCGTCTGTGTGGCAGGCAAGATATTGAACGGAGACGCCATACTCTCTTCGAAACCTCTCGCTCGACGCGACCATTCTACGCGTGAGGTGAGCTTTTTCACAAGTTGCCCGCGACTCCGAGAAATCCACAGCAGTGGATTTAGCGTGTGGAAGGTACTACTACGTCGGACAAACGCCACATCAGAACACGGTAAAGTGTTGTATCTTTGCAACAGTAACGGGTGTCGCGCCCTAGATGTGCCTTCTAAACTGATGAAAATAAATGGATAATATAGAGCGACTGCGGAAGCAGAAGTGCACCGATTTAGAAATTATTCGCGATGGCTTTCCAATACACAATCGCCCACCCGGTAGAAACTGAAGGGATCGGACTGCATACCGCGGTTCGATCGCGCCTCAGGCTCGCTCCGGCGCCTCCGGATACCGGCATCGTATTTCGCCGCACGGATTTGGATGGATTCGCGCTTGAGGCGCACGTTCGAAACGTCGCCCGCGTGAGCTATGCGACGAGCTTGATGAAGCAAGGTGTCCTACTCTCGACTACCGAACACATCCTTGCGGCTCTGTACGCGTGTGGCGTAGATAACGTTTTCGTCGAGATCGATGCGCTCGAACTTCCGATTCTTGACGGTTCAGCGCAACCATTCGTAAAAATGCTCGAACGCGCGGGATTGCGGCGGCAAAGGCGGCGGCGAACTTACTTGAGAGTGATCAAACCTCTCGAAGTCTCCGATGGCGATAGGAGGATAGGAATCTACCCCGGCGAGAGTTTCCGAGTGCGGTGTTACGTGGACTACGCGCATCCGAAAGTTGGCCGCCAAGAAGTCGAAATTGACGTGAATCGCGCTAGTTTTAGCAAGGAGCTTGCGACCGCCCGGACATTCGGCTTCATGAGCGACTTCGAAGGCCTCCGCGCGATGGGCTTGATTCGCGGCGGCACGCTCGAGAATGCGATTGTGCTATCCGAGAACGACATCCTCAACGGTCCCGTCCGTTTTCCGGATGAGTTCGTTCGCCATAAGGCGCTCGATCTGATTGGTGATCTCGCGCTGATCGGCAAGCCGCTCAAGGCTACCGTCGTAGCGCACAAGGCGGGCCACGCATTGCATACGCAACTCGTCACGCGGTTGCTCGCTGACCGTTCGCTTTGGGAAGAAACGGCGATGGATTACCAGCCCGAAAAAATAGCTTCGCGCCCGCTTGTCCCTGCTCCTGTTCCAGCCGCAGATTGAACCCGTCGCACATCCCGCGCCAGGTTTACTGAACGTTTCTCGCAGGTAACTTCCGCGCTAGAATGTCGCTCCTATGCCAAACCTTCTTGAAGGCAAGACAGCGCTAGTTTTGGGAGTCGCAAATAAATGGAGCCTGGCGTTCGCCATCGCTCAGGCTTACCGGCGCGAAGGCGCGAAGCTCGTGCTGACTTATCAGGCCGAACGCATCAAGTTGACGGTCGAAGAACTTGGGCAGTCGCTCGGCGCTGACAAAGTTTTTCAGTGCGACGTCACAAAGGAAGAAGAACTCGAGCGTTTGACTTCGGAATTGCGCAACGACGGCGGGGTCGACACCGTATTGCACAGCATCGCGTTTGCAAATCGCGAAGATCTGGACCGGCCGTTCGTCGAAACTTCGCGTGCGGGATATCTTCTCGCTCAAGAGGTCAGCGCCTACTCACTAGTCGCTGTTGCGCGTGCGACCGCGCCGCTCATGACGTCCGGGGGATCGCTCCTCACGCTCACCTATCTCGGCTCGCAGCGCGTCGTCCCGAATTACAACGTGATGGGAGTTGCCAAGGCCGCGCTTGAGGCTACGGTTCGCTACCTCGCCAGCGATCTTGGTCCGAAGAAAATTCGTGTGAACGCAATTTCCGCTGGTCCGGTGAAAACCGCGTCGGCACGTGCGATCAAAGATTTTTCAGTGATTCTCGATGTTGTCACACAGCGCGCGCCGCTGCGCCGTAATACGGATCCCGCAGAAGTCGGCGATGCCGCGGTTTTCCTCGCAAGCGATCTTTCCCGCGGCGTTACAGGAAATATTCTCTACGTGGATTCCGGCTTTCAGATCATGGGGCTGTAACCGCCACTCTCCTATTGAATAGGAGGGCTAGCGCGGCTCGCTGGTCCGTTTTGCGCGAACCGAATAACTCCCGATTCGTCCACAACGAAGTGCCGTCGCCCCGACTCGTTCTGCGAGATTGGATCGGCGCTCAAAACAAAATGATCGACAGGACTGCCATAGCGCGAGCTCATTGGCCCGTAGCTGAAAACGTAGCCGTTCTTCCTGCCTGAGGCCAACCCCGCGTCAATCAAATTCGCGGAGGCTTCCGACTGGGTGCCACCGCCTTCCGGCGGTCCGAGCGCTTTCAATGTTGGCGGATACCCGTGCTTGTAGTTCGTCGAATACACATCTGACGCTACCATGATCGTGCGAATCGATCCCACCGCACTTGCCTCATTCGTTGCCATTCGCGCACGCAGAAGGTTGGGGATGGCAATCGCCGCAATGATCAGGATAAACGGTATGAACGCGATGCCGGGGTAGCCCAAAATCAGCCCGGCCAGCGCAGCGCCTGCGCCTCTCAGTCGTCCCGCGCTCTTAGAAATCTCCGAACGCGAGATATGCCCCACCACAACGGCAACGAGGGCCGCCGGAAAAATGAAGAACAAGCAGCCAAAGACGAGGCTTGCGACCGCCATACCGCTCGTCTTCCGTTGAACCGGAAGCAAAGTCGCCGAACCGAACGATAGGCCCGTCCCGCAACGCTCACAGAATTGAGCTGTGCCTGGATTCTGACGGCCGCATTGAGGACACTGTCGCATCGATTTCTCCGAGGATACAGCTCAGCTATTGCCCGCATATTAATCCCCTGACCCTTTTCCGCAAAGAAACTTAGGGGCGCCAGGTCCGCTCCAAGAACGCGATCGGCGTAGCACTCTTCTGATTGCTCTCGATTGCCAAATGCAATCGGCGAAGCGACAATAGGCGATTCATGGCCGCCAAAGACACAGTTGTCATCGTTCTCGCCGCGGGCAAGGGCACGAGGTTGCGCTCCGACGTCGCCAAGGTTTTGCATCGAGTGGGCGGCCGCTCGCTCGTCGAGCACGTCGTCCGCGCGTGCCAGCCATTAAAGGCTGCTGAAACGATCGCGGTCGTGGGATTTCAGTCGGACGCTGTTGCCGCAGCGGTGACACCGCTCGGTGCAAAAACAATAGTCCAAAATCCGCAGCGTGGTACGGGGCACGCAGTCCAGTCCGCGCGGCGCGCGATTCGTCGAAGCGCGAAGTTTGCCGTCGTTGTTCCGGGCGACGCGCCGCTCCTGCGAACAGAAACGCTCTCCGCGCTGATCAACGCGCATCGCTCGGGAGGCGCCGCCGCAACGATCCTCTCCGCGCAATTGCCCGACCCGACGGGATACGGCCGCGTCATTCGCAAGAACGACGGCACAGTTGCCGCCGTTATCGAAGAAGGCGCCGCATCGCCCGAGCAGCGCGCGATCACGGAAGTCAACTCCAGCATTTATTGCTTCACGCTCGACAAACTATGGCCGTGTCTCGCATCGCTGCGGCCCAACAACGTCCACAAAGAGCTCTATCTTACCGACGCCATCGCGCTGCTGAACGAACGGCGCGAGCGCGTCCTCGCCTCAATTGCGCCCGACTCGAACGAAATCCTCGGATGCAACACGCGTGCGAGCCTCGCCGATGCGGATCGCATTTTCCGGCAGCGAAAAGCCGCTGAAATAATGGACTCCGGCGTCACGATCTATTTTCCAGAGTCGGTCGTGGTTGACGCAGGCGTCGTGGTGGGACGCGACACGGTGATCGAACCCGGAGTTCAACTGCTAGGCAACACGAAGATCGGTGAGCGCTGCACGATTCGCACCGGCAGCATCATCACCGATTCCCGCATCGCGGACGACGTATTCATCGAGGAGTATTGCGTCGTCACGGAAAGCAAACTCGCGAAACACACGCACATCGGCCCATTTGCGCGCTTGCGGCCCGGGGCCGATTTACGCGAGGGCGCGCGCGTTGGAAATTTCGTCGAGGTGAAGAAGAGCATCTTGCACGAAGGCGCGAAGGCGCCGCATCTCACTTACCTGGGAGACGCTACGATCGGCGCTGGCGCGAACATCGGCGCGGGCACGATCACTTGCAATTACGACGGCGTGCACAAGAATCAGACGACGATCGGCAAACGCGTCTTCATTGGAAGCGACTCCGCGCTTGTCGCGCCGGTCCGCATCGGCGACGGCGCGTACGTGGCAGCCGGCTCGACAATCACTGAGAATGTCCCAGCGGATGCGCTTGCCATCGCTCGCGGACGCCAAATCAACAAGCCGGGCTGGGCTGCTACGCGCCGCGCCGTCATTGCGAAAGAACGGAAGGGCCGCGACAAATCAAAGCCCCGCAAGAAATCAAAATCCAGACGTGCCCGCGCTCGCCGCAAGCCTTCGCGCCGCCGCTAGCTCCTCTTGTACCGCCGGCGTCGCGCCGGCTCTTCACCTCCATTCTGAGCGCAGCATACGGCCCACTCCGCGGACGGATTCTCGGGCCTGCTTTAGTCTCCATCTCGCCGTTCCAGCGAACCGCAACCGGTGTGCTAAAATGCACGCGGGAGATCCCCAAGGATGAAATTTGGCGTCGTCGTCTTTCCGGGTTCGAATTGCGATCACGATGCCTTCTGCGCAATTCGCGACGTTCTGGGCCAACCGGTCGAATATCTCTGGCACCGGGATGAGAATCTGGCCGGCTGCGACGCGATTATTCTTCCGGGCGGATTCGCATTCGGCGATTACCTTCGTACAGGCGCCATCGCTCGCTTTTCTCCCGTCATGAAGTCCGTTGCAAAATTTGCGCGCTCGGGCGGCCTCGTCCTTGGAATTTGCAACGGCTTCCAGATTCTGTGCGAAGCGGGGTTGCTTCCGGGCGCGATGACGCGCAATCGTGGCCTCCGATTTCTCTGCAGGCAAGTGCGCATCCGAGTGGAAAATGCGGACACGCCATTCACAAGCGCCGCGCACCGCGGCCAAATCCTGGAAATTCCGATCGCGCACATGGATGGTAATTATTTCTGCGACGAAACAACTCTTCGCGAACTCGAGCGGGAGAATCGAATCATCTTTCGCTACACGACACCGGATGGCCGGAACGACGCCGCGGGAAATCCAAACGGCTCGATCGCTAACATCGCGGGAATTTGCAATCGCGAGCGCAACGTGCTCGGCCTGATGCCGCACCCGGAGCGCGCAGTCGAACAGCAACTCGGCTCAGCCGATGGTCTCGTAATTTTTCGCTCGATGGTGGATAGCTTCGTACGGCGTGTCGCCGTACCCGCGTAGACGAAGTTTTGACGCGCGCGATAATTTTGGAATTCACTAACCGCAGCGATTTTTTCACCGCCTCAGAAACTCGCAAGGGCATTTTAAATGCTTGAAACCGAAATCAGGGTGACTAGGGAAATCGCCGCCGAACACGGCCTCACCGCCGACGAATACTCGCGCGTGTTGAAAATTCTCGGGCGCGAGCCGAGCATCACGGAACTCGGGATTTTCTCGGTGATGTGGAGCGAGCATTGCTCATACAAGTCGAGCAAAGTCCATTTGAAGCGCCTGCCGACACGCGGGCCGCACGTGCTGCAGGGCCCTGGCGAAAATGCGGGCGTCGTGGACATCGGCGACGGCCTGTGCGCGGTTTTCAAAATCGAGTCGCACAATCATCCGAGTTTCGTCGAGCCGTTTCAGGGCGCGGCCACGGGTGTGGGTGGAATTCTGCGCGACATCTTTACGATGGGCGCATTTCCGATCGCGGTTCTCGATTCGCTCCGCTTCGGGCCCATCACAAGTGATCCGAATGACTCGGCTCCCCTTGGAGCCACAGCGGGCGAGATCGCGCGCAACCGGCGTGTGTTCGACGGCGTGGTTCGTGGAATCGGCTCTTACGGAAACTGCTTCGGCGTTCCGACAGTGGGCGGGGAAGTCCTATTCGAATCCTGCTATTCGAATAATCCGCTGGTGAATGCGCTCGCGCTCGGGATCGCGAAAAAAGAGAACCTCTTTTTCGCGCGCGCGCGCGGCGCCGGGAACCCCGTCATCTACGTCGGCGCAAAGACGGGCCGCGACGGAATACACGGCGCGTCGCTCCTGGCTTCAGCGGAATTCAGCGAAGAATCGCAGCAAAAGCGCCCCAACGTCCAAGTCGGCGACCCTTTCATGGAGAAGTTGCTCCTGGAGGCATGCCTCGAAGCGATGAAGACGGGCGCCGTGGTCGCGATTCAGGATATGGGCGCCGCGGGACTAACGAGTTCGAGTTCGGAGATGGCTTCGCGTGGCGGCCTGGGAATCGAGATTGAGCTATCGCGCGTGCCGCAGCGCGAGACGCGCATGACGCCGTACGAAATCATGCTGAGCGAATCGCAGGAGCGCATGCTGCTCGTCGCCGAGCACGGCCGCGAAAATGAAATTCTCCGCGTCTTCGAAAAGTGGGGGTTGGACGCTGTCGAAATCGGCCGCGTCACGGACGATGGCCAATTGCGAATTTTGGAGCGCGGCAAAATTGCCGCTGAAATTCCAGCGCACGCGCTCGCGGAAGAAGGGCCAGTCTACAAGCGCCCGCTCGCTCCGCCAACGCGGCCGGCAGGCGATGCCTACTTGATTGATTTCGCCCCAGCCGGAACCGACATCTCCGAAAATTTTCGGCGGCTGCTAGCATCGCCGGCGATCGCCTCGAAACAATGGATCATCGGGCAGTACGACCACATGGTGCGCACAAACACGCGCGTGGTCCCCGGCGCGGGTGATGCCGCGGTGCTCCGGCTGAAGGAATCGCGGCGCGGCCTCGCTCTCTCGACCGATGGAAACGGCCGGTGGTGCTGGCTCAACCCCAAAGTCGGCGCGATGCACGCCGTCGCGGAGGCAGCGCGAAACGTGGCCTGCTCAGGCGCGCGCCCCGTGGCGGCGACAAACTGCCTGAATTTCGGCAATCCGGAAAAGCCCGAGGCGATGTGGCAATTTAGCGAGGCGATCGATGGAATCGCCGAAGCGTGCGGCGTTCTCGAAGTTCCGATCACCGGAGGGAACGTCAGCTTCTATAATGAGACGCTCGGAAAGGCGATCTATCCGACGCCGGTAATCGGCGTTCTCGGGATCCTGGAAGATTCATCGAAAGCGCTGGGGCTCGGATTCCGAAACCCGGGGGACGTGATTATCGTACTTGATGGCAAGATGCCGTCGAGTGATCCAATTGAGACCTTGCGGCGTGAATTCTCGTCTTCGGAATACGCGAAGAGCATTCACGGAATCGTGGCGGGAGAACCTCCCGCAATCGATCTGGCAGCGGAAAAGCGCCTGCAGGATTGCCTTGTCGCGCTGGCAGACGCTGGAGCGATCGAGTCTGCGCACGATCTAAGCGACGGAGGGCTCGCGGTTACTCTTGCCGAATCGTCTTTCGCGAGCGATGGCCTTGCGGCCCAAGTGGCGCTTCATAGCACAGAGCCAGATGAATGTGCGCTCTTCGGCGAACGCGGCGCCCGCGCGGCCGTCTCGGCGCGACCCGATTCACTTGCTCGCGTTGCCGAGATTGCTGCAAAATGTGGTGTTTCGGCGCAACACATCGGAAACGTCGCGCGGGGCGAGTTTCGCATCGAATATAACGGGGCTCTGTGTCTTCATAGCGCGGTCGTATCTCTGCGCGATTCCTGGAGTGGAGCGCTCGAGAAAGCACTTCGGCACGGCACAACCATTAACGGCGACCAGTAATAGCGAATGAAACATACCCACCAATTGCCGGACGATCACTTCCACGATGAGTGCGGCGTGTTTGGCATTTTTGGCCGCATAGAAGCAGCCAAGCTCGCCTATCTGGGACTTTACGCTCTGCAGCATCGCGGACAGGAATCAGCCGGAATTGCGTCTACCGATGGTGCCACCTTGCACGTCCATAAGGGTATGGGCTTGGTGCAGGAAATCTTCAATCCGGAAGCAATGCTGCGGCTGCCGGGTGCGGCGGCAATCGGGCACACGCGCTATTCGACTGCCGGCGACACTTCGATGATGAACGCGCAGCCTGTCGTGATTGATTGCAACAAAGGCAAGCTGGCGGTCGCGCACAACGGAAATTTGACGAACGCCGCCGAGCTGCGGCGAAAGCTCGAGCACCGAGGCTCCATTTTTCAGACCACGAGCGACACGGAAGTGATCGTTCATCTCGTGGCGCGCAGCAACGCCCGGCATTTGACCGGAGCGCTCGTGGACGCGCTGAACCAGGTGGAAGGCGCCTATTCGTTGCTGGTTCTCACTCAAAACGAGATGTACGCGCTGCGCGATCCGCGCGGCTTCCGGCCGTTGAATCTCGGCCGGCTCGACGGCAACTGGGTCGTCGCGTCGGAGACTTGTGCGTTCGACCTCATCGACGCCGAGTACGTGCGCGAAGTCGAGCCCGGCGAGATGGTGAAAATTACTGGCAATGAAATTTCGTCAATCCATTTCGCGCCGGAAAAACCGCATCAATACTGCATATTCGAGCATGTCTATTTCTCGCGGCCGGACAGCATCATTTTCGGGCGGCAGGTAAACGAGAGCCGCGAGCGTCTCGGGCGCCTGCTCGCGCGCGAGCATCCGGCGGAGGCAGACGTCGTCGTGCCCGTGCCGGATTCCGGCGTGCCAGCCGCAGTGGGCTACGCGGCGGAATCCGGGATCGCGTTCCGCATGGGTTTGATTCGCAATCATTATGTCGGCCGCACTTTTATCGAGCCCGAGCAGGCGATTCGCGATTTCGGCGTCAGGCTCAAGCTCAACACGGTTCGGCGGATGCTTGAGGGGCGGCGCGTCATCCTTGTGGACGATTCGATCGTGCGCGGAACCACGAGCCGCAAAATCGTGCGCATGGTGCGCGAGGCGGGCGCAGTGGAAGTTCACGTCCGCATTAGTTGCCCGCCGACGATTTCGCCGTGCTTCTACGGCGTGGACACGCCGACGCGGAACGAGCTGATCGCCGCGAATCATTCTGTGGAAGAAATACGGCAATTTCTGGAAGCCGACTCGCTCGGTTATTTATCCCTCTCAAGTTTGCGCGAGGCTGTGGAAGACACCGAAAGCAAATTCTGTACGTCGTGCTACACCGGCAGCTACCCGACGGAGCTGGTGCAACTCGAAGTGGAGGCTCAACGTGGGAGCTGAGATGGACATGCCGGAATCGGTCGCGATGGAGCGGAACGAAACGGATCGTTCCAGCGCGCTGATGAGGAGCCGCGCCGCGAAGGAAGCGCTCTCCTGGTTCTGGGTGATTCTCGCATTTCTTTTTATCGAAGGAACGATGGTGCAGGCGCGTGTGATCCCCAGCGGTTCGATGGAGCGCACCGTTCTCATCGGCGATCACTTGATCGTCAGCCGGTTCGGTTATGACGCGGGTGTTCCTTTCACTCCCTGGCACGAGCCGCTCTGGCGCGAGCCGAAACGGCAGCAAATCATCGTCTTCCGCGCGCCATTGCCCGAAATGGGCAATCCGGATTTCATCAAGCGGCTGATCGGCCTTCCAGGTGATTTGCTCGAGGTCCGCCGTGGCGTGGTTTACATTGACGATCAACCTCTTTCCGAACCCTATCGCATGGAGCCGCCCAACCCAGGCGATAACTTTGGTCCAGTGAAAGTTCCCGCTGGCGAATATTTCATGATGGGCGACAACCGTAATAATTCCTACGATAGCCGTTTCTGGGGTTTCGTCCCTCGTTCGAACATCGTCGGGACACCGCTCCTGATTTATATGTCCATTGATGCGCCCGAAGAAGTCTGGGAGCCGGGGCATCTGGGGATGCGGTTCGCGACATACCTCAACGCCCTAATCCATCCCCGCGAGGTTCGCTGGAAGCGGTTGTTCCGAACTTTTTAAGCTGACACGGCAGTATCCAGCCTGAGGGCCTGGTCTGATGCGCTATTCCGATGCAGGTGTCGATATCTCGGCCGCGGACGACGCGAAGCAGCGTATTCGCACGGCTGCGGGGCGAACGTTTCGCCGCGGGGTGCTATCTGCCATCGGTGGCTTTGGCGCGCTCTTTGAGTTGGATCGCAAGCGTTGGAAAGATCCGATCCTTGTCGCCAGCGCCGATGGCGTCGGGACGAAACTAAAACTTGCCTTTGCGACGGGCGTTCACTCTACAGTCGGCGCGGATATTCTGAATCATTGCGTGAACGACATTCTCACGCAGGGCGCCGAGCCGCTGTTCTTCCTTGATTATCTAGCTATGGGCAAACTCGACCCGCGCGTGGTGGAGCAAATCATCGAGGGAATGAGCCGCGCGGCGAAGCAGGCCGGATGCTCGCTGATTGGGGGCGAGACTGCGGAGATGCCGGACATATACGCCGCGGGTGAATACGACCTTGCCGGCTTTATTGTCGGCGCGGTGGAACGCAATCAACGGCTCGAGCCGCGTCTAGTGCACCCGGGCGATGCGCTTATCGCTTTGCCGTCCAGCGGCCTCCACACCAACGGCTACTCTCTTGCGCGAAAGCTCGTGTTTCACGTCGCCAAACTTCAACCCGACACGTACGTCCCTTCAATCGGCAACAAAATCGGCGCGGAACTTTTGAAGCCTCATCGACCTTATTGGCCGCTGCTCAAAAATATCGTTGCGAAGGGCTGGCTTTCTGGGATGGCTCACATTACGGGTGGAGGAATCACGGGCAATCTTCCACGCGTGATGCCGCGAAACGTTCGCGCTCTCATCGAAGTAGGCTCGTGGCCCGTGTTGCCAATCTTTCGGTATCTCGCCGAACTCGGAAAGATCGAAGCGACCGAGATGCTGCGGACGTTCAATCTTGGCGTGGGAATGATTCTTGTGGTGCCCTCGAAGAATATCCGCAAAGTCGAATCCGAATTGCACCGTCGGCGGGAGAAATTCTACGCGATCGGACACATCGAGGGCGCGTCCGGTGCGCCGCGCGTCGTGTATAGCGGCAAGCTCCCGCTCTCGTAGGACGCACCGGGGATGCGTTAATTTCTGGCGCCGACGATGCTTCCAGCGGCAATCCCCTCCGAGGGGCTGACCTGCGGCTAGCTGCCCGAGGGTCCAGTGCCTGAGCTATCCACCTCGACCTTCCACGAACCGTCCGCCTGCTTCTTCCAGACCACGACGTAAGCGCCCTTCTCTGCCGTCGGCTTGCCCTTCTTGTCCTTCATGTCGATTTCATACGTGCCAAGTTCGTAGGCCATATCTCCGGCTGCAGCGACGTGCACGGCAGTTGGTTCGAACGTAAGGCTAACGAAGCCCGGGGCGGACATTAACCCGGCCCACGTCTTGCGGACAGCATCCTTTCCAACAGCGGCTGGCGCTACGGCAGAGATCATTTGAGCGTCATCGGCGTAAAACGCGGTCGATTTATCCAAATCCTTAGCGGCCGCGGCCGCAGCCCAATCTTTATCGAGGCTGCGAATATTTGATTCGATTGTGCCGAGATCCGGCGCGGCCGGCTTTTGATCTGCGGGCTGAGCGCAGCCGAAGCCGAGAGCAAGTAACACGGCCGAAGCGGGCAGCAACGTGAACCTTCGAGTGATTCCCATCGTGAAGCCTCCTGGACTTGCAAAATGCGAAAGCAAGATGACGCGGCTCGCAATCGAAGTCAAGCCCCGGCGCACTAGCGGAGGCGCTGGAGATTGCGGCGGCACCGCTTCACGAAATTGTGCTAACTTGCTTCGGCTATGAAGAAACGCATCGGCGTGCTGCTGTCGGGCCGAGGCTCGAATTTCGAGGCGCTTGCCGAAAGCGCGGAGACAGGCCGAATACCAAACGCCGAAATCGCCAT
>JBAPOP010000086.1:0-2381 GCA_049279675.1 Candidatus Acidiferrales bacterium
CACGGTAGAGGTCTGGGGTTCGAGTCCCCACGGGCCTACCATTATTTTGAGTGAGTTACAGCTTCTCTTCTTCTCTCGCCAACCCGAGATTCGACCCGAGTCCGCTGGATGCCGAAATTTTTCTTGCGCTTCCCTCGGATTTTGATTGCATCCAAGTACAATCCTTAGGCCTCGAGCTGTCTGAAGTTAACAGGATGAATGTAGCGAGCGGTCGTCTGCTGTTTTGAGTGACGGTGACCTGACCGACTTGAATTAGTCCAGCTCTCCTTTAGAATGATTTTCTCTCACTCCCGTTGGACTAATTCAAGCCGGTCAGGTCAGTCTTCCGAGAATTTGGGCGTTATTAGTCTTAATTCAGCGGGACTGAAGTTAGAAACTGGCTCTTGGCGTGATGTTGTACCGTTGAAAAGCCCACCCGCACCACCCCTAGAAGGAAAACTGCGTCATAAACATGATCGTGCGGTTGCCCGGCGTCGGCCCCGAAAACTGTCCGGACGCCAGCGATTGGGTCTCACCAAAAAGCGGCGATTCCAAAACGCCGTTCGGCGGGGCCCGGTTCACGATATTGAACACATCCAACGCCGCCACGACAAACGTAAGATTGAATCGTTTCGGCGCTGTCGCATCCAGTTTTACCGGCGCGCCGCCGCCGCTCAGCCCGCGCCCGCTGACGCTGTTGTTCTGGGAATTGTCGCCTCCGCCCTTTGCCATCTCGCGCGGTCCCACGCCAATCACCTTGCTGACGCGCATATGCACGACGACGTTCGCCGGCCCCGTCCCCAGGTCATAGGGAATCACCTTTTCATCCTTTCCAACCGGATCCGTATCGAAGCATCCGTACGCTGTCGTTACTACACCGGCCGCGCCGCATTGGCCATACGTCGGCCTCGCGTTGAACTGGTTGTTCCCTGTCAAATCACTCCCGATCGTAAAATTATACGGTGTGCCGGACGCCGCCGCGAGCACCGGAGCAAAAACGATGCCGTGCGGCGCGTTATACGTGGCCACCAAGAACGCTCGGTTGCGGATGCTGAAGCTCGCGCGCCCATAGTCGAACCCTGGGTCCTGCGCCACCGAAGGAAACGATGTCACTCCCTGCGTATCGCTCTTCGCATTGTTCAGCGTGTAATTCGCATTAAATCCGAACTGCTTGAAATGCGCGCTTGAACTCACAATCAATTGCTCCTGGCGGTAAACTCCCTCCGACTGAAATTGGTAGTTATACGCCGACGGCGTGGGCCCGACAATTGTGTACGTCGCCGGATCGAACTCCGGTGCCGTCACGTTATTCGACATATATTCGTGCACGCCCTGCGTGTAGAGGTAAGTGATATTCCCAGTCACTGCCTTTGTAATCTGCCGGTCCACTCCAACTCCACCCTGCATATCCAGCGCCGCATGAAAATGCGGGTCAATCGTGTGATATGACGGCACCGACGAACTGGCATTCTGCAAAACGCTCTCCGGCTGCGCCGCGTTCGGATTGTAGAAACTCGGACTATCGACCACATAGCTCTTCTGGTTGATCTGGTTGTCGTGAATCGTCTCGATCACATACGGCGTGCCCGCCGCGGAGCTGAATGAGTTCGGCACGGAAAACCGATTATAAAACCATCCGTACCCGCCGCGTACTACCGTCCTTGCCGGACCCTTCCCCTGGTATCCCGGGCTCCACGCAAACGCGATCCTTGGCGCCCAGTCGGAGTGGTCACTAATCCAGTTCTGTCCTTCCCACCTTAGTCCCATGCTCCACACCAGCGCCGAGCTTACCTTCCAGTCATCCTGCAAAAACAGCGCTCCGGCAAACAGAAAGGTGCGCGCCAGCGGGTTTCTGATCACCGTTTGCGAATAGAGCGACGGCGTTTTCGCCTCATAGTCAGCGAGTGAGCTGAACGTATACGTCCCATTCGCTCCCGACGTCGAGTAATTCGCGTCCCGATACCCCCTCCACCGCGTACCGAATCGCAGCGCATGGTTTCCCTCCGTGGCTGTCGAGTAATTCTGCAGCTCAAAGTTGTCTTCGTGGTCCTGTACTACTCCCGAGCTGTTGCCACCCTCGGTAAACGCGCCCTGCACCGTCACCGTCGGCGTCGGATACTCCGCCGTCTGCTCGTTGCGAATCCGTCGCCATTGAAAGTGTGTCTCGTTCACAAGCTTCGGACTGATCAGGATCGTATCCGAGATCTGTAGCGCATTCTCCTGGTCGTTTGAGTTGATTGCCTGCTGCGGCAAATTCAGCGTGCCGACGCCGCTGCCGCTCGCGACAGCGCAGAAAAATGAGTCCCGCACCGTCACCGTGTTGATCTTTCCCAACTGAAAATCGATCCGCGGATTGACCGAGAGAATGCTCGACGGATCGGCAAACGCCTTCGTGATGTTCT
>JBAPOP010000087.1:0-37932 GCA_049279675.1 Candidatus Acidiferrales bacterium
CCCCAGAACTCAGCTTCTGCGTAGGTGGACGCGAGAAACTTCCCGCGCTGGTGATACGCCTTCGAGTTTTGAGGCGGCACGTGCCACCACTCTTTCCGGTTCACGTGCCGGACAATTTTTTCGACCAGTGGCCGCGGTATTTTCATCCCCCGTCATTTTACACTCTGGCCTAGATTTTTCTCGAATCGATGTGTAAGAATCCGCCACTGCTGTGAATTCCGGAATCCATTGGGGCCGAGCGGTGGTGGGCGGGGTGCTGGCGGAAATTGCTGTGTTCGCCAGCGTGTTTCCGGTGCTGCACTTCTTCGGGCAGCGCGCGTTCTTGGCTTCGATTCTGATTGCTTCGGCCGCGATGCCGTTCGTCTTTGTTCTTCGAGAACAACGACGCGTTGTGGGTTTGCAGGCGCGTGGCGTCGCGCTTCTTGGCGCATGGCGCGATTGTGGGAATTGTTGCGGCGATCGTTTATTTGGCGATTGCCTGGGGACGGAAAGACCCACCCTTCGCGTTGCGAAGGATGGGGCACCCGGCCGCTGCTTTACAAGATCGCGCACGGGCTTAAAGTGGTCGGCGGCGTGGCCGGCGGCGCGGTGGCGTCGCGGAGAAAACCGGCGGGGTAAGAGCGCGATCGAACGGCGCGGAAAAACAAGACCCACCCTTCACAAATTGCGTTCGGGGCAGGCCCTTCGTTCGCCAGCGGCGAACGAAGGATGGGGCACCCCGGCGAAAGGCAGGGCGCAGCGAGCAGCGCCCCTACGAAGACCGAACGCAGGCACCCGGCAAAAACCCTCGGAGTAACGGAAACCGCAGATTCCTCCTCCGATCCTCGCCGGATCGTCGTCGGAATGACAATCAAGAGAATGCCGAACGGAAAACCAAGAGAGATTCTGCGTCGGACGCTCGTCGCGTCCTCCTCAGTCCCGACCAAGTCGGGATGCAAGAACCGCAAATGACTGACGAAGAGGATGCGGCGGAAAAGCAAGACCCACCCCTTCGTTCGCCAGCAGCGAACGAAGGAATGGGGCACCCGGAAAAGCGAAGGCGAAGAAAAAATCGCGGGCAAGATGCCCGCGCCACGAAAACCGCCGGAGCCAGTCGAGGCCTCGCCAAGACAGAACTTGTCCGTTACGACATCGCAATTGACCCTCTTTACGCTCTAATAATTGACTTATGTCATAATGGCCCCAGCCAGGAGGGGCCACGCATGAGAGCAGAAGATCATGAAGCTGAAAAGGCGCGGGCGCCGCTGGACTATATCGCTGCGAGGCACAGGTACGCGTTGCTGAGGCACAAGGCCGACGGGATCGCGAGGAGCCTTGAAGCCGCGGCTCGAGTGGTGCGAGACCGTCCCGAGACGATTACGTTTGGAGGCGACGTCACGGCGCTAAAGGATTATTTAGGCTTGGGCGATCTCGTCGATGAGATTCAGAAGACCGGAGAAGATCTGCAACGGCTCACGGACTTGATGGAGCAACTCGGCTGCGCCGACCCGCTCACCGATACGAGATAGGCTGCTTCGCACCCGCCTGCCGCTCAATTTCAAAATTCTTACACATCATCCTTACAGACGGACCCATTTGCGCGCGAGGCGGTTTGGTGTGGCGATCGCCCTAAATCCGGCCGGCCTGCCGGCCAGCCCTACGAAAACCTAATCCAAATCCGCGGCAGGATGCCCGATGGAACGAAAAGCAAGATCGTGAGAGGCCGGTCCGTCTGCCGACGGACCCTACGGGTGCCGGGCGGACGATCACGGTGTGGAGTTTTGCGTGTTTGCCGCATCGGCACGAAGAGCGGAATGAGGACGAGCGAGAGAAACTAGGGCGCGACGGAGGCGGGGCGCTGCGCGGGCGGCGGAACGGCAGGCTTGCGATCGTGGCGGACGATTTCGAGTTGATCGCCGATGCGCGTGCCGGTGCGATCGACGGTGTGAGTGGGAAGCTCGAGAACGCTGCGCGCGTTGAGGCAAACTTTGGAGATGCGGAACGGGCGGACATGCTCTTCGACATGGACGACGCGCTTATCGCGATCGAGAAAAATGAGATCGATCGTGAACATCATTCCGAGCGTGTGCACGCCGTGGCAGGGAATGATCCAAAGGCCGCGGCCGGGGCGATTCCAAGTGCCCGTCTTGCCGAGCAATCCGACGAGGCGGCGAACGTACGTGTCCGCGGCGCTGACTTCCGTCGCCACGAAGCAATCGCGCGTTTTGTTGTAGACGTAAACTTCGGAATCGTGATTCAAGACACCCGTACCTCAGCTTTGAAACGCCCAATTCAAATTTTACTGGTTCGAAGTAACGCGGGAGCTACTCGCCAGTCTTGCGACTGCGCCGCCAAATAATGATCCCCAACACAGCCACAGCGAGGACCCCTGCAATGATGCGAATTGTGCCTACATCCATACCACCCATATAGCCTCCTTGACTCGAACGGCGATGTACTGGGGTTACGTCGTTCTTCGCCCCGGTCTTGCGTTATGGAGCTCTAACTACTTGTTGATCTGCGGCAGCATTTGATGGAGCAAAATGACGACCGCAGGTCCAAGCAATACGACAAAGAGAGCCGGAAACACAAAAAAGACGAGCGGCGGAACCATTTTCACGCTGGTCTTGGCCGCCTGCTCTTCGGCGCGCTGGCGGCGCTTGGTGCGAAGCGAATCGGCGTGAACGCGGAGCGCCTGCGCCAAGTCGGTTCCGAAGCGATCCGTCTGGACGAGCATGCCGACGAGAGCTTTGACGTCGTCAACGCCGGTGCGATCGGCCAATTCCTGAAGCGCCTCGAGGCGGCTGCGGCCGACGCGCATTTCGAGATTGATGAGATGAAATTCGTCGCTGAGTTCCGGATGAGTGTTTTCGAGTTCGTCGGCCACGCGAGCGATGGACTGGTCGAGTCCCAAGCCGCCTTCCACGCAGATGACGAGCAAGTCGAGAGCGTCCGGCAACGCGAGGATCATCCTGAATTGACGATGGCGGACGCGCCAGCTGAGCCACATATCTGGAAGCAGGAAACCGAATACGGCGGCGCAGAGAAGGATTGGAATCGGGCTGTACGCATACCAGCCGGTGAAATAAACGACGGCGACAAAAAATATTGGAAGGAGCACTTTCGTGCCGCGCAACACGGCGACGAGTTCAGAGCGGCGATAGCCGGCTCGAATCATCAGGCGATGGAACTGGGAAACTTCGCGCGCCGAGGGAGGCAGCAGCTTGCTCACGTCGGTGAGGACGCGCTCAACTTTTTTGCGGCTGGGCTCGCGCTTTTCGCGGACGGCCGTTTGTCCGGGGGCGCCGCCTGCACCGAGTTGAGTGAGACGGTCAACGAGAGTGGAATTGTCGGCCGAAAACAAGAGAACTAGAAACACGCCGACGAGAAGAACGTCGAAGAATATCGCGATAGTGATTACGAGAGTCATGGTTTAGGCTCGGTGCTGCCGCTTACACCTCAATATTTACAATCTTCCAAATAATCAACGATCCGAGGATCTGAAGAAACGCGCCGACACCGAGCATCGTGCGGCCCAACGGATCGGCAAACAGAACGTGCGTGTACTCGGGATTGACGGCGCGCGTGATCAGAAGGAAAGTGGGCGGCAGAGCAATCAAAATTGCCGCGGTAAATCTTCCTTGCGCGGTCTTCGTACGAACCTCGCCGCGAATCTTGAAGCGCTCGCGAATCACGGAGGCGAGGTTCTCGAGAAGCTCGACGAGGTTTCCGCCGGTTTCCTTCTGTACGACGAGGCCCGTCACGAAGAAGCGGACATCAACGAGCGGGATACGCTCGGTCAAATTGTGCAACGCATCGCGCAGCGGCAAGCCGAAATTATTTTCTTCGAAGACGATGCGGAATTCGCCGCCGACGGGCTGCGGCGTTTCTTTCGACATCATTTCGAGGCCTGCGGTGACAGCGTGGCCGGCGCGAATCGCACGAGAGAGCAGATCGATCGCTTCGGGGAAGTTCTTTTCGAACTTGCGCAGGCGTTGACGGCGGCGAAACGCAACAAACATCAGGGGGAGCGCGAACCCGAGCAGGCCGAACAAAACAGCCGAGATGATTCCCCATTCCTCGACATAGCAGAAGAAGTAGATCGCAACTCCGCAGATGGCGCTCAGAAGCGCCAAAACGCCGGGCTTAATTTTCATTCCGGCCTGGGCGATATACGCGTTGAACTTCGCGAGGCCCGACCAAGACAGCAAGAGACGATTGAGCGCTGGCAGGTCGCTGACCTTAGAATCGCGGAGCATCGACTTGTTGACTTGCTGGACGCCGGCTGTACCAGCGCTGACGTCTTGCAAGCGGCGCTCGACGGCTTCGGATTCGGAATCACCGCGCGTGGCAAAAAGCACGGCGCCGGCGATCCCGAGGATCAGTATGAAAGTTATGAGGGCTGCAAACAGTGCCATCTCGAATCCTCTAGCGCCGAACCGGCGCCTTCTCGAACATTTCGAAGGGCAAATGAACTCCGGACATTTCCAGGCGCTCGGCGAGCTTCGGGCGAATTCCAGTCGGTATGAATTCGCCGAGGACCTCGCCTTTTTCGCCAATGCCGCGCCGTTGGAACACGAAAATTTCCTGCATCGTCACGATGTCCGATTCCATGCCGGTGATTTCTGCGATCGTCATAACCCGGCGCGTTCCGTCGCTGAGGCGACTGATCTGGACAACGAGATCAATGGCAGAGGCAATCTGGCGGCGAATCGCCTTATCGGGAATATTCAGGTTGGCCATTGCAACCATGGTTTCCAAGCGGCTCAGCGCGTCGCGCGGCGAGTTCGCGTGGACCGTCGTGAGCGAACCGTCGTGGCCCGTATTCATGGCCTGCAACATGTCGAGCGCTTCTTCGCCGCGGACCTCACCAACGATGATGCGGTCGGGGCGCATTCTCAAAGCGTTGATGACAAGTTGACGTTGCCGGATGACGCCCTTGCCTTCCACGTTCGCGGTGCGCGTCTCGAGCCTCACGACGTGTTCCTGGCGCATCTGCAATTCGGCCGCGTCTTCAATCGTGACGATACGCTCGCGATTGGAAATGAAAGAAGACAGGACGTTCAGCAGCGTGGTCTTACCGGCGCCGGTGCCGCCGCTGACGAGCACGTTCATGCGGGCGCCGACGCAACCCTGGAGCATCTCGATGCCAGCGGGGCTGATCGTCTTATTGCGAAGCAATTCTTCAGCGGTCAAGCGATCGCGGCCGAAACGGCGAATCGAAAGACAGGGACCATCAATGGCGAGCGGAGGAATGATGGCATTCACACGCGAGCCATCCGCCAAGCGGGCGTCCACCATCGGCGAAGACTCGTCAATTCGACGGCCGATCGCGGAGACGATGCGATCGATGATGAGCATCAGGTGAGCATCATCGCGAAACTGTACTGGAGTTTTTTCGAGCTTACCGGCACGCTCGACGAAAACCGATTTGTAAGTGTTGACGAGAATATCGGAGATTGTCGGATCTTTCAGAAGAGGCTCGAGCGGGCCGAGACCGAACACCTCATCAATAACTTCTTGAGTGAGGCGCTGCCGTTCCTGAAAGGTCATCGGCGTAGTTTCGCCGGCGACCAAGCCTTCAATCACCTGTGCCAATTCGGCGCGAACCGTCTGGCGATCACCCTGGGTGACGCGCTCCAAGTTAACAGCCTGGAGAAGCTTCCGGTGAATCGTAGCCTTCAGCGCTGTGAAATCTGCTCGTGATGAAGCGACTGGTTGCACGCTGCTACCTCATTTCTTAGGAGGAAATGCGAAGAATCCGGCGCTGCGTTTGTCTTCCGCATTTTCCGTACTGACCCCGGCGAGCTGGCACGCCATATTTCGAAACCTTGTTACCAGGGGGTCGCTGTGATTTCGCGAGAGCAATTTGCCCACACTCTCGGCCTCGCTGACTTGACGGTAGTCATTCGGAAGGCGAGCAAAAATCGGCTGCTTGATTCGCTTTTCGATGTTTTGCAGAGCCTCGTCGTCGTCCTTGCGCCATCGATTGACAATCACGCGAATCCGCGAAGGATCGGTGCCCTGTTCGATGAGGGACTTCAAGCGCCGTTCGAGACCCCACAGCGCCGGAACGCTCATAACCGTTACGATCACAATCGCTCGGGCTGACCTGAACGCCGAGCCGCCTTCGAGCAAATTCGTCACGCCACCGTCAACGATCAGATAGTCGCAGCTTCCCTGGGCGACGTTTACAACTCGCTCGACCGCTTCGGCCGATACGCCTTCCCACTGCTCGGGACGAGACGTGCCCGCGAGTACTCCAACGCCGCTATTGTGCTGGGCGATCAAGCCTGTAAGAAAATGACTGTCCAGATGCTCGAGATTATCGACCGCGTCCCGAACCGTGAATCGAGGATGGAGATCCATCAGCAAACAGAGATTCCCGAGTGGGCGCGCGAGATCAAACATCTCGATGTGTTTCCCGGTCGCCTTCGCTAGTTGAGCGCCGAGATTGGCGGTGACCGTGGTGGTGCCGACGCCGCCCTTCGTACCCATGACCACAATCAATTTATCCTGCTGGCGGAGATGTGTGGACTGCCGCTCTTGCGCGAAACGCGTGAGGGCTTCGCGCAGAGCTGCGATTTCCACCGGCGCGGACAGGAATTCCTGAACGCCGCTGCGCATGGCTTGCAAGAGCAATGAGGGATCGGGCTGCTTGAAAGGAGCGCACGCAATTATGCAAACGGAAGGATACCGCCGGCGCCAACCGGCAGCTGATGCGAGGGCCGCTTCGAAATCGCGGCCAAGATCGAGAAGAAGAATGTCCGGTGGGACTTCTCCTGCCCGCATTTCCGGGGATCCCGATGCCGGGAGTTGCGTTACGCGCCCAACGAGGCCGGATTGCTCCAGGCTCGCGCGCAGTACACCGCTGACCTCGGCATCACCGCTAAGAACCGCTGCTGTCAGCATCTTTCAAATACTCCCAAGCGAAACTTATGAACCTCGTTCTTCTCGAGCACGGACGCACTCATTACTGCTTGGTGGGTCCCTTGCCCTCGATCGTCTTATCGAACTCAGAACCCTTCATGTACGGCACCGGATAGTCCGGCAACTTCGGCTCTTGTCCGACGCCGAGCGGATGCACGATATGCGGCGTCACGATCACAACCAGTTCGTCCTTGCTCTTCTGAAATGACTTGCTGCGGAAGAGCTGGCCCAGGACCGGAAGGTCGCCAAGCACCGGCATCTTGTTAATAATCTCGCTCACTGAATTATCCACGAGCCCCGCGATTCCGAAGCTCTGCCCGTCGGCCAGCTCCATCTCGGCATCAACGCGCCGTGTAGAGAGCGCCGGGATGAAGAATCCGGAGAGGGTGATCGCATTCGTATAGTCGAGCGAACTCACTTCCGGCCGCACGTGAAGATGGATTCGATTGCCCTCGGTCAGGGTCGGCGTAAACGTCAGCTTCACGCCGTATTCGCGGAATTGAATCGTAACCGTCGGCACAGAACCGGACGCTCCGCCTTGGACGACAGGGAATGGAAATTCTCCGCCAGCCAGGAAGCTCGCCTCTTTGCCGGTTTCCGTCAGAAGGTTCGGCTCTGCCAAAGTCTGGAGCAAACTTCGCTGTTCCAGAGCCTGGATGGTCAAACCTACGTTGACGTTCGGATCGAACAAAAAGATGTTCAACAAACTGCTAAGCGAAAAACTCGGCGTTACCGAGGGCGCAACTGCGCCAGTACTCGACGATGAGCCACTGGTAGTCGAAGTGCCACCCGTTGAAGAGCTCGTCCCTGTCGGAAGCGTCGGGAGAGACGGCGGGCCGTACTGACCAGTAGACGTAGCGCCGGCCACTCTCGTACCTTGGCTGAATAAATTGACGCCGAGCTGCGACAGAGCAGTGCGGTTAACTTCCGCGAACTTCACTTCAAGCAGAATTTCACCGGCCGCCGGCGGCACAGGCACTTCCATCATGTTTACAACTTTGGTCACCGCGGCCGAAACGATCGCGAGAATGCGATCCGCCACAATCTTGGATGAAATATGACCGGAGACAACCACGACGTCCTTAATGGCTTCGACCTTTACGTCTTCGTGCGGAAAGACTTCGTGAATTTTTTGGCTAAGGCCGAGGATATCGAGGTCCACCAGCAACTCGAGGGGCTGGCTTTGATCGGCATCGTTCCAAAGAACCAGCGAAACGCCGCCAGGACTCTTGCCGTTGATCATGATCTGAGTGGGGCTGATGATGATCGCGTCAGCAACATTGGGATCGGCAATCGAGAGACGCTTTACACGGGTTGGCGAGGTGATGAGAAGCGAACGCCCAACCAACACGTGGAGGGTTTCTCCCGCGGAGGTAACATTCGCCGACTGAGCTGCCGCCTGCGGATCCGCACCCGAACTCGTCGGTGGTGCAGTCTGCTGGGCGTGCAGGCTGCTCGCTGAGCCGAGCGAGAGGAGCACAAAGGCCGAAAGCGAGAGACCGAAAGTGAAGCTCCCGGCACGTCGCTGAATACATCCGCGTATCATTCTCATCGATTTCCTCTGCACTGCTTCGTTATTTGAAATTCGTTCCATTACTGGTTCGGAAACTCGCTGGTCTCACGCTTACTCGCGCGGATCACCTCAACCTGATACGCGGGAGGAGCAACCGGCGCGATAGGTTTCGCGTGAGCATGGACAGCCACAGGCGCGGCCGGCGCAGGTCCAGAGCCAAGCAAGGTGGCCTGGAAGAGCGGAGGAGGCGCTGTCTTGTTGGCGTCAATCGAATTGCGAAGAGCCAACTGAACGCGGCCCATAGTATTGGCCATCGCGAGCTTGTCCGCGTCCTCAGGAGTTACGAGCAAGGTGATTACGGTGACCGTGGTCGCCTGGCCCTGCCGGTCTTGTTCCGTCTTCTGGCCGGCAGCCAGAACGCGAACGTCTTCAAGAATCGTACGAGTCACCTGTTCCCCAGGACCGGTGGAACCTTGAGATTGGCCCGTCACCATGACGTCGACCGAGGTTCCCGGCTGAGCGAAACCCGCGACGGCAACGACATCGTTGACGGCCACCGACACGGCTCGCATCCCTTCCGGAATAACCGCAGGAAGACCGGCGCCGGCATCCTTGGGAGCCAATTTGCCTTCCAGGATCGGTTCACCAGGCAGAACGGGCGTGATCAACGCGCGATCCACGCAGTCCTGAATTCTTGTGAACACGCCTTGAATCGGCTCGCCAGCAGGCCACGCAATCAATTTCAAGTCCTGCGCCGTGAGGCGCGTGCCTAGCGGCATTTGATCCGCGGCGACAACGATCTGGCTTGTCGTCACGCTCTTCTGTGTGCTGGCTTGATTCATTGCCTTGTAGACAACGTCAGCCAGAATCAGCCCCAGTATCAGTGCGACTGCAAGCCCAATTAACAGACGGCCCCGTTTCATAGTTTCATCTCCGCTCCAAGTTTACAGACGGATCGTTCCGAGCCCGTAACAAATCAGCGTTGCGGCCGCCGCCGCTACACCAAACGGCAGATGCGAGGCGCGCGCGTTGCCCAGCTGAATCTCCGGGTGGGGCTTCAAACCGTAGACGAAAAATCCACGGAGCAATTCCCACATGTTCGAGACAGTTTCAGCAATTCGCCGCTGCCAAATCATCTGTACTACTGCCATCACCCCGGCAATCAAGATTGCCGTAAAAAAAACGTAGAACACATTGCGAAGGCCCAAGGCCGCGCCCAGCGCGCCCATTAATTTCCAGTCGCCGGCGCCCAAACCGCGAAGTAAAACGATCGGAAGAAGAACCGCGAGCATTGCAAGCGCTCCAGCGAAACTCCACTTCAATCCGCTCCATCCGTAGACAACCTGATTCACGATCAAGCCCAAAAAAAATCCAGGAATTGTCAGCCAGTTCGGAATGCGACGCGACTTAACGTCGATTCCCGCTGCAATCCCGGCGATCGTTAATGCCAAAAACCAAGTCATCTGACGCTCCATCCGATTCCTTCAGCACTCGCGTCGTGCATCTAAAATTTCACGCCCTTCAGCTCGGCGATCCTGCATCGACTATCCTGACTGCTCAACCGACTGCGCTCCAATGCCGACAGACGGCAACGGATCATGCCGATTAAGTCGCAGAAACAAGATTGGAAGCGGCGTTTGCAAACACGTTGCTGATTGCACTGCCTAGCGTTTGCATCGTGGCAATGGCCACCAACGCGACGAGCACCAACAGCAAGGCGTATTCAGTGAGATCCTGGCCTCGCTCTTCCCGCCACAGCATTTTCATTATTTGTTTCACACGCTACCTCCAGCAGATCTGAGTCCGAGCTCGTAAGAGCAAACTGACAGCGCGCGCCCAGTACAATCCACATTCAAGAGCGCGACGCTGCTGCTTGCACGTCGGCCTCGCCGTTCTTCGCGTCGAGAAACCCTTGGCCTCGAATCACTCTCTGGCCGCCGAAAGAAGGACAAGGAATCTTTCGACGGCCAAAGAGCGAATGCGTGGATCTCAGGCTCCTGCGGCGTGGTTGGAAGCAGCGTCCGGGAAGACGGAGCATGTTGTGATGCCTAGCGTCTTCAACGTATTAAATGCCGCCAACGCAACGAGGGCTGGCTTCAGGCCGTATTCCGTAAAGTCCTGACTAGCTTCCTTACGACACAGCCTGAGCTTGAGTTCCGTCGTCTATCTAACTAATCATGCCGGGGCAAAGAGAACACCCACCAACAACCCGCAGTTGTGGGGCCACTTAGCCCGTCGAGTATTAGGTAGCAGACGTCAGGTTAGAGGCTGCGTTCGCGAAGACGGCGCTGATCGTGGTGCCGAGCGTCTTCATCGTGGTAATCGCAACCAACGCAACGAGAACCAGCAACAGAGCATATTCCGTGAGGTCCTGGCCAGCGTCCTCGCGATACAGCCTGAGCATTAGTTCCTTCATGTTGTTATTCCTCCTTGTAAGTTTCGAAACTGGGACGAACACCCACCTTGGATAGTGCAGGTACCGTGCCAAATGCGGAACCCACACCAAAAATCAAAGTGCTCTGATTTCAAGCGATTAGCACAGCGTCCAGCATGGTGCAGTGGAACGCTTCTGCTCACATGGGCGAAACCGTTCTCATCATGTGAACGTGAGGTGTACGAGCCCGTAACGTGTTCACTTTTGTTCACATTACGGACGAATAATGGCCCTAATTGGCTACAAATAAAGGGCGTGATCTGCGTAGTATTTTGTGCAGTAAAGGATGGTGAAAAGATGTGCATAGGTCGCGTTAGCAAACTGAACTAGCGATGAGAAACCGTTGCAACAGGGCGCGAAGGCGCTTTTAACGAACGATCGCGGACGTACACGACGGCGATGTCGTCGGCGTACGCCAATTTCCACCCGGGGAGTTGTCCGAGCACTGTGGCGAGTGTTGATTTTTGCGGCAGGAGACACGCGCCGATGTTGTAGCGATCGAGCAAACGGAACGCGTCGGGTTCGATGCGCGTGATATCGAGATAATCGGAAAACACTCCCGCGTATTCGTAAAAATCGGCGCGGCCGTCAATGAACACTTTTTGCTGCGGGTAGAGCTCGTGAATGAGATAGCCGCCCCAGCCGTACTCATTCAACATTGGGGCACTCGACGGATGATCTCGAAGATAATCAACTGCCTTTACGGGATATGTATCGAGGAACGGTTTGGCCAAGCGAGAGGGATCGCTCACGTAATGAACGATGCCGCCGAGCACACAGAGCGTTATGATCAGGTTCAATACAGGCTTGTCTTTCGCTGGCTCGTATTCGGGAATCCAGCGGCCGAGGAGTTCAGCAATTTTCGGCGTCAAGAAGAGCAGGAAGAACAGCAAGAAACGAATGTGAGCGTAGGCAGCGAATGCGCCGGCCATCAACAGAACGAAGGAAGTCAAACTGTGGTTCAGGCGGAACAGCACTTGCGCCAGAACAAGAAGCAGAAGCGCGACCATCATGATCTTTCCGAATGGAAGAGCGAAGCTGAGCGGCTGCCATTCGATGATGCTCTGCACATTGAGCGGCTGCATGAACGCCATTTGAAACGGATACGTCGCTAAGCGAGTGCCGTAGGGCGTAAACGGCAATACCAAAACGCTTACAAGCGCCACTTTCAGCATGTGCAAACGCTGCTCTGAGGTCCATTTTTCCGCGTAAATACCGCCATAATTGAAGGTCGCGAGGCCCGTGAGCCAATAGATTCCGAAGACTCCGAGGCCGAGGAAAAATGTTCCGTGAGTATTAACCCAGATTAAAAACAGCGCGGGCAGCCACCACAACGAACGCGACAACCCTTGCCGATAGCGCTCGAGACCCACCAGCATGATCAGCATGAAGATGTAGCCGAGAACTTGCGGGCGCAACGTGAAAAAAGCGCCGAACATTACGAGCGCGAAGACGGTGGCTAGAAATGCGGCTTTCACATTCTTTGAACGCAGAAAAGAAAAATAAAAAGTCAGGACGGTGAGCGAGCTCGCCCAAATAAATTGCAGGACAGCGAGGCCGGAATATCCGAAGCGAGCGGCGAGCGCAATGATGACTTCGCCAAACCATTCATAAGCGATCCAAGGCGCGCCGGGAGCAGTGAAGGAATACGGATCGGAAGTTGGGAAATGGTGCGCATACAGAATCATTTCACCGATTCGGATGTGCCACCAAGTGTCGGGATCTACGAAGCGGAAATGCGCGGCGACGCACGCTCCGCCGGCCAGTATTGCTCCGAGGAACACTGGAAAAGACATCCAACGGCGCAAGAGATCTGTCGTCACGGCGCGCTGGCCTGGCAGATTTGAAACTGCTGAGTTCATTGCCGGCATCGGTAGTTTACTCGGTTGAGAGAATTCGTGCCGCTCCACACGGGCACGACCTCAGATGGCAGGCTGAGGATTTTTTACGCGATTCGAGTGGCGTCGCCGAATCGTGAACTTCAAATCAAAATGAGACACCACACCCTCTGCTCATGAGCAGAGGACTTACGAGGTAGCAAGCCGCATTCCATTTCAATTTGACTTAAGTCCAATGGAGAGATGGCGAAACTCGTTCAGGACGGCGAAAGGCGTGGTTACGCGTTCTGGCTTTTCTCCGATTTGGAGAATCTTTTCCTCACGGAGGTGGCCAAGCAGGAGTCCAGCGCTACGAAGATAGTCAATCTTCTCCGGGAGGAGACCCATCACGCGAGCGCAAGTGGCGTCCACGGCGACGGGATCGTCTCCTAAAATCAACAAACCACATGGCTTAGGAGACCCTTGCGTGGGACCATTCCCTTCCATGCCCACAATTCCATCGACGATCGCGAAATGCGGCCTGACGGCGCTATTGATATCAAGGATGGAGTTCGTGATGCCGGCCCAATGAAGGATATTCTTCGGCCATCCGTAACAGCTTCCCGGGACGATCCCAAACATGTTTTTGAGCGAGAGGGTTACTCCTGCCCAGTGGTGCGTCTTCATCTTCGGCATGGAGACAACCAGATCCGCGCCGAGAACTGAGGCCGGGAGATAGAGTTTTTTCAACGTGGACGCGCGCGTCTTTAGAGCGACTGGATGAACGTCATCCGTGTTCAGGTCAACGAGCGACGTGGAGAGGGAACGAATGTGATCGCGAAGATGCATTGATTCTGCGATCGCTTCGATGTCGCGCTCGAGCGCGGGGCCATCCGCGATTATGACGCTCGCCGCGCCGAGACTCAGAAACGCTTCGCGCGCGGCGACGACGACGGCGGGATGCGTGTTAATGGCGCCCAGAGGATCGTGACCGACGAAATTCACTTTGAGCAAAACGGATTTGCCTTGAACGGGCAAATCGAATTCGCGAAGAGTCTCGCGCAGAATCGAGAGGAGATCGATATCGTACGTTGGCGCGCGGCGAATCGCGACGCGCGCTGGCGGCCGCGCGAATGACGGCGTGAGTGCGGAGTTCGGTGCGCTCATCGCGCCGCGACCTCGCGCGCCGCTGCCGGAAAAAGACTTCGCGACGGATTCAACGAAAGCGCGGCGAGAGCGATCACGGAAATATTATTCAGAAGGCGATCCGTTTCGAAAAGCGACCGCAATTGCGGTTCGATTTCAGTGACCGGCCGGCCGTAAACTTCAAGACACATGTGGGCGGTGGCCATCGAGACGCCGCCGCGAATATGCGGCATGGATCTTTCAAGCCATTGCAGACTCTCGCGAACTTGCGGAAGTTCGCCGGAATCTCGCAGTCCAAGTAATGCCCACACCGTCGGGCCGACGAGAGGTTCTCCCGCGACGCCATACACCAGCGGATTTCCGGAATTCCATCCGCCGCCGGGACACATGCGATCGCACAGCATGGCCTCAGCAAGTTCTCTGCGCTTCAAGGCCAATGGTGAAAGACGAGCAAGCGCAAGCCGACGCATGAAAATCAGCGCGTAAGATGTGGGCTCAACCCAACTGCTCGTGTTCGCCGTCCACGCCCAGCCTGAGAGTGAATTGTTCTGGCGCGTGAGAGCGGACGACGGCGAGAGCCGCTGGCGCAAGCGTTGTAGAAAATTCGGCCTGCGCGGCCAACTTTGAGAAAGCCAAGCAAGCCCGCGAGAGACTGCGTCCGATTCTCCGGCGATTTCGTGGAGAGCGAGGCAAGCGAGCGACGTGACCCAGCAGCCTTCCGCCTGCGATGCAAACGCAGGCCAGGAACCGTCACTCAACTGATTGCGCTCGAACCAATCTTTTCCCGAGGCGATCGCTTTATTTGAAGCCGAATCACGATGTTCATTTTGGAGAGCGCAAAGCGTCCACGCCGTCGGTTCAATCGCGCTCTGGCCCGCAGGATGGTAGCTCCAGCCGCCGTCGGAATTCTGCGATGCAATGAGAAGCCGAAGGAGGATGTTTCTGAAGGATCGAGAATCGCGATCAGCGAGAGGAGTGGTAGTCACGTCGTCAGTCGTCACGTGGTCAACAGCCGAGCCGCGTTATCGACCAACTTAATTTTAAGGCATTTCCTCAATGATTATGGAGTCTTTCGACGACTCCGTGCCGTTATCGTCCGCATCCGAGCGGATCTGATATTGGTTGATCAAGCGATGGAGATAATTCCGCGCGACACCGAGATTGCGCGCAGCGCGCGTCTTGCTTCCGCCGCATTGATTGAGCGTGCGGATAATCAAGCGGCGCTTGAACTCCCGGACTTCGCCCTCGTAAGACTGTTCGATGGGAGGAGGAGCGGTGAAATTCTCCAGCATCATCGCGGGCAAATGCCACAGCTCGATGCTTGTGCCATCAGCGAGCGCGACGGCACGCTGAATCACGTTCTCCAGCTCGCGAACGTTACCCGGCCAGGCGTGCTCTTCGAGCGCGTGCATCACGGACCGCGACATCCGCGTAACTTTTTTCTGAAATTGCTCGGCAAACCGCTTCACAAAATGATTCGCGAGGAGCGAGATATCGTCGCGACGCTCGCGCAGCGGCGGAACGTGAAGTTGCACGACATTCAGCCGGTAATAGAGATCCTCGCGGAATTTTCCGTGCCCGACCATATCCGAGAGATCGCGGTTGGTGGCACAGACCACTCTGATATTCACCGAGACCGACCGGTTACTACCCAGGCGCTCGAAATTGCGTTCCTGCAGAACGCGAAGAAGCTTTGGTTGAAGTGCAATTCCGATGTCGCCGACTTCGTCGAGGAACAGCGTTCCGCGGTCCGCGGCTTCAAGGCGTCCTCGGCGCATCGCTTGCGCGCCAGTGAACGCGCCTCGTTCGTGGCCAAAAAGTTCGTCCTCGACAAGCGTGTCGGGAAGATTGGCGCAAGAGAACGCGACGATGGGATATACGGAGCGCGGACTCAGACGATGAATCATGCGCGCGACCAGCTCTTTTCCGGTTCCTGTCTCGCCGGTAATCAAAACCGAGACGTCGCAGGGCGCAATGCGCTTGGCCATGTCGAGCATTTGTGACATGGATTCCGACGTCGCGATGATCTCAGGCATGAGCCGCGGCTGCATTTGCTGAGCCCGCAGCCGGGCAGCTTCTTTCAGAGCGCTGTGGTGCTGGTGGCCGCGTTCGAGGACGATGCGCAGATCCATCAGACTCGGCGGGCTCGCGAGTACCTCGTAAGCGCCCTTTTCAAGGAGGTCGAGGGTCGCCGTCCGCTCTTTCGTCTCATTGATCACGATGATCGGAGGCGGAAGCTCGGCCTTGGATACCTGTTCGAGGAGGCGCAAGGCGGATGGCAGTTCGAATTCGCTTCGGGAGGTGTGCAAATCGAGAACAATCGCGTCAATCGAGCGGATCGCGTCGACGTCGATCGCAAAACTGCCGCGACATTCGACGTCGAAACCGCCTCCCAGAAAGCGGATTAACGCCTTCGTGAAATCTGGGTCTTTGCTAACAAATAGGATTCGCATTAAATCCCGCATCCTGATCCCCCAACGGCTGAGAAAGGTCAGGGATGAAGCCGAATTCCCAAGATCTTCGTTCCAAGGCCGACCTAAATAGCGAAGTTAAGAAACATGCCCCGCGCCGCCGGCCCTCACAGGAACTGGAACCGAATTCGACTCTATTCCGAACCGTGACTGGGTCTTCAGAGTTCGGCGGGGACACCGAATGGCCGGGTACCATACCGCCACAGGCAAGGGAAAAAACAAGCGAAAAATGCCGTTGCGAATCTCTGCGCTGTGGGTAACTTCAACGCCCAAATTACCGAATTCTCGTCCTTGTGGGAATTTTCTTGCTCAATTTAGCCGCGAAGACTACCAGCCGTAATGTCTCATATTCTCCATAATCCGTCATCCGCAATGTTTTAGGATGTGCACAGTCGGGCATCGGGGCGTCTCCAATCCTGAACAACCGAAGTGAAACACTGACGGAATTTGTTCAGGCTGAACGAATTAGATGGAACTGTGAGCTACAGTACTGCGAATGAGGCGAATTTTCCACAGATTTTCAGCGTGCAGTTTTATTCAAAGAGAGACAACCTCTAAGTATCGTGCTATGTCTAAATTGGTTGGCGCAGCGCGGTTTTCGTGACACCCTATCACTCCCAGCGGTGTATGGCCTGAGAACTGCTCCTAACTAATACAGACTGTGAATCTTTCTTTCTGCGGGAGTTAAATACACGCGATCGGTGCGGCTCGCGTAGCGCGTGGAATCGCGGATAACCCTCTTACAATGTTGAGTCAAACACCTCAGACCCTAATTCCGGGCGATCCCCAGAAACCGAAGCCGGTTTCCATTTCTTCGCTGCGTTCGCTGAATGCGACGCAATCTGAAGGATTTGGGCGACGAATTTACACGCCCATCCTTCGCGGACATTTGCCGAGCGGGACCGTGCTCACTTCGATCGCCATGCACATCGCGTTCGGGATTTTCCTGCTGCGATTTCCGTTCCAGCTATTGTCGGGCGCACCACCACAACCGGAACCGCAAAAAGTTACGACGCCGATTTACTACACAGTGCGTCCCGCGGACCTCTCGAAACTTCTACCTTCGCTATTGCCTCCGGGAGCAGGCGCGAAACCCGGACACGGAATTCACAAAGATAAGCCTCCCGCTCTGGGCAGCACTAACTTCCATCCGAAATTGACAATTGTGCTGACGCCGCCACATCCGGACAACAATCACCAAACGATCATTCAGCCCAGTTCTCCGCCGGAATTGAAGATTACACAGGATCTCAAGTTGCCGAATATTCTGGTCGGCAATCCGTTGGCGCTTACGAAGCCGAAGCTCGATCCGAAAGCTTCGAAGGGCACGCTCTCTCGAACACACGATAAACCGGCTCCCGATGCACCGAAGATCCAAGCTGACCCCACGGTCTCCGTGGTCGCTGAACTTTCGCCAATCGCTCAACCGCATTTACTTGTGCCAATGAGCTCCGGATCGGTCGCTACTCCCAGAGCCGGTCGAGCGCCGACGGGCGGCGGAGGCGCAGCAGACGAATCCGCCGCGAATGGTCTTCTGGTGGTTTCAACTGATCCCGCAGGCGCAGCGCAACTCTCCGAACTACTCGGCGGAAATCGTTATGGCTCGTTCACGATTTCTCCGGCGGGCGGCCAACCTGGCTCGCCAGGCGGCGTGGCGGGAGGAGATCCTCAAGGCGGTACAGGTGGACCGGGTACCGGAGGCAACGGAAGCGTTGGCGTTGGAACCGGAAATAGCGGAGGTGGCGGCGGTGGCGGCGCAGGATCGAAAGGCGATTTTGTAAGCATCAAAGGCGGAAACGGTGGAAAGGGCGGAATGTCGACCGGCGGAGACATGAGCTACACGCCGGAGAACATGGTTTACGTGGTGGCGCCTCCTCCGGGAGTCCGGAGCAACACGTTGATTGTCTCCGCCGGGCCAGTTGGCGGAGGGGGACTCGGAGTTTACGGCGCGCTGCGTTGCGGCCGCGTTTATAGCGTGTTTCTGCCGATGCCGGGAAAGAGCTGGATCCTTCAATACTGCGCGACGGGCGCGCCCGCGGAAGACGTCCAGTATCAGCAGCAGAGTTCTTCGGTGCAATTGGACAAGGGCCTCATTCCACCGCACCCGGATGAGAAATACGATTTCAAGCGCCAGCCAGTTCCTGACGAGATGAGGGACAAAATGATCGTGCTGCGCGGCGTGATTGGCGCGGACGGCACGATGAGCAATTTGGAAGTCTATCGCGGGCTCGTTCCGGAAATGGATTCGATGGCGCTGGCCGCATTTACGAAATGGAAATTCAAACCCGCGCTGCAAGACAACAAACCGATTTCGGTGGACGTGCTGATCGGTGTGCCGGCGAGAGTCCCTTCGACGAAGTAATTCGAAGGCTTCGATTATCCGACAAATTCAATCGTTGAACGTCTTCGCTATTGGAATTACGGAATCCGGCAAATCTGGACGGATGAATTTGAGTAGGGGCAAGCTAGCCCTGGCACACCCGGATTTTCGAGAATCACCCACGTCACGCCGTACTTGCTTTTCAAGAGCTTGAAATCCGCGACGGTGAAGTGCGCCCAGTTTGCAGTGCCGTCGTTCTCGAGCTTCCATTGCCACGCGAGTTCCGGGAAAACTTCGACGACGGAGGTATCTTTGGAATTGTCGGCGAGCGCGCTACGCTCAGCGAATCCGCGAAATCCGTAGAAGTCTTCTCCCGGGCGGTCCATATATTTCGGATCGAGCGCGAAAAGAGCGTTGCGAGGCGTGTTGTGACTCACCCAAATGAATGACTGCACCCACGGATTTGTGGAAACGGCGCCGGGCCATTCGATGTGACGGCTCGACGGAAATTCGACGCGCTGGAAATAGAACATGGTGAGAGACAGAGGAATAAACAGCGCGGCCCATCGCAGCCAGTTTTCACGAAGCACATACTTTCCTAGCAAACATCCCGAAATTAGAGCGAACACGACGTAGGTGAGATGGAGAATGCGCATGGGCTCGAGTCTCGCCCACGTTTGAGTCTGGAATCCCTGCGTGAGAATCACCGCGCCTACGATGCCTAGAGCAGTAGAGATCGTGATCCGCCGGCAAACGCGATCGAGAATTGCGAGACCTTCGCGGCGGGCGAGGCTCGCGAAGTAGAGAAGAAACGCGAGAGGGCCGACAGCGCCGAGCCACTCGTACCACTGCCATCGAAACGGATATTGAAAATCGCGGTGCGACATCACTTGCCGCCAGATTGGATTCGCGGGAGCGGAAAATGGAATCGCGGGAAATAAAATGGCGGATTGCACGATGGGCCGAGCCAGGCCGAGGATCGCGACGTGAAATGTTCCGTACAAAGTCATCGTGGGATGGCACAAGCCCGCGAGGAAAATCCACAGCAGAGTGAGCGGACGCCAGTCGAGAACGTCGACCGTCGCGAAAAGCAGAAACGCGGTGGCGAGCGTTCGCGGGTGCATGTGCTGATCGACGATGAAGAGCGCGGTGCCTGCAACCGGTAGCGTGAATAGCGAGGCGACGAGTGCGACGCCGGCCCAATGCGCGGCGGGCTCCGCGAAACATCGGCGACTGAGGCGAAGACATCCGAGCAGCACCAGAAAAATACTCGTCAGATGCCAGATCAGAGCGACCCACGGGAGCGGAATGTGCGTGGCTCGCACGATGCCGGCGACGGCTTGATGAAAAAAGGTGACGCGAATGTAGAGCAGGAAAAAATTGGCGTCGAAGGGATAAAGCTCCGGATGAATTAATTTCTTGATGGCCGGCAGATACACCGCCATATCTTCGACGCCATAGTGATAGCCGCTGACCAACACTGCCGCCACCGTGAGCATCAAAAGCCAGAGGAAGTCGTGCGCGCCTTGTCTCGATGGGGAGCGGATGATAGAGTTTCCAGACGGGCCAATTGAGGCTGAAAAATCGCGTTTTTCCGCTGGACCGGAAGGCTTTCCGACACTGAATCCCGATAAGAAAATCGCGTGCATCGTTCTCCCGACTTACAACGAGGCGGAGAGCATTCCTCGTCTGCTGCCGCTAATCTTTCGCGAATCCGAAAATATTCCGACACACGAACTGCACGTGCTGGTGGTCGATGATAATTCTCCCGATGGCACGAGCGACTGCGTTCGTACGGCCATGGAATTGTATCCTCGGCTGCACTTAATCTCAGGAGAAAAAAAGGGATTGGGCGAGGCATACAAGCGCGGCATTTCTCACGCGATGGCCACGCTTGCGCCCGACTTGATCCTGCAAATGGACGCGGATTTTCAGCATGACCCCGCTCTCCTGCCGCAATTCATCCGGCTTTGCAATCAGGGATACGATCTTGCGATCGGCTCGCGATTCGTAATGGGCACGGACATCGAAGGGCTTGCCTGGCATCGCAAGTTCATCAGCGTGGGCGGGACGAAGCTCGTTCACTGGTTCAGCGGAATTCCGCCGGTTACGGACTGCACTTCGGGCTACCGATGCATTCGCTCGGAATTGATTGCGAAGTGCGACTTCGGACCGTATTCGACGCGCGGTTATTCATTTCAATCGTGGTTTTTGTGCGAGCTGCTGAAAAACGGCGCGCGATATGTCGAGATTCCGCTACCGTTTCCGACGCGGCTGTACGGGCATTCAAAATTGACGTTCCGCGACAAGATCGAATTCCTCGTTTGCCTATTTCACTTGCCGAAGTGGAAACCCGCGCCTGCTGGAAAATTTGCGCGGGTGCCGGAACGCGGTCCGGCAGTGGCGATCGAGGAACACCTGCCAACGGAAGTCGGCTCGCACGCACAGAAGTAAGATCTGCAGGGTTGACTCACCCCGCCGAACACGACGCGACAAATATGCTACAGTTCAGCGCTGAATAAAAATCTCTTGAGAGCAGAGACTTCGATGGAAATATTGACGTCATTGCAGGGCTGCATTCTTCGACTGAGTTTTGCTGCGGTTGGAATTCTCGCGCTGGGCGCGTCGATCGCGTCTCCGATTTGGGCGCAAGCGATGCCTCCCGGCAACACACCGGCGCCCCCTTCCGCGGAACAGCGCACAGCCCACGCATTTGAAGGCGCGCGAGCGAATCCGCTGGACCTTCGCGCGTTTCTCGTGCGGATGCCGAAGGGCGCAGACCTTCATAATCACTTGAGCGGGGCCGTTTACGCGGAATCGTGGATTCGCGCCGGCGCTGAAGATCATCTCTGCGTTGATCTCAATACGCTTTCGTTTGCTAAACTGCCGGCGGCGACGGGCGCCAACGCGCCGCAGCCCTCGTGCGGCGAGAGAAAGATTGCGGCAGCGGATCTTTATCGCGACGAGCGCATTTACGACGCCGTGATTGACGCGTTTTCGATGCGAGGATTCGTTCCGTCCACCGGCACCTCGGGCCACGATCATTTCTTCGATACGTTCGGCAGATTCAGCGGGACGGATCGGCGGCACAAAGGCGAATTTCTCGACGAAGTCGTCACTCGCGCGGCTTCTCAGAACGAGCAGTATCTCGAGTTGATGGACACGCCGGATTTCTCGCACACGAGTTCGATCGCGCATTCGGTTGCGTGGAACGATGATTTCGCGCAACTCCGGAAGGAACTGCTCGACCACGGGCTGCGCGACGATATTGCCGTGGCTCGCGCTGAGTACGATCGAGCGGAGGCGGTTCGACGGGAACGCGAGCGATGCGGACAAAAAGATGCGTCCGCCGCCTGCGACGTTCAGTTTCGTTTCCTCTATCAGGTCTTGCGGGGGTTCCCGAAGGAGCAGGTGTTCGCGCAGGCGCTGCTGGGATTTGAAGTGGCTTCCGCGGATCCGCGCGTTGTGGGCATCAATTTCGTGATGCCGGAAGATAGCTACTATTCAATGACGGATTACGCGCTGCAGATGCGCATGGTCGGCTTTTTTCGCGACCAGTATCCTCACGTTCACGTCACCTTGCACGCCGGGGAATTGGCACCGGGGCTCGTGCCCCCCGAGGGACTGTGCTGCCATGTTCGGCTGGCGGTCGAGCAAGCGCATGCGGAACGCATCGGGCACGGCGCGGAGATCATGTATGAGAATCAGCCCTACATTTTGATGAAGGAGATGGCCGGCCTGCACGTGATGGTGGAAATCAATTTGACCAGCAACGATATGATTCTGGGTATGAGCGGGCGGGATCATCCGTTGCCAGAATATCGCCGGGCTGGAGTTCCCGTCGCGCTCTCAACGGATGACGAAGGCGTCTCACGGATCGATTTGACTCATGAATTTGTGCGAGCGGTGACGACGTACGGCTTCCATTATCTCGATCTTAAGCAGATGGTGCGAACGAGCCTCGAGCACAGCTTTCTGCCTGGCGCGAGTCTTTGGAATGAGCCCGACGTCTTCATGCATGCAAACGCGGCATGCGCGACGGACACTCTCGGCTCCGACAAGCCATCAGCGGATTGCGCAACATTCCTCAAGTCCAGCGAAAGAGCTCAGCAGCAATGGGAACTCGAGCGCCGCTTCCATTCGTTTGAGGACGGTTTCTAATCACGCGGAGGCGCCGCACTCCAGCCGCACGCGAATCTTCTCGAAATCGCTAACTAACTCGGACAGCCGGATCTTAATTATTTCATCCATCGAATCGCCGCTGGGAATAGTCACTCTTGGGCTAATGGCCGCCGCGCGCGACCGTGAACGGCGTTTCCATTAGCTACAATAAACGGTATGACCTCTCGGCGCGCGTGGCCCTGGCTGGTGTTGCTCGTCATTCTCCTCGCATATGTCGTTTCCGTGCTGCGGCTTCATCCAGAGAATCTTTTCGGCCGGACACATGATGACACGATTTATTTCAGCTCAGCCAAAGCACTCGCCGATGGACAGGGCTATATCCTGCCGAGCGTTCCGGGGACGCCTCCAGCGACAGAGTATCCAGTCTTGTATCCATGGATTCTCTCGTGGGTTTGGCGCTGGAATCCTTCGTTTCCCGCAAATCTGACGGACGCGATTCGAATCACAATTGCCCTGGGCGTGATTTTCATCGTGCTGACATTTCGCTTTCTTCGCAGCCTGAAAGGCTTGAGCGATTCGGAAGCGCTGCTCTTGACGGCAGTTTGTGCGTTGCATCCGATCGTTATCGGGTATAGCGGCGCGGTGATGACCGAGATTCCATTTGCAACTGCGGCGCTTGCCGCGATGGTGGTGGCCGAAAAAGCGATGGCGCGCGATTCAAGACCCGCGATGGCTGCGGCGTGCGGAATTCTCTCCGGGTTTTCCATGCTTCTGAGAATCCTTGGCGTGCCCATTGCGGCGGGAATTTTTATCGCAGGTGTCACGCAACGCGCTTGGAAGCAGACAGCCATCTGGGCCGCGGCCGTCGCGCCATTTTTCGGTTGGCTGGCCTGGCGCGCGCTTTCGTCCGTTCGCGTATTTCCGCCCGCTAGCGGCGGCGCTCCAAAGCCTGGATACGTGCAGACCTGGACCTACTACACGAGCTACATCGGGTTTCGGAAGCTCTGCATGCCGAGCGGACACGTCGTTTGGGAAATGTTTGTGAATCAGTTTGTTTTTCTGCTGGCCCACGTGCCGGGGCTTTTCATCGGCTCGATGTTTGGCGGGCACATTGCGCCGTGGTTCGTCGCGACACTCGCGGTGTTGTTTGTCATGATCTTCGGCTTGGTGCGCCAGGCGAAGCTCGGCGGTTTGCGGCCGTTTCATTACTCCCTGGTGTTTTATCTCGCCGCGATTCTGACGTGGCAATACCCGGAGATTAAGCGGTTTCTTGTACCGTTCCTGCCGTTAATTGCGGCTTCATTGTGGTATGGCGGTAAAGAAGCCGCGCGAGAACTCGCGGCCGCCATTCGCGCACCGCGGCCTGCGATCGAGAGAGCTTTCGCGGCCGTACTGGGAGTCTTGGCGATTGCTCTCGCCCTTGGAATGGCGTGGAACTTTGTGTTTTCCGGCCGCGCGGAGATGGTGACCGCAAGCGAAGACGCTGCAAGTCTTCTCGCCGAGAAGAGGGAGGCTTACCAGTGGCTCCGCGCCAACTCTTCGCCGGATGCGCGCGCCGTCGCGACGGAAGATGTCGCGCTGTACCTCTATACAGGCCGGCAAGCCATGTCCCACATCGCTCTCATACCCGCCGGGCTTTACGATCCGTCTATCATGCAGCGCGATCTCGATCATATGACCGATGTCACTCAAGGGATTCAAGCAGCCTACTGGGTATCCTCGCCCGATGACAGCGGCAAGGAGAGCAAAGCAGCAAAGCCGCTTCTCGCGGCGCGCTACGCGGAGATCGAGAGTGTGTTGCCGGAATTGTTTCGAAGCAGCGGCGGGCGAGTGAAAATCTACGGTACGAACTGCATCCTGCATCCGGAAGAAGCGGCGTGCGCATCGGCCGATCGCGCGTTGTTTCCCGCGGACAACCTCAACTCAAGCCACTAGAGCATTCTCGGCGCGCTGCGGCGTTCTCAGTTTGACGACGGAGATCGCGACGATTGCAATGAAATAGCAGACGACGCCAGTCCAGTACGCCGCTGAAATCCCAGCGACGACCGCGATGATTGCCGAAACGACAGAAGCGCATACCGAAGTCGCGCCGTTAACTCCCCACAACCAGGGCATCAACGCCGGAGATTTCGATGAGGCAAGTTTCATCCCCAGCGGGAACGGCATGCCCATGAAAAATCCCAGGGGAAACAGAATGGCGCCGGCTACCAGAATTCGAATGGGTGTCGTTGCGGCAGAGAAATGAGCGAGCGCGTACGGTGTGAGCGGGCCGAAAAGAGACAGAACGACAAGCAGCGGCATGAGTCGCGGGACAATTGCGTTGCCATTGCCTGCGTTGCGCGTGAGACGCTCGGTAAAAAAGCTGCCGAGGCCGCTCGAGATCAGAAGAACAAATAGGACCACGGAAAGCGCATAGCTCGGATGACCGAGAAAAATCATCAGCCTTTGCATCTGGGAAAGTTCGATGAGAATGAATCCAGCGCCGATCGCGGCGAAAAAAGCCAGAAGCGGAAACGCGCCGCGCATCGCGGTCCTTTGTCCTGCGAAGAACAACGGCAACAGGATGCAAAGGACGGTGAAGACAATCACCGTCACAGCTAAAACAGCCAGCACAAACATGGCCTTCAGGTTGAACGTGAGCACCGGCGACTTCCACAACTTTGGGTTCCATAAGTCCGTCGGGCGCATTGTGAAAAAGAAAAATGGCTGGTTATCAGTCGGCGGGGCCAGATTCAAAGGCATATTGGCCGACGATTGTTGTGGAATGTCACCCGCAGCAAGCGCCGCCAATGTAGGGTCGGCGGTGAATCGCGGGCTCAACATAATGTCGAATCCCATCCGATGGCTGACTTCTTCGAGTTTGTTCAAGTCGTCGCTAGCAAAAGGCTGCCTACTGATCAGGATCGTCGCAATTCCAAGCAGCATTCCATTGATTCCGCGCGGGCCGTTCCTGCGAATAATGACGAGGTGATTTCGCACATCCTGAATTCCCCGTTGTCGAAGCGCAGCGCCCGCAAGCGACGTGGCGCGATACACTTCTCCTGATTCCTCCTGAAAGCTCCAGCGCGAGACGGAGAGGATGCCTTGGCGCGTCAGGTGATCGAGGAAGCTTCGCCACGCTTCGAGCGTATAGAGCGAGTTCTCGGAAAACACGAACGCTCCGGCCGTGGTCGCAGCCCACGTATCAATCATCGAAATTTGGATGACGTCGAAATGCTCGGTAGAGCGCGCGACGTAGCTGCGAGCCTCGTCGTTGACGAATCTCACGCCGGGCACGCGATCCAAGTGGCCGGTAAAAGCGCTGTATCTCCCGTTCAGCATTTTCAAAATATTGGGATTGAGTTCGACCGCGAGCACGGATTTCTCGCCAAACGAGAGCGCCGACAAGACATCCCTGCCGCCACCCGCACCGACGACGAGAACGCTGCCGTTCGGACGAATGTGGTACACCATATTTGTAACGTCGTATTGAAGATAATCGAGCGGCTTGAAGTCGCCGTCGAAGTGCGTCATTACCGTGTAGGCGTTCGAATCAATATCAAGAGAGAGCTGCCGCACGGACGGCTTCGAAACATAATTCGCGCTCAAGCCCCAACCGAACGGCTCCGCGGGCGTCTCGCTATCCCCGAACACGCGAACTCGCGAGAACGAATTCCACTTTTCATAGAGCGGCGCTTCCCCCTGATCGCCTTTGGACCAGGTTAGACGAAGCAAGGGACGGCCGCTCCACGCGAAGCCCGTTTGCACGCAGACGAGGATGAAAAAGAAGACGCAGTCCTTCCATGCAGAACGCAGGCGCCGCGATTGCGTTTCGGATCCGAAGCAGAACGCGCCGAGACTTGCGAGAAACGAGACGAGCAATACAGCGCCACCGGCATCCGTGACGTCGAGCGCGTAGAGCAAGAGAACACAGCCCAGCGCCGCGCCGATCAGGTCGGCTGCGTAGATCCTGCTAATGTGCTGCGGGAAGCGCGTCAACGCGAGGCACACGCAGATCCCGCTCAACACGAACGGGATTGCAATCACCGTGTACGTGAAAACTATGGATGCAATACCGGCGAACGTTTGCTCCGGTATGAACGGAACCGATGCGTGTGCAAAAAAACTGGTGATCGCGGCGAACGCAAAGAATTGAGCGAAGCGCGCCATATGTTCCTTTGCGCGCTCGGGGGTGAAGTAGTGAGGGAATACGTAAACGAGTGTGGCGCCAACGCTCAGACCGAACATCGCGACGGAAATCGCGACGAACGCAAAGTGATACCACATCGTCACGCTGAAGATGCGCGTCAGCAGCACTTCGAACATCAACGTCGCGAGCGTGATGAAGAAGACGCCGGCGTACGTTCGCTTTGTTGGGATTAGAGCCGGTGATGGTATCAAGTCGGTCGGTCCGCCCAGTGAGCCGTCGCTAATGGAAAATATCGCTTAAAAAGTATGACAGGGCGGGGGATGCAGCGGCGCGCCATTGTCGAGCGCGTGTGCCCTAAAAATTCCTCGAGCGTTTTCGGCTTGGCTGGGCAAACCGGGGTACAAACAGAGGCCTGGCTGGAACTCGCCCCGAGCCGCCTTCAGCGTTGGCCACTCAGCGAACCGGAAACTCAAGGTTTCGAGACTATTGGGTAGAATAGATGAGAACTTTGTATTCGCAGGTATCCTCAGAAGCCGCCATTGCAGGGGATTGCTAGCTTGAGAAATCGAATCGCTATTTTTGTCGCAGTGATTCAATCCATTCTGTTTTTTGGGCACTGGTTCATCTATAAGACATGGATTCACTTTTGGGGACCGTTCCATGGCGCTGCGTTCACGATAGTGCCGGCCGTCCTAGCCGTGCTATCGGTCAGCTTCATCTCCGCCACGCTTCTTGCTTTCCGTTATTACAATCCGCCCGTGCGAGTTTTTTACAAGATCGCGAGTGTGTGGCTCGGAATCTTGAATTTCTGTTTCGTGGCGGCGTGCTCGTGCTGGATTGCGTATCTCGTGGTCCGGTTATTCCATCTTCGCGTGGGCCGTCCGGCCATCGCGGTGACTTTCTTAGCGCTCGCGCTTCTGGCGAGCATCTATGGAATCGTCAATGCGGCTTCGATTCGCGTGAAGAGAATCACGGTGAAGTTGCCGGGTCTGCCGGCATCGTGGCGGGGACGCGTGGCGGCGCTCGTGACGGATGCGCATCTCGGCCACGTCCGGGGCCTGGGATTCATTTCGCGCGTCGTTTCCAAACTTGGCAAGATTGGCGCGGACATCGTCTTTATATCCGGCGATCTTTTCGACGGCACGAAAGCGGATCTCAACGGGCTGACGGCGCCCTGGAAGCATCTTTCTCCACGGTTTGGCTCGTACTACGTGACCGGGAATCACGAAGAATTCACCGATCGACAGAAATACCTCGACGCCGTCAATCGTTCCGACGTTCGCGTGTTAAACAACGAGAAAGTGAACGTCGACGGCTTGCAGATCGTTGGCGTGCATTATCGCGATTCAACTGACACCCGCCATTTCCGGACGATCCTTGAGAGCACGGGCCTCGACCGCAGCCGAGCGAGCATTTTGCTGACGCATGTACCGGGTGAACTGCCCGTCGCCGAGAACGAAGGCATCTCGCTGCAGCTTTCCGGACATACGCACGGCGGGCAGCTGTTCCCGTTCACGTGGTTTACGTCGCGCATTTTCGGAAAGTTCACCTACGGACTGCAGCGTTTCGGCAATCTCATGGTTTACACGTCGTGCGGGATTGGAACTTGGGGGCCTCCGATGCGAGTTGGGACGCAGCCGGAGATCGTGTTGATTCTTTTCGAGTGAGCCAGCGTTATTCCATTTCACTCAAGTCGGTGTTTTTGGACCGTTGTCTCCGCAGCGCTGGCCAACGTAGATCGCGACCAGACCTAGAGCACCCCAATAATCGCAAGGTGTAATGTTTGTGACATCTTCGTTTTTTTACCGGTGTTACCGTGCCTCTCGTCAGCTAGCGCGAATACAAACCTCCTTCGAGGAATGAGTCAACGCGTGCCGGGCCCGCTCGGAAGTGAAAGCAGAAATCCTGGTTCACAAGCTGAATGGAGGCTATAGATGGGATTGCTATTGCTGATTGTTGTGCTCGTGTTGGTGTTCGGTGGAGGCGGCGGCTACTACGGATATAACAGATGGGGAACAGGCGGAGGCATCGGCGTTGTCGGGACCGTCCTGGTGATCTTTTTGGTCTTATTCCTTGTCGGAGCAGTGCATCTGCCTCATTAGATCGACCCGAATCCCAAGTAGAAATAACCGAAATTGCGTTGACGGTTCCAGACTGATTGCAGTGGCTCGCATTCCGAAATACTCCAAGGGAGAAAATCTATGAGTCAAGGTGATAAGGATCAAGCGAAAGGCACTTTCCACGAATTGAAAGGCAAGGCCAAGGAAGCGATCGGGCACGCGACGAATGATTCCGATCTCGAAACCGACGGCATCGTGGAGAAGATTGCCGGGAAAATCCAAAAGAAAATTGGCCAAGTGGAAAAAGTTATCGAAAAACCGTGAGCATGCGGCGAGCGTTGCGATGTGTGCCTTTCTGTACAGAATGTTGTTGCCCCTGTGACTAACATTAGGACTTGAATCATCCGCGCTTGAACCGAAATGGGGAGAAAAGAAATGACATCTGAAAAAGCTCAGAAGTGCGCACACCCGGTTTGTTCCTGCGTTGCAACGTCGGGGAAGTACTGCAGCGTGGAGTGCGAGGCAATGGAGAAGATGCCGGACATTGATTGCACGTGCGGACACGCCGTGTGCAAGGGCAAAACTTCCTAGACCTCGATTCACTACCGTTTGAGATTGATACTTGCGAGAGGACGGAGCGGCCGCAATCCGAATTGCTCTCTCGCAAGCGGGCAAGATGAATTCTTGGGCGGAAATTCCAGAGTTGACTCAAGAAGGAGACGTTATGTCGTTCGGCCTTTATTCGATTGGATTCGCGATCGTGATCGGCGGACTGATTTACGCCGCATACTTGATGCACATACCCACACACTGGATCGCGGTGGGAGCTATCGTACTTCTAGGAATCGGGATTTTGTCGGGAGTAAAAGCGACGCGTCAGAAAGATCCGGTCGGATGATCAGAATCCGAACCTCTTTGACTCAATAATTCCGAAGAACAACCATCGCAGCAATTCTGAACCGCGTTTTTCCCAGGCATCGCGTGGATTCGATTATTTCCGGGCGCGTTGCGCGTGCTGGGTTCTCCGAGTTGCGATATGGCGCGGCCGGGATCGATTGGACTTGCCAGTTTTCGGTTTGAGCTGCTTATCCCAGCCGCCAAGTTTGAGAGCGACGGCCATACACGCGTCGCGCAATTCATCTGCAATCTCGCGATTGACCATCGCACGAGCCACGACCATGCCCCCAACGCACAACGCGGCTGTGGCCTGAGCCGTGATGCGGCGGGGCCCGCCATTCTCGATCGAGCTTCGTTCCAAAACGCTGACCATCGCCTGGAATACAGTTTCGAAGGCGCGCTTCGCACGCGCTCCGCTTCGCGAGACATCCGATGGCAGCGCCACCATCGGGCAAGAGTTCTCTACGTCTTCGAAATGCTGGCGAGAAAGATAGGCTCGCACGACCTGCGAGCCGACGTCAGTGGATGCTAAATCCACTTCCACGCCTTCCCAGCAACTCTTCCAATTCGGATCTGTGAAGAAGCATCCCAATACCTCGGCGTACAGGTCGCTCTTGCTTTTGAAATAGCTGTAGAAACCGCCGTGCGTGAGGCCCACGCCGGACATGATCTGAGTGATGGAAACATTGTCAAAGCCATGCCGATTGAAAAGACGGCGCGCGCTTTGAACGATCTTTGCTTTTACGTCGGTACGGTGACCTGCGGCGTAGGGCATACGGCCTCCTCGACTTCAGGCGGTGTGAAGTATGTATCGAATCGCATTTTCATCGCCACGAAAATATTATGTTGAACATATTTTGGCTGCGTGGTCTTATGCCGGCACGGGCCAAATGATGAATCTGAAAGGACGAACGATGAGCGAGAAAAATAATCCGGCCACGCTGGAAAACACAAATACGACTACACGGCGGCAAATGATCGCCGGCGCCGCCATCGCGGTTGGCAGCTTGGCTGCCGGGTCCGGAGTTTGGGGAAAGCCGCAGCAGACCATGAAGGAAGCGCCAAGCACGGAGGCGAACAAATCGCGCTCCTCTCTTCACCTGGAAACCAATTATAAGGCGAATCCTCAACGCATTTACGAGGCGCTCTTGGATTCAAAGCAATTCACTTCGTTCAGCGGTATGCCTGCTGAGATTGATCCGAAGGCGGGCGGTGCTTTTTCAATGTTTGGTGGAATGATTACTGGGAGAAATATTGAACTGGTTGCCAATCAGCGAATCGTGCAGGCTTGGCGTCCAGGAAGCTGGGATGCGGGCGTCTACTCGATTGTCAAATTTGAACTAAAACCACAGGGTTCGGAAACCTTGGTCGTGCTGGATCACACCGGGTTCCCGGAAGGCAAGTTCGATAGCCTCACCTCGGGTTGGCACGAACATTATTTTGAGCCGCTAAAGAAATTCCTAGTTTAGATGTTGGATAGCCGCCGCAATACTTACACACGCAAGTCAGGTGTTGGACTCCGCTTCCAACGCAATCGCGAGATCTTGGACGCCGCGGCGGATTTCGCGCGCGTCCACCGCGGCGAAACCCAACTGCAACCCCTCGCGTTCAACTTTGCCTCGGGTGTATCGGCTTATCGGAAACACTTCTACACCCCGGGCTGCAGCCGCTCTCGTGGCCGACTCGCCGTTGATCCCCTCGCATAACCATCCGACAGTCTGCAGGCCAGCCTCGATTTCTGAGATTTCCAGCAAGCCGGCTAATTTTTCTCGAGCGCTATCCAGAAGAATCGACAAACGCTCCGCATAGACTTCCCGCATCCGCCGCAAGTGGCGGCCGAAGTGCCCCTCGGTTATGAAGTCACACAGTACGGCTTGCTGCGGCAGCGGCGCATGCCGCGTTGTCAGCGATATCGTTGCCTCGTAGCGCGTCATGAGATCGGGCGGGATCACCAAATATCCCAGCCTCAGCGACGGGAACAAAACCTTGCTGAAACTCCCCGCAAAGATCACTGACCCGCTACGATCAAATCCCTGCATTGCCGGAATGGGACGCCCTGCAAAGCGGTACTCGCTGTCGTAGTCATCTTCGAAAATCAGCGCGCCGGACTTTCGCGCCCACTCCAATAGCTCCAGCCTCCGAGACAAGCTCATGGTTATCCCGAGAGGAAACTCGTGGCCGGGAGTGACGTAAACCAGCCGCGAACTTTGCAAGCCCTTGCTGCGCACTTTCATTCCGTCATCGTCCAAGCGCACAGCGGAGACTTTTGCACCCACGGCTTCGAACGCCATGCGCGCGCCGGGGTATCCTGGGTTTTCCATGCTCACGCGATCCCCCGGGTTCAAAAATATCCTTGCGGTGAGATCGAGCGCCTCTTGCACGCCGGATACAATTGCTATCTGCTCGGGATTGCATTTCACTCCGCGCGATGTGCTGAGGTAGTTGGCCACGGCATCGCGCAGTGGTGCGTATCCCATCGGATTGCAACCCAGCAGAAATTGCATTGACGCGCTTCGCCATCGGCGAACGGTGATCTGGGCCCACAGCGCCGTCGGGAATAGGTCGAGCGCGGGAACGTTTGGGCGGAAAGCGCGGCTGGGACGAATTTCAAAACCCGAAAACAAATTCACACGCCTGGCGTAATCCGATAGGCGAGAATGCTTTTTTCGTTGGAGATTTGGTACGGCTCCAAGTTCGCGTTTCACGTGAAGCAATGTTTCGGGCAAGACTTTGCTGACGTACGTGCCCGAGCCGATCGTTCCTCGCAGGTAACCCTCTGATTTCAAGAGCTCAAAGGCGCTGACGATTGTCCCGCGAGACAAACCGTATTGAAGGGCGAGATCGCGAGTAGCGGGTAGCTTGGCGCCGGAGCGCAGACGACCTTCGAGAATCTCGGCCCGCAAGGATGCGTATAGCCAGCGGTACGCCGGAGTTTCCGAATCCCGCGGCGGAAGCGCTAATTCAAATGCGGTCACTCGTTTCGGCATGAAAGTGGTACACCAAAAATGCTGTAAGTGGAGCTATGCGGCAGGTCCACTCTATCTTACATTGCCGTCGTTAGAAAGGAACCGAACATGAAAGCCATTCGAATGTGGGCCAGCCTGGCGTTAATGATTTCGTGCGCTGCTATAACGAGCAGCGATCGAGCAGCAGCGGGTGCCGTAACTCACACAACTCAGCAGAAAACCGAACGGGCCCGCGTCGCATTTGCTCACGATTTGCCGAAGCTCAATGGTGGCAAACTCGCCGTCACGATCGTCGACGTCAGCTACGGGCCGGGCGAATCCTCCATGCCGCACAGTCATCCTTGCCCGGTCATCGGCTATGTTCTCGAAGGAACAATCCGCACACAGGTGAAGGGCGAACCCGAAGCCATCTACAAAGGAGGCGAGAGCTTCTATGAACCTCCCAACGGAGTTCATCTGGTATCGGCGAACGCCAGCGACAAAGAACGAGCAGAGCTCCTTGCGTATTTTATCTGCGACCACCACGCGGCGCTCAGCGTTGACGTCCCGGCCGGCGGGCCTGCTGAGGAGAAATAATCATGGACAACGCACCACTCGCTGCAACGGAACCAATGCCGAATCATTCAGCGGATCGCAGACGCACGCAGACTCTGGAGCGGCTGGGAATTCTTTACGCTCGCGTCGCGCTGGGCACGGCATTCCTTTCCGGCATCGCCGATCGCTTTGGCCTCTACCGCGGCAGGAATATCGGTTACGGAAACTTCGACGGCTTCATGCGCTATACGGCTCAGGTAAATTCCTTCATGCCTGCGGCGACAATTCCATTTCTTGCTTGGGCCGCAACCGCGGCCGAATTGTTTGTGGGAATCGCGCTGATTCTCGGCATCTGGACGCGCTGGGTGGCTCTCGGCAGTGCGCTGTTGCTCGTCCTATTTGGCGTCGCCATGGCAATTTCCTTCGGGATCAAATCGCCGATGGACTATTCCGTTTTTTCTGCATCCGCGTGCGCCGTGCTGCTGGCGCTCTACCAAAACCGCAAACCCGGAGCGAATTCGTGAATACACTCTGCCGGCATTTGCAACGGAGGTTCGTGTGAACGAGATCAGAGACGAATCAATTTGGGGCCCGAGCGCCCTATCCGCGGACTGGCTGCTGATCGCAATCCCCGGACTTATCTGGGGCGCATCGTTTCTATTCATCGCTGAGGGATTGAAGGCGCTGGGGCCGAACGGCATTACCTTCGTCCGTCTGTTCATCGGATTTGGCACGCTGGCAATGTTTCCGGCCGCGCGGAAGCCGATCGAGCGGGGAGCATGGCCGCGCATCGCGTTAGTCGGCGTTTTTTGGTTTGCCTTTCCGCTGAGCATGTTCCCATTCGCAGAGCAGAGAGTGTCGTCGGCGTTGACGGGCATGTTGAACGCCGCGGTGCCACTCTTCACCGCCATCGTAGCTACTGCTATTGCTCGTCGAGTTCCCGAACGCCGAGTGATCGCTGGTTTAGCGATCGGATTAATGGGTGCTGGGCTGGTTGCGTGGCCGGCGATCCATGAAGGCCATAGCAGCGTCTCCGGTGTGCTGCTGATCCTGGCGGCGGTTGTCTCTTACGGATTCGCGCTGAATCTTGCGCGTCCACTGCAACAAGAGTACGGAGCCCTTCCGGTGATTCTCCGCGCGCAGATTGTGGCAGTGATACTGACCGCACCGCTCGGTGTGCCCGACGTACTCGCGGCGCGCTGGTCGCCGGCGCCATTCTTCTCATTGCTGATGTTGGGAGCATTCGGGACCGGGCTTGCATTCGTGTCGCTGGCGACGGCCGCCGGTAAAGTTGGAGCTACGCGCGCGTCATCCGCGGCATTCTTGATACCGGCGGTCGCGCTCCTGCTGGGAATCCTGGTGCGGGGAGAGAATGTCGCGAAGCTTTCGATTTTTGGCAGCGTGGTGTGTGTGACTGGCGCGTGGTTCATGCGCCGCGCGCAGAGCCGTCCGGAACATGACGTCAAGCTTTCCCCGTCGCCGGCGCCGGCGCTCGTCGCCCGAAAATGCGAATCATAAAAGGGGAGGAAATATGCGTCGCGTAATCTGGACTACCTTAGCGATGACCGCCGCGCTGGCAGCACTATTCGTATCCGGTTTGGCAGCCCGCTCGGACGATCGAACGGAACTTCTGAAATCGCGCGAAGCGGTTTGGCGCGCTTGGTTCGTGAACGATACAAAGGCGCTCGCAGCGTTGGTCCCGCCGGACACGATTGTCATCAGCTCGGGCGAGGAGAAGTGGAAGAATCAGGCGGACATACTTCAGTCCGCTGCTAAATTTCAGGCAGCGGGTGGAAAGCTGATCCGCCTGGAATTTCCGCGAACCGAAGTTCAGCGCTATGGCGATGTTGCGATTACCTACAGTCAGTATCTTTATGAAACCGAAGTGGACGGCAAGCGATCGGTGACTTCCGGGCGCGTTACGGAGATTTTTGTTCTACGCGATGGGAAGTGGACGAATCCCGGTTGGCACACGGATGCGGAAAAATGAGAGCGGCTCTTGCCTGATCACGCGGCGGCAATGCCATAATTCATTCCTCATGATCGTTCTCATAATGGGCGTCACCGGCTCGGGAAAGACGACCGTGGGAAAACTTCTGGCGCAGCGCATCGGCTGGATTTTTCTGGACGCGGATGATTTTCACTCGAGTGCGAACCGGGAAAAGATGCATCGGGGCATTCCGCTGAGCGATGCGGATCGCGCGCCGTGGCTCGACGCGATTCACGATGAAATGCTGCGCCGGAATTACGACGGCGAAAATATCGTTCTCGCCTGTTCCGCCCTAAAGCAGGAGTATCGCGACACGCTCGACGCAGGATTAAATGTGAAAATAGTGTATCTCCGGGGTTCAGTGGCCCAGCTTCACCGCAATTTGGCCACGCGCAAGGATCATTTCGCGGGCGAAGACTTGGTTCCCAGCCAGCTTGCCACGCTCGAAGAACCTACCGGCGCGATCCTTGAAGATATATCCCGGACGCCCGACGAAATCGTCGATGACATCCGCGCACATCTAAATTCGTAGGACATCGCGCGGCTCTATCGACGCTTTAGCTGCCGTGACTGGCAACTTTAATCTCTGCAACTTGAGGACTCAAACCGCAAAACACCATGCGCGGGGGAATTAGGCGTTGGACTCACGAAGGCTCGGCAATTACTTCGATTCGGCCCAGCAAGAACAAATAACCGCCAATTCCCGCAACCAGAAACGCAGCAGCCGCGCCAAATGCCCAGAAAAATGAATGCGTCGCCTGCGCGATGTAACCGGTCGCGATCGGCGCGGCGATCGCCGAGAGTTGGCTGCCAAAATTCATAATCCCCCCCACTGTGCCCACACTTTCCGGCGGGGCAATCAGCGACGGCACAGACCAAGCCACCGGCGCGGCCGCGGACAATCCGCCGATCGCCACGCTGATCCAAATAAGGGCAGCTGTCGCGCTCTGTGCGTACGCCGCTCCCAGCATTCCCAAGCCAAGGGTGGTGCCGCCGATGAGAATCGCCTGGCGAACGCGAGAAGCGTCGCGACCGCGCTGGACTAGTTTGTCCACGAGCCAACCGCCCATGAGAATGTCCGTGAACGTCGCAAAGAGCCACGGGACGCTGGTGTACAAGGCGGAATGCAATAAATCCACGTGATGCGCAGTCGAGAGATACGAAGGCAGCCAAGTCAGCAAGAGATAGAAGGTGTAGTTGTACGAGGCAAAGCCGAGAACTAATCCCCAGATTTTCGGTTGGCGCAAAAGGTATCCGAGTGGCGCGCCCTTGGCAGCCGTGGCGCGATCCTCGGGCTGAGCTCCGCGTTGCAGAATAAATTCGCGCTCGGCGGCCGACAGCATTTTGTCTTCGCTGGGATTCCGATAGAAAACATAAAAGAGGACAAAATAAAGCAGGCTCAAAAAACCTGTCGCCGCGAAACTCCATCGCCATCCGAAACGCAGCAACAGAATTCCGAGCACCGGCACGCCAATCGCGGAGGAGAGCTTTGCGGCGGAATCAAAAATTGCCGTTGCCAGGCTGCGTTCTTCAACGGGAAACCAGTAGCCAATCGCTTTTGCGTTTGCAGGGAACGTCGGCGCTTCGCCTACGCCAAGCAGAAGCCGCGCACCCAAGAAGCCCGCGAGCCCCGTCGAAATCGCCGCCGCAAATGAAGCCACGCTCCAGATCAGCGCGCTGATGCGGCCGACAAGCTTCACGCCGAACCGGTCAAGAATGAGGCCTGAAGGAAGTTGAAAAGCGGCGTACGTCCAACTGTAGGCGCTCAGCAAATACCCGAACGTGATCGTCGAGATGCCGAATGCTTCGTGCAGCGCCGCTTGTGAGACCGAGAGATTTACGCGATCGAAGTAATTCACCAGAACGCCGAATCCGAGCAGTAGAGCGATGCCCCAACGACGGCGCGGCACCGAACGCGCGCCCAAAAAACTCGTTGCATCGGGAAGGTTGCTCACCGGTTGGTTGTACTGTAAGCGAAATTCCTGGTTGGTTGAAGGACTACGAGAAGATGGCTCCCCGAGTTGTACGATTTGCGAACTCTAAGATTCGAGGTTCCGAGATCCTCAAGTCAGTGAGACTGTCTCGCCAACGACCGGCAAATTAGCCTGTTTGATGCGCAGATACCTGTTCGATTTTGTACGGAGAGAAGAGTGCGTGCACACCAGAACGGGAACCGCAGTGGACGATCGCGATGCAAATTCAAGAGCAGAACGTCAAAACCCGTACGCTTCGCAACTCGAAGCATGCGGCACCCCTAACGATTGAGCGGCATCTAAACCTTTGTCACCCGGCTTTTGCGGCGGCTGGGACCACCACAGCAAGGCTCTGCGCGGTCGGTTTAATTTTCGCCTGCTCACGGCACGCTTCGTCGTCGTGGGTTCGAATCACTCGCCTACCGTAATCGTCACCCGATTTGAGGGCACAGCCCCTTTTTCGCGGCTCCAAATCGGCAACCCGAAGTTCGTGCTCGCCGGGATCGGACTGTGATACTCAGCGACCAATTCATACGCACCGCTCTTTTGCACATTAAGTTCCGCCAACCTGGTTGTAATCACCACGCCATAGAGGTGGTTAGGTAGAAGCTTTACGAAAGCATCCCTGGAATCCGGTGGCGACGGGAGCGC